>CAZZZI010000027.1:0-30307 GCA_964658415.1 uncultured Sphingomonas sp. | reverse complement strand
CGCTCGGACACTCAACCCGCGACGTGATGCGGTGCTGCGCAGCCGAAATGGCTCCGCACCGCAACCCGCCGCTACCGACCCAACAACAGAAACCAAAAACCGCTGGAGCGAACTCAAAACTGGATAAAACTTGGGGGCATGGTCAATGGCCTTTGCCTCCGCGCAAGCATGGGGCGCCGACCGCGCATTCGAGGAGTTATTCTGTGAGTTGCAGGATCCAGCCAAGGGCCGTTGAATTCGAGACGGCGGGCAGGTTTATTAGGCATCGGCGGTATTAATCAATACCTTGGCCCGAACTGATGAAAAGTCGCGTAGACGCTACTCATATTACGCGTCCGGATATGACCATTACGAAACGCAGACCGACCGCTTTCAAGGGACTACAGGCGCCACACGAACGACCGGAATGGAGGCGCTAAGCGGAAATCATTTCCGATACGGGGCCGATGACGAACCCGTCCGTCACTAGGAAACCTAATACGAAAAGCAGAAATGATAAGTTCTGCTATCGAGGTCTAAATTGGCCTAAGGCGGCTGTTTCAAGTAATTTCGACGAGCGGACATGTCGGCGAATATAACGGATCAACACATCCGTATTCAAACGTTGTCGAGGTCAAGCGCACTGTTGAAGGTGTAGTGCTCGTCCGCGGCCGGATTGAATGGCTTGGCGTTTTTTCCCTCGTCGTCCCCGTTATCGAAGATGAACAGCGGCTTGTTGTCGACCATCAGTCTCCTTTGAGTCTCGCGAACCATTTCTTCCTGTGTACAAAGATGGTATTTCCCATCGCGCCAGATCCGCAGCTCTCGTTCGGTCGTGAACTTGATCCGGTTCCTGAGAAACAAGAGCTGTTTGTCGCTCAGCTCTTTTCTAGTAATAATTGTCGCCAGCGAATGGATCCCGACAGGCAGCCGTTTACACGTCTCAAGCTCGGTAGTGTCGGGGACATCCGTCCGGCGCATGACAACGCGGCCGGCCAGGACGCCGTGGCTTCCGTCCGTCGACAGGGTGCCGCCGGTCCAGGTTTGGGCCGTCTTGTCAGCGTCGTTGATATATAGGGTCTTCAGGGCGGCGCCATCATTGATCACACCCACGAGGTACGTCCCGTGTCTGAACCGGAGCACCATTCCTTTCGTTGTTCTCTTATCGTCGCTGGAGTTCAAATAGAAGTTTTTGAAATCCACGTAGTCCTTCTCTGGAATCTTCGTCGGGGAATTGATAACTGTATAGCTCTTGTCGACGAAGCCAGCCGTCTTCGAAAACCGGTAGGTCTCGAAGTATAGTCGCTGTTGCTCGCTGCCAGGGACGAACTTGTCGCCGAAAAGATCCTTGCTGGCGCGCTCGATCAAATCGCTCTCAACGCCGATTGTCTCCATGAAGCGCCGGGTTTCGGAGCTGCTGGCTTCCGGCGGCGGACGGTTCTGTGATCGACGGGCTGACCGCTTTGCCGCGTCAACCGATCTATCGTTTGCAGCAGCGGGATCGACAGCAGCGAAGAACTCTCGAACAACGCTGAGGTCTAGGCCCCGAAATTCGCCGCCCTCCGTCACCATAAACACCGCGATCGCTATTGCATTGCGAAGCCGACGATCGCCATTGAAACGGTGGGCATTGGTTTTGTCGTCCTTTTCAAAAAATTTTCTCAAGGCCTTGTGCGTCGAAACTGGTCGTTTCGGTTTACTGCCGGTCACAGGATCCAGTTGCTTTCTGGTGTAAACACCAAACTCGTTGCAGATTGTCACGACGTTGTCGTTCCAGAACGTTTCGCCGGAAATACCGTAGGGTGTATCGATGCACAGATCGCGCAGCACTTTGTCCAGCCGCGCTTTGTTTTCCTTGCTCCAGAATGGAAGATGGGGATGCTCAAAGGCGCGTTTCTTCAATTCGGGGGAGAGCAGCATGAGGCAATGTCACTTTCGGCATGCGGGCAGGGGCCGAATTTTTAGGATATTTCTCCGCAAATTTTCAATAAAATTCGCATCAAATTCGACTTGTTTTTCACCGTCACCAAACATGGGAAAAAGAGGCGAAATAAAAAATTCGTTTGTCGAATTTTCAATTTCTCGGAGAAGCGCTCTACTGTGATGAGATGGGGGAGTCCGGGAACAGCCTAAGACCAGTCCCGACGACCACGTCCGAAATGCCGAAAGTATTGCTGCGGAGGGCCATAGCTTGCAGGCAGACCCTCCACAGCGACCGTCACAGGAAATGATTTCCTAGGACCCTCGCGATCCTAGGGACCGTACCTCCTGTTGACAAGTTGTCAAACCCGTGAATCACAGGAGAATCACATGTCTTCCAATGATATTGCGAATACCGGTAATGTTTTCTTTCACCCTATCGACGATGCCGCCAGTCGTGCAGACCGGGCCAGCGACTCCGGTCGCGCCTCGACGGCCCTCCAGACCGACGCCCGCCGCGTCGAAATCCACCTGCAAAAGCACTTCGAAGGCCGCGTGACGCTTTACAACGACGCTACCGGCAACACCAAGATGGCGCGCATCAACCTGACCTCCGACGATGCAGTTGCCGCGTCGAAGGCAAAGTCGAAGTTCGATCACCTCTTCGAATACGAAAGTGATCCGGAAAGCTTCGAACGCGCCGCGCACGCCATCCTTCGCGCCGAGCTTCCCTGGCTGGGGGACGCATCCGCATTCGTGCTCAAGCGTGCCGCGCCGGTCGTCGTCGTCTCCGGCTTTGCAGCGCATGCCGCACCGATTGTGACGCCTGATGACGGCGTCGTCGATGGCAAGGCGGTCCGCGCGCCAGTCGCAACGCTGGTTGGCACCTTCGGTCGCTTCTGTGAAATGGGTGGCTTCAGCTATGCCAGCGAAAACAAGGGGCTGGTACAACGCGCTGTCGCGCCGATCAAGCGGCTGGCAAACGAAGTGTCCAGCCAAGGCTACAAGAGTGAACTGAACTTCCATTGCGATAATGCCAACCAACCGATGGCCTGCGAACACGATGCGCTAGCAAATGGCAAGTTGATGAACCCCTACCAAGGCTTTGTCGCCATCAACACGGAGCCGACCGTGCCGATGGAGCTCGCGGCTGTCGCCGACATCAAGAATGGCATGGCACGCCGTTTTGGGCCCGATTCCGTCGCGGCACTCTACCGGCATGAATTCGCGATCAAGGCGCCGGCAAGTCACAATGACGGAGGCGAGATCGCCGCCTCGCAGGTGCCGCTCTTCGTGCATGATGATAACGGCCTGACCCATGCACGCTATCACGCCGACAATGTCATCGGCTTGACGGACACTGCGGAATACGCGCTGACGTGCCTGCACGAGACCGTCGCGGCGAGCCCGGTCATCGCGCTGCGCTCCAAGCCGGGCGACCTCATCCTCTACTCGAATACGCGGATGATGCACCGACGGAGCGCCTACAAGCCCCGCTTCGACGGCACCGACCGCTATTTCGTGCGGGTATATTTCGCGCAGCTCTCCCTCTTGGCGGCGGGCCGCGTTCTCGGCGCACCGTCGAACTGAAACTCGATCCAGGAGGAAAAGTCATGACTAACATCTTTCTTCGCGAGCCCCGGCTTTACACCAATCTGACCGCGGTACGCCGCGTCAGTGTTTCCGGAACGGACGCCACCGTCGTCCTCGATCAGAACATTGTCCGCCCCGAAGGGGGTGGACAACCGCGCGACCACGGTTCGGTTACCGTCGGTGACCAGGTCTTTCCGATCAAACAGGTCGCGAAATCCGAAGGTGAAACCTGGCTGACGCTTCACGGTGCGGCGAGCATGCCGCCCGAGGAGGGCGAACTCGTTTCGGTCTGGGTCGACCGGGAGCGCCGCGACGATCTGTCGAAGTGCCACACGCTCACCCACCTCATGATGACGGCAGCCAAGAAGTGCCTGGAGGATTTCGACAGTAAGGGCGCGGCAATCGACGAGGTCGGCCAGACCGTGACAATCAGTTTCCACACGAGCTCGGTTGTCGACGATATCACGGTTAACATGATCGACGCCCTTGTCCGTCACCTCGTCACGAGAAATGCGACGGTCACATTTGTGACGGTCAAGTCGCTTGAGGAGGGCGCCAACCGCTTTCCAAGTTGGCGCGTCGATTCTGCACTCGGCCTGAGCGGCAAGGTCCGTGTCGTCGACATTGCTAGCATTGACGCCAATCCTTGCTCTGGATCACATGTCGAAACGACCGGCGAGGTAGGGCCATACCGAATGCTGCATGATCTCGTCCGAGACGGCGATATCTACCGATTATCTGCCGAGCGAACCCGCACCTGGGTGTACTGGTTTGGCGAGGAAGCGCTGATCGGCTTCGATTGGGATGGATTGCACAAACGGCCCGATCGCCCCGAAAGGACGCGACCACACCGGCGCTAAAGACGGGTGACATCAAGAGGGATCATTATAAGGGCGGCGCACAATACCGGGCGCCGCCCTTTGTTTGTCATCTGGCGGCGACCGCTGGTCCGCTCGTCGAGGCAAGCCACGTCACCTTAACGAAAATATTGCGCGCCTCCGGGCTCACACCTCGGATATCGCAAAGCCACTCACGAGGGCGCAAAGTCGACGTAACGGCGCTCTGGCAGCATGTCCGCTTTCAGGCGCCCGAGGTAATGACCTCAACGTCTGAAACGAAGGCGCTAAGCCGTCGTTGAGCGAGAACCGTAGAGGGCGTCGAAGCAGATGCTGGAGCAGCATCTTCGCCTTGACGAGATACGAACTGCCGACGCGTAGTTTAGCGGTCCGCACGCATTGATTTCTAACCAGAATCCTGCCGCAGCAGGGCAATCGTGAGCGCCGGTGGAAAATGTAGCTACCTGCGGCTTACCCTAACGCATTCGGCGGACCCTGACACTCCGCTCGCCGGGCTTCGCCACACAACCATGAACGCATTTGTAGGCTACCGGCGAGGACGAATTCCACGACCTCGACGAAATGTTGTACATCACCCTGCCCCAATGGCTGAAGGATAAGATTGCCAAATCTCCTGAATACCAGCAGGTCACCGGTGGCGTTGCTGCACCGGTACCGAGCAAGTCGAAGGAGATCAGTAGCGACGCTCCCTTCGACGATTAAATCCCCTTCTAGCCATGGAGGAATTCGATCCGACACTAATTGCCGGTCGCGAGACCATGCGATTGCGCAGGGAGCTGGAGGCGGGACAGGCCGCGGAAAAGAAAGCTAGGGACGCCTGCGAGAAGGTCTCCCTGGAAAATCTCGGAGAACAACAGGGATAAGACCGGGACTGCCCGAGTGGCCGCCTTTGCTTTGGCTTCAGCACATCCTAAACTTACCGTAAGGATTCGGGATGTGGGAATGACATGGATAAGGCTACTTCGATGCTGGACTTCTTGAGCGAAGTCCTCGTAGCGACTATCGATCGTCTGCCACGCGTTGTTTTCAATAAGAACGACGAGCGCCAACGCACCCTTATCGCGCTGTATGCCACCATCATCGAACAAGCGGACAGCGCAGTGGCCTTGCGACGGGATAACCGCTGGACCGGCGTCAACCACATCCTGCGATCTTCGATGGAGGCGTACACCGACCTCATCAATCTTGCCAACGACAGCGCCTATCTGAACCAGCTCAACGCCAAGTACCACAGCGAGTGGATCAAGCTCATTTCCGAAGGCGTTAAGGGCAATAACATCTTTCTCGCCTTCTTCAAGGACAACGCCGAGGCCAAGGCCCAGCTCGCCTATCATCAAGCCGAGTTGGCCGCGATAGAGACACACACAAAGGTCATCAACGTATTTGATCGCTTCCAGAAAGCCGGTTTGGAACGCGAATATCGCTCCATGTACAACAGCCTATGCAACGACACGCATAACAACATCCGCGCGCTGACCGACCGACATTTTCGCGTGGACAAAGATGGGCTTCAGGAGCTGGTCATTTTCGAAGATATCGACATAACGAGCGTCGCAGCCTCGCTGGATTCGTTCATGGCGATATTGAACGGCTCGAACAAAATCATTCATCACTACTTCAACACCGACGCACAGGCTGAGGTGGAAATCTTTCACACCCGCCGTGTCGCCAAAGGCCTTTACTGGGAAAACGAATAGAATTCGGCGAGGGAAATCGCATGTTCGAATACTTCTCAATCGCTGGGTTCAGGCTGGGCCTCGATGCCCTGAAGGGCGGATGGCGGCTTTTCATGCGGAATAACCGCAGGCTCACGCCCACCCAGAAGCTTGAGCTGCGCCTCAAGTGGCAACCCGAGTTCGAGAAATGGTTCTACACACAGGTGCGAGATAAGCTCGACCCCGAGATTGTTATTCGCGATCTCCGGCGCATGGATGTCTTTCCGGACATTCCCAAGAATTCACGTGGTGCACCCGCATGGTTCCGCACTCTCCTGATCGGGACATATGAGCGTGGCATTATCGTCTCACTGGCCTACGGCAATTTGATGCAGGTTGGCGACAAATGGCGCCATGCCGACCACAACGCCAACGAGAACGGTCCGCGATGCGTGCTGGCAGGCTTCATTCCCTACGACTTCATCGACGGGGTGAACTGGCAACCGGACCCCTACTATTCCAGCCCGAGCGTGTTCTGCTATTTCGATGGCGTCCGACGCCGGCCTTTTGAAAAGGTCATCTACTGCCAGCAATGGAATTTTGATGGTGCACCTCAGGTGCGGGAACTGGGCGGCTTCGATGAAGTCCGAAAACTCAGCAGGAAGCTGGGCGTGCGGTATTTCTCCTAACCAGCCATCTCGAGGAACCCACCCGACACTCACCTGCAGCAACCTGATCGGCATCACCCCCAAGGCAGCCGGATATCGACGATCTGGCTATCATTTTCCAGCACGCCCCAACGCGTCAGCGTATCGCTTGCGGCCTTTTCCAAATTAGCCACGCCGCGGCGCCGGTTGTCGGGTCTTCCGAAGGTGTAGACGGCGATCACCTCGCCATTCAACCGGACATGCCTGAGGGCTTGGGCTGGAAAGACTTCGACCGCGCGTGTCGTTGACGTGGCCACCTACCTGAACAACTGGCTACCACGACAACAAAAGCCCACGACGGCCGGCAGATAGGTAGCCCCCTATGCAGCCTGCAATGAGGCAGTGCCTGTGTGAGGATCGTCGCGATACGGCGTCGCGTTACAGCAGTCGACCAATTCGCCCTGATACCTGTGTATCAGCGCTTTTTGCCATCTGAGGTCTTGAACTCGGATGATATGGTGCGCCTACACGCGCATCCTGGAGCCACCGAATGGACGTTAAATATCAGATTTTCGTCAGCTCGACCTTCGTTGACCTTCAGGAGGAACGCCGCAGGGTTATCGAAATGATCCTGAACATGGGGCACATCCCCATCGGCATGGAGGCATTTCAGGCCAGCGACAGCACCCAGTGGGAATACATTACGCGCCGCATTGATGAGAGCGATTACTACGTCGTCATCATCGCTGAGCGATACGGCTCCATGGAAGCGGGTAAGAGCTACACGCAGATGGAATATGAATATGCGGTCTCCAAGGGGATTCCCGTCGCTGCGTTCCTGCTTGATGACGAAGTCCGGAAAACATGGCCCCTGGACAGGGCGGAAACCGACAAAAGGCCTGAAATCGAGACATTCCGAGACATCGCGAAGAAAAAGCTGGTCAAAGCTTGGCGAAATCCTGACGACCTAGGCGGCAAAGTCGCACTGGCCCTCAATGAGCTTTTCAAGGACAAGCCCCGCTTGGGCTGGGTTCGCGCCAATAACGTGGCATCCACACAGGTCGTGGAAGAAATTGCGAGATTGTCGGAGGAGAAGCGGGTTCTCACAGAGCGCCTCGCGGCATACACCAGCAGTGGCGAGCTGACGATACCTAGCGATGTCGTTTATCGGGCAACTCAGATGCAGATGGTGTTCATGAATGGCTTCTTTGAGGAGTACGAGGTTGAGGACGAAACTCCAAGCTTGCTCGATGTCTTTTTGTACACCACCAGTAAGCTTGCCGTGGGTTGCCAGACCTTCGACGTCCTTGAGGTATGGAGAAACCACCTACAACCTGTCGGAGATGATGACGAAGCTGCGGAACGCGTGCTTGCAGAGTTTTCCGCCAACAACCTCGTTGAGGTCAGAATGACACTTTACGGAAACATCCAGAAAAAGGTCTTTTTTCTTACCACCTACGGCAAGGACTTTGCGATGTATGCCACAAAGTGGCTAGTTGACCTCCACGCTCAAAGCCTGCCACCGACTGACGAGTGATTATTTAAATGGCACCCGCGCTTGCGCGGCGACCCATCAACCACCCAAACGGGTGCTGGAGGACAGAGACGCGCAGGGGGCCCTCTTTATAGCATACGCACACCTTGCGTTGAGCAAGTACAGAGCTTCCTGCAATACGGAGCTCCGGCGCAACGATCACCCAACGGTTCACGCTAGATGCAGCATCCTGCCGAGTGGATCGAGTAACCACCGATCCCGTTCACGTTTGCTTTGGTTGAGTTACAGTTTGAAAAACACCCATGTGGTTCTGTCCTCCAACTCATCTTGGGGGCATTCTTGACGGGAAATCGCGCTGTCATTCTCCAGTTTTCACCCGTTCCCACTCCTTCTTGAGTATGGCTTGCGTATGAGCGACGAGGTCATCTCGTCGCGATCGCGTCAGCCCGTTTCGTTCCGCCTCGACGAGCATGTCAACAAGCGCGGTGCTCTCGCCTTCCGTCGGGTTGATCAATAGGCGAACCTTGAAAATGTGCTTGGTGAGCGCCCGAGCGCTGCGAAATTGCTCTTGTGTCCGCTCATCCGACATAGGCATCTCATCGCGAACAACAGATGCCATATCGGCATCCGTGAGGAAGCCTGTTACCTCATCGCGTAGCGCATTGATCCAGGCCTGACGATTGTTAGACACAGACGACGCGCGTGCCTGTATAAATGCTGCCTCGCGCGTCACCTGAAGCTGACGCTCTTGGGCAAATGCGGAGGCAGCAATTTGATCGGCGATACCCCGACTTGACGCGTCTATTTGTTCGCGAGCGACATCTCGCGCAACTTTGACGGTCCGACGAGACGCGGAGTTCGTCCACCACGCAAGTAGCAAGGTGGCAAAGGCGTAAATACCGCCCACAATTGCCAGCCATGCATTTGAGGTAAGGCTAAGGAACGTATCGCTCAAACAGCACCTATCTACCGCCATTGGGGCGCTACCGCTCTTCATGCGCCGAATTCGACGCTTTGCCAAGCTCACGCCAGCGCTAGGCAGCCTTAAGACTTAGGCTTGAGCCAATGGGCGTGCGCGGCGAGCACACCCTGTTCTTGCTCGGCACCACGGTAATGTTGGACGCGATACGGATCTAGCTAGCGCACTCTCCATCGGGACCCCTCTTCGTCGCGAATAATCATCATCGATCCGTTGCTCCCTTCATGCATGATAACCGACAAAAGCCTACACAATTACTATGAATATTTCAGCGTTAGAGCCACCGTTAATCCATTAAGCGAGCCTTCGATCGGTTCGGCGTATTTGGCCCCGCCCGGGCCGGCTTATCGGTCCAGTGTGAAAAACGGCACTCCACATTTGGGCACCGGGTCTGCGCTCTCGTGCGTGACTGCACCTGAGCCTCCCACTCGTGGTTGCACTTGCAGCATTTCCAGTAGGCGTTTCCAGACTGGGCTACCGCACTGACGATTTGCGGATCCAGCCCGATGGCCTCGTTCTTGGGGTAATCCCAGTCCTGCAGGAGAAACGGGAACAGGCGCGCTAGCGATTTATCTTTTTTTGCCTCGGACCGGCATACTTTGCAGTTGTTGGCGTTTTCCTTTGTAGACGCGATCCTCGCTTCGTAGGGATGTTCCTCGATGCATATGAACCAGCCTTTCTTGTCGCTGCTCGCTGCGACTTCCGAGGCATCCTTGCCATTTTTCCACTTGTCCCACTGGTTAGCAACGGAGGGCTTAAGTGCTGCAAGAGATCGCTCAAAGGAGATGCGAGGCCCTTTGCAGAAAGGACACCCAGACCGCCCGCTTCTTGCCCGGTCGGCGATGCTCGCATCGTAGAGATGATCACGGTTGGTCGCGCAGATCCATTTCACCACGTGATGTGATTTCTTGTGATAGGCATCCGGACCACGACTGTTTTCGGGACTCCAGACATCGGCAACCCAGGCGTGATGATCGATCAAGGATTCGCCCTCAGGCGGATACGAAGACGAAACGCAAAGCTGTTGGAAATGCTCTTCCGCGTGAAACTCGGCTTGTTGAAGCCAACTCAGCGCAAATTCACGCAAGCTCAAGACGTTCTCGGACGCCCATTCAAGAAACCGCGAAAAAATGACGCGGTTGTTCAGACCAAAATCAATTGTCATGCATGGCTCGATCGGACTTAAAACATCTTGCCGCACACGGATCAGATCGATGCCGGCTTCAGTGAGGGTGTCATTCTTGCGCCGGTCCTGCTCGTGTCGGTCCTGGTGTCTGAAGCCATCAACCTCGATCCCCAACCTGAGACTTGGAATGAATATGTCAATTTCTGGCAGAGTCCCACCATCCGTGAACTGCCATTGGGTATCTGCAAAATGAACTGCAAACTCGGCATAGAAGCGCGCTTCAATCTTCGAGAAGGTTGTCGAACATCTTTGGCATCCGCAGTCGAGAACGGCCCTTGTATAAGGTGTGGCAGACCAGGTGTGCGAACATTTGGAACAGCGCCACTTGACGGCCTTCTTTGAGCCTGCCGTCAGTTCATGAGGCCTCAGGGAATTATCGCGGGCAAACTCTCCAAGCAACGCGGGATGGCTCTGTTCCAGCGACGGGGCGTTTTCGAGGGATCTAGCCAAATGGGACTGCGAAATGGCCTCGCCCTTGCAGTCGAAACATCCACCTCCCGATCGCCAGGTCCTGATCTGGTCCGAGACTTTTCGCTCGTAAGTCTTAACCCCCCTTCCCGCAACCGCGCAGCGGCGGCATTTCCAAAAGCGAGGAATGTTCGATTTTTGGGGCAGGCTTTCGAAGCTCACAACATTGCTCTCGGCGAACCAGGGTGCCATGTCGGGATAGACTTCAGCCAGGCGCTCCTTTCTCGGAACACTGGGCTTGGGCTTGTCCCTCAGTCCGGCAATCGATTTTGATTGATACCGTTTGATCCACTCTGCTAGGACTTTGCGCGCCATACTGGTCCGGGTGGCGGCCTCCTGTCTTGATGCCCCTTCCAAAACGAAAGCGATCGCAAGCAATCGTTGCTTGACCTTATCGTCAACTTCAGTTTCAGCAAGTTCGCGCAGTTCAGTAGCGCTTATGTCCTTCCGTACGGCATGCGTCACGCGATATCCTCCATTATCCATTCCCAGTTCAACCGATAGGACAAAGGGCCTTAGACAAGGTTAAAGAGATGCAGTCCGCACGTTCAGAAGAATCCGCATTGTTCGAGTTGTGTAAGGATCCCAACCTTTGTCTCGCCGATTGCTTCGAAACGAGCTGACTATCCTTGCAACGGAAGGACCGGTTGATGGCGCCATGGCAGGCTTCGTCACCTTGGCGGTTACCTGTACCTCACCGGCGAGACAGTTGTTGCCTTCTTCATCGCACTTTCGATCCAGACGGCGGGCAATCCGAAAGCGCTGCGGCTGATCATGCATGACTGCCAGATAGCACCCTCTCCCGATCCTGATAAGCCGGCCGGGCGAGGGGGGTCGAGCGCTACAACTTGATCCGTCGACCGTAGCCGAAAACATCCGGCCCGCTCGTCCAGATGCGACCCAAGGAGGATCGGGACCTGGCGATCCAACGCGCTGCCCTCACGGAGTTTGTTGCATCACTGCCCGCCGGGCTGGACACGCCTGTTGGAGAACGGGGCGTCGAGCTCTCCGGTGGGCAGAGACAGCGGATCTCCATCGCCCGGGCGTTCATCAAGAACGCGCCGGTTCTGATACTTGATGAGGCAACCTCGCATCTTGACGCAGCGAGCGAAGCGCACGTGCGGGCAGCACTTGACGAGCTTATGGTCAATCGCACAACGCTAGAGCGGTTCCCTGACTGAGTGAACCTGCGGGCCTTTGCAAATCAGCCGTGTTCTGATTCAAACTATCTGCCGATAGAGGTCGGCAGATATGTCAAAAGCTCTCTCTGTCGATCTGCGAGTTCGCGTGCTTGCTGCTGTTTCCGCTGGTGCGACCCACCGAGAAGCTGCTGAACGGTTCGGCGTGAGTGCCGCAAGCGTCAGCCGCTGGCGAAATCTGCAACTTCGCCAGGGCGATGTGCGACCTGGTCCTCTTGGCGGAGATCGAAATTCCCGAAAGACAGAGGCCCATCGCGAGGCGATCATGGCATGGCTCGCCGAGCACCGCGATGGAACCTTGTTCGAGCTGCGCGACGCGCTTTCTGCTCAGGGTATCACGATCAGCAAGTCGGCTTTGCACCGGTTCCTTGTCCGGCACGGGCAGAGTCGTAAAAAGAGACTGGCCACGCGGTAGAGCAAAGCCGTCCCGACGTCCTGGAACAGCGCCAGCGCTGGTTCGATGATCAACTGGACCTTGATCCCGCCAAGCTCGTCTTCATCGACGAAACCTGGACTGCGACGAACATGGCGCGCACGCACGGACGCTGCAGGAAGGGAGAGCGCCTGCGAATGGGCTTCCCGCACGGCCACCGCAAGACCACGACGCTGGTGGCTGGCTTGCGCAACACGGGAATGGTTGCACCGCTCGTCATCGACGGGCCGATCAATGGAGAATGGTTCGAGGCCTATGTCGCCCAGGTTCTTGTGCCGACCTTGAAGCCTGGCGATGTCGTCATCCTTGACAATCTCTCCAGCCACAAGCGACCGGCGGCGCGTGAGATGATCGAGGCTGCCGGTGCGCGCATGCTGTTTCTGCCGCCCTACAGCCCAGACTTCAATCCCATAGAGAAGGCATTCTCGAAGCTGAAAGCGCTCCTGCGCAAGGCGGCAGAACGCACTGTGACCGGCCTGTGGGACAGGATCGGGAAACTGATCGACCTCGTCGAACCACAAGAGGCTCGCAACTTCTTCACATCATGTGGTTACGATCCAGCATGAAAGGGAACCGCTCTAATCATCGCTCACCGGCTTTCAACCATCAGGGCTGCCGACCAGATTCTGGTTATGCGCGATGGGCAGATCGTTGAACAAGGACCACACCGCGATCTGATGGCTCTGGCTGGATTCTATGCTGAATTGATCGGCCATCAATCGGCAGGAGTGGTTCCGGCTGAAAGAGTTGTGACATGGACGCGTGAAAATCAGGATGTATAAATTTCGTGTTTTATCGTTTTCACCGAAAGATAGTCCCAGCTGTTGGATGTCATTAAATTTCTGACTTTGCCATCGATGTTATATCAAGGAGAAGCTAACCCAAACGCATCATGCCTGCGTTTGAGGGTAAGGAGCGGAATTTCGCCGGCCGCACGCAAAGCTTCAACGGAGCGTCGCAGCGGCCGCGCCGAAAGTGAATTACAACCCCCCAGCGCCAGTAAATCCCTCTAACTTCGTTTTTCCTATTTTTATCACTAACTTAGTTCCTTTCTAAATTTTCTGCTCCTGCCAGTTCCCTTGTATTGACGCGGCTTATTAAATGCAGTAAACATTATTTGCTAGCGAGCGGGTGTGGAATATGGCTGTTGGAGACCGAGTACGGCAAGAACTCGACGCGCTTGAGCTTGAGTTTGTAGCGATTGAAGAATTCAGGGGACTGGCGAAAACTTCTGGCGGACGCCTAACGGACTTTGGGCGCGCTTTTCTGGATTTTGCGCATGATAACGACGTGAGGCAGATCCTCGTCGCAAGACTTCTCGGAATATCGCCCGGGGCCGTGTCGCAACACCACCGTCGTTGAAAAAGGCGGACGGGTGAACGAATCACAAAAAAAAGCCCCAAGACCGGCGGACCTGTCTCAGGGCTGGGTCGCAAGGCTTTCGCCTCGCTGCTTTGACGAAAGAACTATGTGACCTATGGCCGAAAGTCAAGAACTCTTCACGTACTCGACAAAGGCGCTCGCAAACCTCGAGCGGAATATCTCCACAGCCAGGCTGGCCCCCTATCTGGTTCATGCCGACAACGACCGTGTCATGGCAATGAAAAGATATCTTTGGAATGCGCGGCTAGCCAAGTCCTTCTTGTATCCGTTGCAGATGACGGAAGTCACAATCCGCAACTCGATGCATAACGCGTTTCAACAGCAGTATCGGACTGCGTCGTGGATTTTTTCTCCAACGTTCGAGATGACAACGGAGAGTGACACTTCCCGCAAAGTGGCCTACGCCCGACTGTCGAGACGCAAGCCCAGCCCCAGTGCTGACGACCTCGTTGCGTCATTATCGTTCGATTTCTGGTCAAATCTTTTTCGGGACGATTACGAACAGCTTTGGCGGACGCCAGGCCTCCTGATAGCCGCGTTCCCACTTTTGCCTGATCATATCGATCGACCGAGAATCAAGTACCTCGTCGCTAGGATAAACAGCCTGCGCAACAGGATCGCGCATCACGAGCCCATCCACTTGATGAACCTCCCTGAATATCTAAAGGATATTCGGGAGCTCCTTTCTTATCTTTGCTTGAACACAGCAGGTTGGGTCGATGCAAACACCACTGTAATGCGCGCTTGGCACACCCCGCCTGTGCAAGGATCTGAGTTCGTCGGGACATCATTGAAGCTTGCCAAATACAGAGCACCGCAACATATCTTTGAGACCGATACACTTACGAAGGCAATGGCGGCGGTAGAGGCCGGACGACCACGTGCGGCTCTGGTTTCCAATCCAGGCCTGACCCCACCTTATGAAGTGCTTACACCATCACTTATCTCGGCATTTATTCTGCATGAAACGGCAAGACCCGCGGCAGGGGGCATGATCGATCTGAACGCTCACACTGTTCGGGAAGTTCTCGATTCGGGAGAAAAGCTCACGATCTCGTCTATTGAGATCGGATTGACAACCGGAGATTTGAAGTCTCTTTTTTACCCCGTTGTCACCAAGGCCCAAAAGAAAAGCGGTACCGCGCCTCGCCCGCCATCAGCTGTTTTGATGATGAAAAGCGGGGCGTCCGGCATCCCGATCGGCATTGTGTTCAGACCCGACATCAAGCTTTAGGCGTGGACAACTGCTGTCTCTGACAACAGGGGCGCTATGCACGCCACTTAGGTTTGCCGTCCAAAGGGCCGCGTTGAGGCGCAAGGCTGTCATTGCACGCGAAAGGCAGGGAGTTGAAAAATCTTTGCCAACATCTTCGCCTTGAACAGAATCGAGCCACCGACCCATTAGTTACCAAGTCGTCATCCGACCAGTGCTGCTGTATTTCCCTGGAAAATGAACCGCGCGCCCGTCCCGTGAAGAGGATCACACACCATCCGGGAATTTTCGCCTATCAAGCCATTAATAACTTGAATATTGCGAGCGCTTCACGTCTGCATTGTACTCAGGCAATTTTTAAAGAGTGCGCTAATGGTCGAAGTAGCTGACGTTGGAGATGAGAGACAATTCAGTTTCCTGAGGGGCGCAGATCAAAGCACGGGAACAGTCTCCTGGTCGAGTGGGGTGGATGCCGTTCGCAAGTCCCTTGCCGATGCGATGAATGCCAAGAACGTGGCGTTTCTCCTAGGTGCCGGATGCTCATCATCTTGGAAGGGTGACCAAGAGGTTGGAATACCAACCATGGCGCCGCTCGCGAAGGAGTTTACGGGGGCTCAAAATTCGGACGACGCTGCTTTTCCTACGGCTTCTGAGCGGGCAGACCTGGAGAAAATGTACGGAATTAAGCTGAACGATGCCGAGTACTCAAGAAACTTGGAACGTCTTATGGAACTGCTTTTCAGCATGCGGTTCGTCCTCAGCCGAAGCTCACATGACCACGTCGAAGCAGGCCGGAAACTGGTTGATAGCGTCATCGAAAAGGTGCGGGCATTCCTCTGGAACAAGTGCACGAATGGTAGGTTCGCGCATGGAGATACGACCGTCCTGAAACTCTATGAGACGTTCTATCGAAAGCTGGTTCTGCGTGATCGATCCCTTCCCCGGCCTTGGGTTTTTACGACAAACTACGACGTGTTTAACGAAACCGCGATGGATCGGTTGGGCCTGCCTTATGCAAACGGGTTCTCTGGGGTAGTCGAGCGGCGATTCAACCCTGCGACTTTCCGCTATGCCCTTGCCGAGCAACTTGATGTTTCGAACAAGAAATGGTCCGCAGTCGATAGCTTTGTGTACCTCTGCAAACTCCACGGCTCCATTACCTGGACAGAGGATGATCACGGCCTTTTTCCAATCAGGGAAACGACGCCTGGCAATGTTCCCGGGAAGGTCATGATCTACCCGACGCCGGCAAAACAAAATTCCAGCCTTGGTTCCCCCTACTCCGATCTTTTCCGTGAATTTCAATCCCGGATCGTTCGTGAGCAGAGTGTTCTGTTTACGATGGGATATGCATTCGGTGACGAGCACATCAACAATATCATCTACCAGGCACTGACGATCCCTACGTTCCGACTGGTCATATTCGTCGATCCGACACTGGAGGGTGAAATCGCAAAACTACGGGAATTGGATGACCCGCGCATATGGATTATCGGCGGCGACGGGCGTTCGGACGGAAGGAAAGCACACTATTTCGATACGATCATCGAAGAATTCATGCCGCAGCGACCGGCCGATCGGATAGAGGATGCGGTCCGACAAGTGCTCGAGACCATGGCACCCAACAAGGTGAACCAAGAATGAGTACGGACGATAGAAAGCGTGCCATCGGGAAAGTTGTCTCGGTGGCCGCGGATCGCTTCATCATCGAAATGCATTCAGGCACTGACAATTTCACGGTGGTCGGCTTCGATGGCGTCCACTACGTTGCACGGCTGGGTTCCTATCTAATGATCCCAGTTCAGACCGAATACGTCGTAGTTGAGGTCACCGGCCTCCGCGAACGTGATCCCGGCAATAGCGCAGGGGGCGCTGGCGAAATGAACAAGGCTTCCTCCGCCAAATACCTTGACGTAGTTCCCGTTGGTATGTTGCCGCAAATGCGAGCCGCAAAGTTCCGCTTTGGCGTCTCGATCTATCCGTCGCTCTATGCGGACGCGCTCTACGCCCTTGATACGGAACTCGATCGCGTATTCGAAACCGACGTCGCAACGGAGGCTGCGCCGGGACTGCACGTCCCACCTGCTCCAACACGCTATCGCGCGTTGACCATTGGCAAGTCAGCTGTGTTCGAGGGATACGACGTCAAGGTCAAAATTGACGATTTTTTTGGCGGTCACACGGCCGTGCTCGGGAATACCGGTAGCGGAAAATCCTGCACCGTCTCCTCGGTACTTCAGTCCCTCTTTGAGAAGACCGATGAGCACCGGGCGCGCGGCGCTACTTTCCTCGTGTTTGATGTAAATGGTGAATATTGGCAATCTCTTTCACCGCTTGCTCGCGATGGTATCGACGTGAAAAGGCTGGTTCTTGACGGTTCAGCGAGCCCGAACCGTTTCCGGCTGCCCCACTGGTTCCTTGATCAGACAGAATGGGAGCTTCTGCTCCAGGCAAGCGAGCGCACCCAGATTCCGGTATTGCGTACAGCGCTCGGTTTGACGGGCCTTTTCAAAGCAAAGTCACCGGAAGCGCTCGCGATCAAGGAGCACTTCATGGCGAGGTGCATCATCGAATGCTTCCGGGGTGCCGACGGCGACTCGCCTGTCGCGAAATTCCACCGAGTAGTGTCTTTGCTACAGAAGTACCCCACGGATGATCTCAAAATTGATCTCCTAAGGCGCTACGGTGCCAACTTTCAATATGGCAACTTTCAAGGCAACAATCTCGAAGCTTTCCTTGAAAAAGTGGGTGAGAAGCTGCGCGACGACGTAGACCTGCCCTCCTACGATCGGACACCCTTTGCTTTTGACGATCTCGAGGAGTGTCTCGATTTCGCTATCCTCTATGAGGAGTCGCACGGCAATAGGCAGATTCGGGATTATTGCTCTCAGATGCTGACGCGCTTCAAATCTTTGAAGGAGCGCCCGGATTTCCGCTTCCTTCGCCAAGACTTACCCGATGGCGAGGCGCCGCCATCCCTGGAGACGTTTTTGCAGGAATTGCTCGGATTAAAGGTCATTGACCAGAAGCTGACTAAGCAACATCAGATAATCATCGTCGACATGAATGCGGTTGAGGATGAGGTGGTTGAACTAGTGTCATCTGTTCTGGCCCGTATGACGTTTCGATTGTTGCGACAAGCTGATCCGAGAAACCGGTTTCCTGTCCATTTGCTTTTGGAAGAAGCGCATCGATATATCTCGGAAACTCCATCGCGCTACGCCATTGACGCCAATCGCATATATGAACGGATTGCCAAGGAGGGACGTAAGTATGGGCTGTTCCTTCTGGTTGCCTCGCAGCGGCCGAGCGAGTTGTCGAAGACAGTCTTGTCCCAATGCTCAAACTTTGTAGTTCACCGCATCCAGAACCCGGACGACCTGTCTCAGATCCGGCAAATGACCCCGTTTATATCGGACGCGGTACTCAAGCGCTTGCCCTCGCTTCCCAAACAACATGCTCTCGTCTTCGGGACGTCCGTTAATCTACCGACCACCTTCCGGGTGAGGGACGCACATCCGCTCCCCGAAAGCGATGATGCCAAAATCCGTGACCTTTGGTTTCATAAAGAGGGCGACGCCGCCAGCATCCGTTTGTCAGCCGCTGCAGGCTGAGAGCAGCGAAGTGAATGGGGCTCTGCCCTTGAGTGAGAAGACCTTTTGAAAACTTGCAATTTCGGCAGCAAGGCAATCAAAGCTATCTCGAATTTTCGATTGCCGTAAGTTTGGACGCAACGATGGAACAGGGAAACATCCCAATAAAGCCAGAGGTACTAGCGGCCATGCAAGGTCACTATCTCCTTGCATTGGTGGACAACGTTGAATTCAACAACCTTCATTCGTTCGGCGCGATCATTGCGAAAATCCACAATGAAGGTGACTGCGATGTGATCGCATTCTTCGATAATTTCGACTGGTCCGGCGTCGCTGCACGACGTGACCACACGCGACTGAGCTACATCCTGAGGGGGCTTGTTGCCGCGATTGAGGATGAGACGGTACGGATCGTTGAGTTTTTGCACCGTGTCTTTCTGGTGCTCGATCAAAGCAGCGCATACGAACTTCGGCGGGGCTTCCAGGATTGGCTGTCAACAGACGCAGAGCGGGCTCCCGCTTCAGTTCAAATCATCTTGTCGCTCAACGGCGACAGCCCGTTCGTAGGCCCGGCATTGGTCGTGTGGCGCAACAAAGCTCCCGCTGACGCTCTGCAAGAGACGTTGAACATCTGCAAAGACAGCCGGAGTGAAATTCGACGCCAAGCGATTCACGCACTGAGCGGTTTCGCGTCGGCAGAGGAAATGCTACGGTTTACCGCAGCAACCGAGCTCGCTGCAATCATTGCCGGAGGCTCGGATGAGGACAAACTGACGGCAATCAGTTCTGCGGCGTCAATGATTAACGAGATGAACGAAGCGCCACCAGATCTCGTGTCGGCTCTCACAAATGCTTGCGAAGACTCGTCGCCAGCGGTTCGGCATCAGATAATCGCAGGATGGGCTTTTAGGCAAAACAAATTTCCTGAGAGACTTCGCAACCAAGTGTTCGAACTGATGAAGAATGTCACGGCCGAGTTTGAGGACACTCTTGATTTGGTGGACACCGCAATTTCAAACATGGATATTGCTCAGGGCCGCGCGGAAGTGTTTTCGCTGATCAGCGCGATTTTAACACAGCCGGCAAATCCTCCGCCGCTGAAGGCGCTTGATTCGACCATCTACAAAATTCGATCGTCGAGCCACGCTGATCTCGGCTGGTTCACCACAAGTTGGCTTCTTGCCGGCGACTTCGAGACTTGCCTCCAGGTTCATGACCTGTACCAGCCGTTGGATCAACAGATATACGATTTCGATATCGCCGATTTTGACCTCCGTGCGACCGATGCGGCTTATTTATCCCGGAAGATTTTCGGGTTTCTGCTATTTTGCCATGGGCCAGCGGTTTCACTCCTCTATGCCTGCCTTGCAGCGGTCGAGGCGAAGGAGAGGCCGACGCTAGAAAGAGAGATCGCCTTCTTCTGGCTTCGAAATTTTCCAGACGACTTGAAACTCTTCGACGCAGCCCTCGCGGCTCAACCGCGCACTGGCATGAAAGCGTCGATAAAGCGCCTTCATGATCTCGCCGGCGCTTACGAAGGCGAGCTCAAGAAGTTGCCTCGCAATCCTGCCCTCCGGCCGTCGCCACTGGAACGGCAAGTCCAGGCTGAGATCGCTCGAGACCAACATGCCGACATCATGAAGTCAGCAAAGCGGAACTCGATCTTGTCGTCGATGTTTCAGGAAAGCGTTCTGCTCTACGGTCGGACTTCGATCAGCTACATCTATAACGGACCCGGCCAGCCCGTTCGGCAGGTCATCCCGCTCAAATCCTTTGAAACCTCGGCAGCCCTACCGCGAATGGATGGACTATATCCTGTCCGTTTTAGCTACATTGTGCAGCGCTTTCGCAAAGAAAGACGACCCACTTGAAACTTCTGCTGAAACAATACCTTTCATCGCTGAACGAACGAGATGAGCTGGATGTCGTGTTGCCCGACGTGCTCAGCGAAATCGGCTTCAACGTCATATCTCGCCCGAAGCGCGGGACTACGCAGTACGGTGTTGACGTCGTTGCGATCGGACCTCATCCAACGACGGGCCAAAAAGCGTTATTTCTGCTGTCAATCAAGTCGGGAGATTTAACACGTGACGAATGGGCGACCGGGAAACAGGCATTGCGCCCTTCTCTCGAGGAAATTCTTGAAGTTTATATTCCCAAGCATCGACCTGCTCGACATAAAGACCTTCCAATCATCATCGCCCTTTGTTTTGGAGGTGATATTCAGGAGGACGTCAGGCTCCGCGTTCAAGGCTTCATTGAAAAAAATACGATCGCCGGCCAAGTCGAATTCGAGGAATGGAATGGCGACCGCATCGCCGAAATGATGGTTTCTGGGCTTCTCCGTGAGAACATTTTCCCAAAGGAGATGCAGAATTCTTTCCGCAAAGCGGTTGCCTTCGTCGACGAACCAGCTGTCTGTGTCACCCATTTCAACGAACTTCTCCGACAAATTTTCGCCACTCCACCGAAAAATCACGCGGTCCGTGTGAGGCTTGCCAGGCAAATCTATCTCGCTACCTGGACGATCTTTATTTGGTGCAGAGATGCTGGCAATCTCGAAGCTGCTTATAAAGTCTGCGCGCTTTCGGTACTTTGGACTTGGGACCTTTGCCACGACCATGTAGGACCAAGCGCCAAAGGGAAGGAACTGGCGGAGGTCGTCGACAAAACGATCGGCCTAAGCCGCGGAATAGCGGCACTGTTCATTCAAACACATGTGGAGCCATATAGTCAGGCGATCGACGGGCTAGGGATGTCGGTCCCTTCATCTGCAAGCATCGACATAAATCTGAAGCTGTTCGAGGTTCTGGGTAGGATTTCCATCCACGGGCTCTGGCTTGTCTGGCTTCGTGGCGTTGTAGAAGACGTCGACGGCGCGACTCAGGTCGAGCAGGAAATACAGAAGGTCCTTTCGCTGATCGTCAGTATCATCGACAAGAACAAAACGCTCGAAGCTCCGGTACGCGACGACCATGCTATCGAGATTGCGTTGGCGAGCCTGTTTCTTCTCCGCTGCGGGGCTGCCGATTATCTGGCGGCGTGGCTGAGAAATGTCATGCGGCTATCAATCTTCAGTTACCGCACGTTTGGTGCCTATCCTTGCATCCTACGTGACTATGGTGAGCTGGCGGCTCATCCCCGACAAGCAGACGGCTATCGTGAAGAGGTTACAGCAGGCAGCATCTTATATCCAACGCTCGCTCTACTGATGTCAATTTTTGAAGACACTGACGGTTTCCAGGAACTCGAGGAATTTCGCTCAAGGAACATGATACACAGCACTTGGCAGTTCTGGGTCCCCGACGATACGACGGAACAGCACCTATATCGCAATACCGCGATACATGGGTCCGCGATTACCCACGTAAACACTGCCGTTGGGCCAGAAAATCTTATAGAACAAGTAAACAGTGAAATCGGTGCTGCGGTTGATTTTGGGACCCTTTCGGCAATCACGCACGGAGCTTGGCCCTTGGTGTTGATCGCATGCCACACGTATCGCCTTCCGGTACCAATCCACTTCTGGACAGCGGACTCAGAAACGAATCAAGAGGGAATGGCCCCTTCTGGGAATTCCGCACTACAAGATATAGGTTGACGTCAGAAGCGAAGACCAAGGCTTTCCATTTTAAAGTTAAGCCGCTGATTTCCAGCTTTTAGTACAAGCTATTCACTGATATTTGGGCGTATACAGAGCATAGCTCCGTGCTTTCCTGATTAGTGCTTTTCAAAACCCGAAACTTATGGTCGCATCCTTGCGATCGCAATCGAGTTGGCCCCCATGGAAAAGCATATCACCGCGGAAACAACCGCCGCCCCCACGATACTGAGCAACCGCTTTGTTCTGGCAAATGAGCTGCGCGAAGGCGGGATGGGATCAATCCAGAAGGCGTATGACGTTGCAAACCAAAAACACGTCGCGATCAAACGCATGCTGCTCCAAGGTGATCCAGAACGCCAAAAGACTTCGTTTCAGCGCGAAGCAGATGCGCTCGAGAAACTTGAGCACCCAAACATTGTTTCTCTAGTCAAGGTCGATCAGGATGATGAAGGCCGTTGGTACCTCGCTCTCGAGTGGCTTGAGGAGACAATCGAGGCCCACGTTCTCAGCAAAGGCGCCATCCCGTGGAACAAGTTCTACGCAACCATTGGCAAACCGGTCCTCGACGCGCTTGAATTTGCACAGACACGGCATCAAATCGCCCATCGCGACCTTAATCCCCGCAATATCATGATGACCGACAAGAAGGTGCCAAAAATCACGGATTACGGGATATCGAAAGTGTTTGGCCGCGATCCCTGGATGCCAGTTGCCGGCAAGACCTTCGTTGATGCACGGACACCCGGTTTCTCTCCTCTTGAGGTCGATGACGGGGTTCATACCTATGGCCGCGACTGCTTCGGCTTCGCGGCGGTTGCGGTTTATTGCCTTGTTGGGCGTATAATCGAAGGTGACGCCGATCTGGGTGTCGCGCTGCATGAGGCAGCTGTTCCAGACGGCATCAGAGACATTCTTGAAAGAGCCCTTTCAGAGGATCGGCGGAAGCGACCGCTGGATGCAAAACAGCTGAGGTTTGAGATCGAGGCTGTGGAAGCGCGCCGCGCCGAAGATATTGGCTATAAATATCCTTGCTTCTTGGATTTAACGCCGATGGCGGAAGAGCGGCTAGCCGAAGAGACGGCCCTTGACGATGGTTCCGCCGTTCGGAATTTCATTCTCGAAGAGCTCCGTGGCGTTCATGGGCTGGCGCTGCATCGATTTGGGGACCAAGATCTATCCAAAGCCAGCATCGATATATTTGGATCGTCATGGCGTTTTCGCGGGCGCATCATTGGGAGGGACAAGGACACGATCGAGATCTATGAATGCCGCGAGCTAGACGTCGTTGCCGCCGCTTCGAAGCGCGAGCACACCCTGAGATTGCCACTTCAATTTTCATTCACACCAGCGAGGGATACGCTCGTCGCAGCCAACATACTCGCAGAGATCTGGCAGCGCGTTTCCGATCATGGGGAGCTCCTAGGTAATGAACGGCAAGCGGCGCGAAGCGAAAGGATCTTCAAAGCCTGGAAAGGCTACCTGCGTGATCGCGTGCTTTTTGAGACAGAACGATCGGCGGTTATGCATTTCACCAGCCGGAAAATCGATAGAAATAAGGTCACCTTCATCCTCGACAGCGCCGCGTCGGCAGATAGTGTCGGAGAGGAGCGCCTAATTCGCGTCGCAGGGAGACATGTTTTCGGCACTGTGCAGAAAGTAGTTTTGGATCAGGTCGTTTTCGAGGTTCAGAGCGGAAATCCTGATCTTATTCCACGCCGTGGCGAGCTGCTTCTGAACACAGTGGCTGCGGAACGGTCGCTCGCCAATCAGAACAATGCTGTTGACGGGATCATGTATGGTCGAGCCGCAAGTGAACGGCTGAAGGCTATCCTGCTTGACCCTTCGCAAGCCAACCCTCCTAACATCGTCGATCAGAAGTATTATTCGGCGTCAAAGCTGGAGGGAGAAAAGCTCGCCGTCTTGAAACAGGCACTCGGCACGAGCGAGGTCCTTGCGATAGCTGGTCCGCCAGGCACCGGAAAGACGGATCTCATTTCTGAAATCGTCGTTCGATGGTTGGGGATGAATCCGGGAAAGCGGATTTTGCTTTCCTCGCAAACCCACACGGCGCTCGATGAGGCCATTGAACGTATCGCTGGGCTTGTTGGCTACCGCGAGGAGATTGTAAGGATCGGGCGGCCAGATGACGACAGGATTAGCGATTTCTCCAAGCGTCTCCTTCTCGACGAGAAGGTGAATTTCTGGGCGGAGCAGGTAAGAGCCAAAGCCGAGCAAAATTTGACCGAATGGGCTGTCGCCAAGGGCGTCGATCGCAATCTGGTCCAGCTTGGCATGCTCGTTGAGCGGCTCGTACAAACGATTGAGCGGCGTCAAGATGTTGAGCTTCTGCTCGAAGACGCAGAGCGCCGGATAAACACGGCCGAAAATGTTTCAGAAGATCGTCATCGCCGCGACGAAATCGATCATGAGCTAGAAGAAAAGACCGTCGTTTTGGGTGACGAGATCACTCTATTCAAGAATACAAGACGAGCTTTGCGCACGGAAGAGCGCGCGGTCCGCGAAGAACTTCGATCCTCGGTTGATATGGGCCCGGGTATCGCGGACATCCGCAATCCGGCGGAACTTCGGGAATGGCAGGACCTCTACCTCCAGGGCTCACCGGCAATAGAGTCGTGCAAGGACCGCCTCAAGCTTCTGGAAGGATGGTTGCTAAAGGTCGGAAAGACAGGCGATTTCAACGCCGCGGTTATAAATGATTCTCGCGTGATCGCAGGCACGTGCGTGGGTGTCGCCGGTGTTCGAGGTATCGAAGATGTCCAGTTCGACCTGTGCATTGTCGATGAGGCGTCGAAGGCAACCGCTACCGAGATTCTTATTCCCATGTCAAAAAGCAAAAGGTGGATCGTCGTGGGCGATCCGGAGCAACTGCCGCCATTCTTCGAGGATTTCGGAGACGAGTTGCTCGAACAGTTCGACGAGGAGGAGGACATACGCCCGACGATCTTGGATCGCTTTTTGAAGGGGCCGACGGCTCTGCCGGCAGCATGCCGAGCGGAGTTGCGCGTCCAGCACCGGATGGTGGCTCCTATTGGTGAGCTCGTGAGCCACTGCTTTTACGATGGCAAGCTCAAGAGCCCAATTCAGTCACATGGTTTGGACTTGTTTGCGAAGCTGCCGGCACCCGTGATCTGGTATACGACGTCTGGAGAAAAGAAGCGCGAAGAGCAGCGGCATGCGAGCACCTACGATAACGCGCTTGAAGCACAGTGGATCAAGCGGATCCTTGATGACCTCCAAGCGACGACGAAGCAAAGCGGTACTCGGATTACCGTTGCTGTCATCGCAGGTTACTCTCGTCAGGTCGGCCGGTTGAACCTGATGACGCGAAAAAACGTTTCGGATTGGCCAAACCTTAGCATCGTCTGCAACACCGTCGACGCCTTCCAGGGTAAACAGGCTGACGTCTGCATTTATTCTGTCGTGCGATCAAATCTCCGGAGACAATTCGGCTTTCTTCGGGAAAAGCCGCGACTGAACGTGGCATTGTCGCGCGCCAAATCAGCCCTGATCATCGTCGGTGATCATTTGTTCTGCCAAACCGCCAAGTCGCCCAATCCTTTTCGGAAAGTGATCGACTGGGTGGAGGCTCATGCCGACACTTGTTATCTGGGGTCGCTCCAATGATGTCCGCTCAGCGCGCAGTGCGTGAGTTTGGTCTCCGCCCGGGCTTCGACTTGGTCGATGTGAAGCAATGCGGCCTTCCCGTTTTCCGTCTTACCGTTGAAGCGATAACACTGCGCAGGCAACACCTACCGACCATTCAGGAGTTCATCTTAAAGTGCCTCATGATTGAGGATGCGGCAGCAGTCGAGATTGCAGCAATCCTGGGCTTGACTGCCAAACATGTCGAGGAGAGCCTGACCCGTCTTCTGTTTGATCATCTCGTCTCCGAAACGACCGACCCGCGAACTAAAATTACTTACCATCTCACCGATCTGGGAAAGGAACGGCTGGAGAGTGGGCAGAGCAGGCCACAGGATGAAACCCTAGTCTTCGACTATGACCTACTCTTCCAAGCCCCCGTCAAGCTTACCGATGCTCAAGTGACGAGTGCGAAAGAAGCGCGGCAGGACGGAACTTTGCTTTTACCCGCTGTATCGTTAGATCCGCCCAGTCTGCAAACGCTGCCTCTCAATACTCTTGGCCAGATGGTTAGAAGGATCGGAGGCAAGGAATTCCAGAAGCAGATCCTGGGCTTGCGACGCATATTGCGCCACCCGATGATGTTTAGGCCGGCCACGGGTCTCCTCTTCCGCAATCGCCTCACCGGCGATCTCGAACTGGGACTTGTTGTCGATGATAAGTTGAGCGAGCTTCATGAAATCGGGTTTTCCAGAACGGGCGGCCTGAAAAAAGCAGGCTTCATCAAGGGGAGCTGGTCGGAGGGCACCGGCCGCGTCAGAGCGTTTCTCGGGGACAGCGCCTGGTCGAGACTCGCCGATGATCAGGCAGAAGCTATTCAGTCGAAGCTGAGACAGCTCGGTAAGGAAAGAACTGAGCTGGTCGAGATGCACGAGCGGAAGCGGCGCAGTCGCGACAAGCTCAAAAGCCACCAACTTCAAACGGTGGGAGAGCTTGATCGGCAGGTTGCCGCCTCAACGGCGCAGCTTGACGGAATAACGCTCCGCTCAATTAGTCCTTCCGAGCTAGTGATCCTATTTCGAGACGTGCTTGAGCACACAGAGAGCGAGTTGCTTTTCAGCATCGACGCGATCGAGCAGGAGGGTATGACCAGACAAGTCGTCAGCCAGCTTGAGAAATTGGCCGAGCGCGCCTCTGTTGAAATTAGCACGAACAATCGGATAGACCCGCTGCCGATCGGCGAGAAAGGGAAATTTGAGCCAGCTGTGCAACTCTGGGCACTCGCGAACCTTCATCGACGGGTGACGTTAGCGCAGCGGGGGTCGGAGCTTTGGGGCCTATCGGTTGTCGTGAGCGACCGGAAAATGGCGATCATTGTGGCGGGACCAGTCGTAAGACAAATAGACCGCCGACCTCATTTTAGGATCCATTCAGCCTATGTGACGAACGATCCCCATATTGTACAGCTTGTGCGTCAAAAGCTGGGTTATGGAGGGTCGGCTGTTGTCTGATATCGCCAAACTGTCCGTCTTCGCAGCGACCCATAGGGGATATGCCCGCAATGGCAATGAAGACAGCTTTCTTGTCAACCAGCGCATCGGCGGGGGGGATTTCGATGAGCTGACCACAGAATTGGTGATTGGCCCGGATGTTGCCGTTTTTGCAATCGCTGACGGTTTGGGAGGTCACACGGCAGGCGAGGTCGCGAGCCGTTTTGCAGTAAGAGAAATATCGGCGAAGCTCAAAGAAGTTGATTTCGGTGACGATGCCTCCGTGTCGGAACTACTCAACTCAATCAGCCGCGGCCTGCACCACCAGATGTTGGAGACACCCGCCCTAATGGGAATGGGGACGACAATCGTCATTGCGATCGTGACTGCACGATCGCTGACGTTTATCAATGTCGGTGACAGTCGCGGCTATCTGATAGACGAAAGCGGATTGCGTCAAACTACCCACGACGATGTCCCTGCGCATCCGTCGACGGCGCCGCGGCGAACAGGCGCGATCACTCAAGCACTTGGCGCGATGCCTCCTCGAGGGAGGGTCATTCCTCATGTCCATCGTACAAACCTACCGGCGGGAGACTGGTCCATGATCCTCTGCTCTGATGGTGTGACGGATTTCCTATCTTCGGAGGAGATCGCGAGCATCGGCAGAACGGGCACTGCAAACGCGATGACGCTCATCGACGGTTCGCTGCGTGCTGGCGGGGAGGACAATATTACCGCCATCGTCGTCAGGTGCTCACTGGGTGGCCCCACGGAAAGGTCCCTTGTCCAGTGACCCGCAACTTCTACTTTGATGAAAGCGGCAACACTGGGGATCTTTGCAAGGTAGGAGCACATCCTTCTTTTGGCGGCCAACGCATGTTTTCCCTGGCCTGCGTTGGTATTGACGACCTCGATGAACTCGGCCATGAAGTCGAGCGACTGAAATCCCTCCATAGACTGCAGGGAACGGAGCTGAAATCGACACAAACGAAAGCCAAGCCCAAGTTCGTGTCCGATCTTGCTCGGTTCCTGCACTCACGAGAATGGCCCGTTTTCATCGAACTTGTCGACAAGCACTACCTTGTGGTAGCCAATATAGTCGAGCGCCTCATTACCTTGCATCTTTCGGGAGCCGCGCCATCGCGCGGTGCCCTCTTCGTTAAAAATACGATGGCTGACTATATTGCTCTGCACGCGCCGGATGACCTCGGCCCCCTTTATGCAAGAGCTTGCCATTCACAAAATCGTCCAGATTGTCGCAAAGTCTTCCAGCGGTTGATATGGTGGAGTCATCGCTCCCAACGGGATCGTGATATCGCAGACGGAATCGAGCGTTCTACTCGAGCCAGCTTGAAGCTTTTCGAGAAGCTGCATCCCTACGAAGCCGTCAAGAGTGTTCTACCCATCCCCGATCGAGGCAAGCGGGACGGGACGATCTGGCTCTTACCCAACATCTCCTCATTCACAACGATTTATGGGCGCATCAATCGGCACTTCGGCGGAGACATAGGAGATGTGACTTTCGTCCACGATGAACAGGCGCAATTCGACGAGATCATCGGGGCGAGTAAGGCGCTAGCCGAAAGTCTACGTGATAACCTTTCACGTGTGAAGCTTCGAACTGCCGACTACAGTTTCCAATCTTCGCCGAGCTTGACGTTTCAAAACTCCAAGGAATCGCTTGGCATCCAAACCGCGGACGTGATCGCTGGCTTCGTATCCCGATATATCTACCAAAAGCTTTGGCAGCCCGAGACAGTTGATGCCCAGCACGACGAGGCTTTTCACCTCATCGACCGTTTCACACGCGCAAATGGCGTGACAGGCATCAATTATGTCGCGCCAAAAGAATTGCTATATGCACTCGGCCTTTCTCCCCTTGCCAACTACGAAGATGCAGGTTCGCTCTAGCTCAGCGCAGGACGAAGTCAGTATGTATTTACAAAACTCCCCCTCCCCGTCATCTCCCGCAAACCGAGCTCAAAAACAATCCGTCGCGCCGCCTGCGGCGTGACCTCGAGAATTGTCGCCACCATCCCGGACGACGCCAATGGTTTCGCCATCACCAGCTCCACAAAGGTTATCCGCACTTGAAAGGCAGCTATCGTATCGAGAATATCTCCTCAAGGCGCTTGGCAATAATGTCAAAGGCCTGGCGAGGGGTCGGACGCTTCTTCGGTGGTGGTCCGGACGGATCAAACATGGCTTTGAGCAGATAGTACGCGTTCCCGAAAGCGGGGCTTCGTTCGCCAAGGTCAAACTTAGCTACAGCGGCGCGAAAGCGAAGGATTGCCGGAGGATGGTTCGGATCCTGCCCGCCTGCGGATTCGAAAAGGAACAGCCATGCCAAGGCCGTGACAATGGCCATCGCCCGGAATTCGCGCATCAGTCCGGAGCCGGCATCCTCCAAGATCCAACTTGTAGCAAAATCGTCGGCCTGGGTCTCCTGCCTGACCATTTGGTCAGCGGGCAACAAGGCGTCGTGCTTGTAATGAACATGGCCGATCTCATGCAGCAAGATCCAACTTAAGGCGCCGAAAAACAGGTTGTTGATCGAACCCTCGAACGATTCTCCAGAGGCTTGCGCATTAGAGCGGTTCCCTGACTGATTGAATCTGTGGGGCTTTGCAAATCGGTCCGGGTCTGATTCAAACTATCTGCCGATGGAGGTCGGCGGATATGTCAAAATCCCTTTCTGTCGATCTGCGCGTTCGTGTTGTTGCTGCGGTTTCTGCTGGCGCAACGCATCGAGAAGCAGCCGAACGTTTCGGTGTGAGTGCCGCAAGCGTCAGTCGCTGGCGAAATCTGCAACTGCGGCAGGGTGATGTGCGGCCTGGCCCGCTTGGCGGGGATCGCAATTCCCGCAAAACGGAGGCGCATGGGGAACAGATCATGGCTTGGCTCGCCGAACACCGGGACGGAACCTTGTTTGAACTCCGCGACGCATTGGCAGAGCAAGGCATCACGATCAGCAAGTCGGCCTTGCACCGCTTCCTTGTCCGGCACG
>CAZZZI010000026.1:25210-31375 GCA_964658415.1 uncultured Sphingomonas sp. | reverse complement strand
CCTCCCTCAGCAACGTGGTGGCGGGATGGCTGACATCGGAAGGCGGCTATGCCCTGGCCTACTGGGTGCATGGCGGCGTCGCCGCCATCGCGCTGGCCATCTTCATCTACGGACGCAGCCGCATTGCGCCGCAAACACCGGATCGGCAGGCGGACCGCGCCACCGCAAGGTGAACGTGCCCTTGACTTCGACGGCCGACAAGAACATTTTAAGAACAAATATAAGGGCATTCATCATGGCGGCGGAAAAATTCATCATCATTCCTTACAAGAAGGTCCGAAATGGCCTGGCTCCGGGGGAAATGCGCCAGGCATCCAACGCCGCCAGCGCTGAAAAGATCGCCGCTGCGATGTCCGAGCGATTCGTCGGCGTTGCCGCCTATGCCGTCACGGTCGATGAGGAAACCGGCGACATGACCTCGCCGCGCCTGTTGGCAAAGCACGGGGACATTGCCGAACTCAACCCTTGAGCGGCCGCTCGCAGTTTTCCGGACGGAATGGAGCCATCGGTCGGCGTCAGTGCGCTGCGACCGATGGGCTGGAAACCTTGTCGCCGACGGCAACGCCGAGCTTCCGGACGATGCCGCCGTTGAGTTCGATGACATATTTAACCGGACCGCCGGAATCGATGATGTCGCGCGAATAGGGCACGGCGTGCTCGACGATATGCGTCACGTTGCCGGATGCATCCAGGAACAGCATGTCGAGCGGCAGCACGGTGTTTTCCATCCACATCTGAACGGGTTGCGCTGTTTCGAAATCGAACAGCATGCCGTGGTCGGCCGCCATCTGGCGCCGGAACATCAGCCCGTATTCGCGCTGCGGCCCATCGGCGGCGATCTCGACCGTGAACCTGTGGACCGTTCCGGTCTTGCCTGTCACGGTCAGCGGCTCGGTGGAAAAATGCGGCGCCTGCCTGGGGGCATCGGCAGCCATCGCCTGCCCGGAGAACACCAAAAAAAGCGCCAGAACGGCGCTTTTGAGGAGAGTGACGATACCAGGCTTCATCAATGCGACCTGCTGACCGGGCTTGGCGTATCCGGGTGGATCTCGGCTGCCATCATGCCCTTGTCGCCGGGGCCGAAGCGCACCAGCACCACCTGTCCCGGACGAAGCTCGGTCAGGCCGAAACGGCGCAGCGTTTCCATGTGGACGAAGATGTCCTCCGTGCCCTCGCCGCGCGTCAGGAAGCCAAAGCCCTTCGTGCGGTTGAACCACTTGACGATCGCCCGTTCGAGGCCGCTGGTGGCGGTGACCTGAACATGGGTGCGCGCTGCCGGCATCTGCGACGGGTGCACGGCAGTCGACTGGTCCATGGAAAGGATCTTGAAGGCCTGGTAGCCGCGTTCGCGGCGCTGGATCAGCGCGACGATCCGGGTACCCTCGAGGATGGTCTGGTAGCCGTCGCGGCGCAGGCAGGTCACGTGCAGAAGCACGTCCTGCATGCCGTTGTCGGGGATGATGAAGCCGAAGCCCTTGGCGACATCGAACCACTTGACCAGCCCGGTAATCTCGATGAGATCGACGGGTTCGCCCGCCAGCTCCTCAAAGTCGGCAATTTCAGTCGATGAAGTCCTGTCACCCATCTTCGCCAGCCCCTTGGATACACGTTACGCTGTTACGGTTAACTGATTCTCGTGGCCAAGATTAACATCTTGGTAACGGGAATGCGCAAGTCCTGTTTTGTTTCTTCCCGCGTGCAGTTTTCAGCGATTACACTTGCCCGAAGCTGGCGCTGGCACAGATAAGACTGATGCCATTCACATTCGAAAGGAAATAGAATGCGTTATCTCCACACCATGGTGCGGGTCCGGGATCTGGATGCCGCGCTGCATTTTTACACGACCCTGTTCGGCATGACCGAAATCCGCCGCTACGAGAACGAGAAGGGCCGCTTCACGCTGGTTTTCCTCGCCGCCCGCGACGATCTCGACCACGCCCGCACCCACATGTCGCCGACCCTGGAGCTCACCTACAACTGGGATACCGAGAATTACGACGGCGGCCGCAACTTCGGCCACCTCGCCTACGAGGTCGACGACATCTATCAGACCTGCCAGACCCTGATGGACGCCGGCGTCACCATCAACCGCCCGCCCCGCGACGGTCACATGGCGTTCGTGCGCTCGCCCGACGGCATTTCGATCGAGATTCTGCAGAAGGGCGAAAACCTGCCGAGCGCTGAACCCTGGGCCTCGATGGCCAATACGGGCGTCTGGTAGCCCCAGGCTTTCCCGAGGCTTGCAGGAAAGACGAATGCCTGCCTGCAAGCCGCTTTCGCCCTTGCCGAGCGGCCCGGGCGCAAGCATGGTCGGCTCAACGAAGCATCACGCATCGGTTTGTCGCGGCCTTGTCTCATTCACGCCGGCGGATCCACAAGTCCCTTCCGGACAGCGTTGCTTCGCGAAAGCAAACGCAGGGGCCGCTCCATTGGACATCAAGCAAACCACATCAGGCAGGGATATTTTCGTCCGGGCAGCGATTGCCGCCGCGTGCCTCGCGACGCTGTCCGGTTGCATGACGACCGGCAGCAAGACCAAGGACAAGGATAAGGCCCAGCAGACGGCGGATGCGGCAGAGCCGGCGGCGCCCGACGTCGTCATGCGCTCGCCCGGCGAGCAGCTCGCCGCCGAACTGAACGCCAAGGCGCAGGCCCAGGCCCAGAAGCCGGGCGCCTACCGCGACCCGCAGGTCCGCACCGTCTCCGGCCAGCAGATGGTGGCACAGCAGTCGGCGACCGGCCTGTTTCCCAATGCGCCGGCAGCCCAGGTCCCGCCTTCGACCGAGCCCGCCAACATCGGCGGCCTGATAACCCAGCCGACGGCGGTCAATGCCAACCGCTCCAGCATCTATGCCGCGCCGCCGCCGATCGCCGTCAACCCGGACGGCACCCTGGCGCCGGTTTCCGCCTACGCCGCGCCCGCCCTGCGCAATGTCTACAGCCTGCCGCCTGGCACAGCCGCGCAGCAATTGCAGCAGCAGCCGAACCGGCCGCAGCCGATGATGACCACACCTGCCAACCAGTCCTCCGAAAGCGCCATGCCGCAGGCCGCGCCGCGCATGGCCTCGGCGGCAGTGACCCGCCCGACCTCGGACGCGACCCCGTCGCGCATTCTTCCAGCCCCGGGCTCGAAGGGCCGCCACCTCGACAGCCAGGAAGCGCTGATGATGGCGCGCAACCTCGCATCGGGCGGCAAGAGCACGCCCGCCAACACGATGATGCCGCCCGCCTCCTCCGGACTGACCCTGCCGCAGGGCGTAACGCTGCCGCCGGGCGTGACGCTGACACCCGGCATGGAAGCCTCGCTGAAATAACCGTCCGGCCCGGCACCGCCCGGCAAACCGCCCAATCGCCCACATCCGCAAACCGCCGCAAGCCGCTGTTTCCGGATGATATTCCCCAAGCCTGAAACGCGGGCGACGAGGCATTATTTTTTTACGGAAAAAGCAATTTCCCGGCTTGCACGATCCGAAACACGCCCCTATAAGGGCGCCACAAGTTATGCGCCCTTCGTCTATCGGTTAGGACGACAGATTTTCATTCTGTAAAGAGGGGTTCGACTCCCCTAGGGCGTACCACTTGTTTTTGGCCAGTTCAGCTTCGCTTGGCCTGATCGATTTCACCATTCCCGCTTCACAAAACTGCCGAGCCGCCTTGAACTATGGTTTGGCTTGGCTGAGCAATGTTCGTCGTAGCTGCTCTCCGGGAACAGAGAGAGTCAGCACACCTGCGTCGACTTGATCAGGAGCTGCCAGCGCATTTTCAGAGTATGCGGGCTATGCATCGGGTTGCAGATCAGCCGCCGGATCCGGCTACTGAACCGCATTGCGCACCTGCTCGACGCTACTTGCCTGCACCGCCTGCACATCCTTGCGGCGAGAACCGAGAGACGATCCAAGCCAAAAGTTAAGAACGGTGGCGAACGACGCGGCCAGGGCCCCGATACAAATATTGGCGAGTTGTGCCAACGTGTCATTTGGCTTATCCCAGCTGCCATCCGGTTTATGAAATCCCTGTACGCCCGGCGCATGTCCAGCGACAATCATGAACACGAGCGCAACGAAGCCGAGGACAACCACATACGAGATGAGTGCCGGCGTGCTCCACTGCACCTCATTTGTGTTGGCAAGATCCACTATCATTTTGCGGGCACTTTGCGTATTCGCCAAATCCAACTCATCCGAAGCCGCGCCAGCGTCCAAGGCGATCTGCGCCAATTGAAGCTGCAGCTTAAGCAACACCATCTCTTGCGATGGGCCGGTCACTTTGACCTTCGCCTCCTCGGGAGTGGCCGTTCCGGTCGTCTCCTTTACCGCCTTGATAACCTTGGCCGTGGTGGGATCGGCAATGTTATCCGAAACAAAGTTTCGTATCTCTGGAAAAACAGATATAGCAAGATCAACAAACGCATCCATACGACACCTCCCCTGAAACAACACGCGACAAAAACGCCCTCCCGAAAGAGAGGATTTCAAAGCTGTAAATTCTAAAGTTGATACGCCTTCGAGAAAATATGCCGGCTATTGCGATATTTATTTCCGCCGAGACTCTCATTCGGCGAACTTGTAGTTAAGAAATCCATTTATTAACGTCAGAAATATTTTTTATACATGATAATGGTGTGTATTATATAAACACAACCAAAATCAAGAGAAAAATCACGACGTCGAGTTTCAGCAACCCGACCGTTGAAATGAGTCTTGCTCGTACCGCCGATAGGACGTGTATTTTGCCATCACAGCCACCACGGCTGGCGGTCCAGCTGTGGCCGTAGGCAATTTCGGCAGTTGAAATCACAGCGGATTTAAGCACCTGCCGGGCGACGGCTACGCCTGTCAAAAAATCCGCTTTTCATTGTGGATTTGTGACGATTTTGCGCTTGCGGGATCGGAATGGCCTGACTATAAGGGCGCCACAGTGATTGCGCCCTTCGTCTATCGGTTAGGACGACAGATTTTCATTCTGTAAAGAGGGGTTCGACTCCCCTAGGGCGTACCACTGTCTTCCCCTTTGAAATTGAAAAGTTCGTTGTCGCTGCCGTCAAAACGCAGTGTCGCGTGAAGCTGTGAGCTCCGGCGTCTTGCCCCGTCACGGTGCCTTGGCGGCATCCGTCACGCGCAGCTGGACGCGGCGCGAGCCTTGCCAATGGTCGGCACCCAAGGTTCCCGCGACATGCAGCTGCGCCCCGCGCGAACCGAGCAGCAGGTCGCCGAGCGGCGTCTCGGCGGCGCGGAAGGCGATGCCTTCGAGCCGGCCGCCATCCATCGCTTCCAGTGTCACCTTGATGTGGTTCTGGCCGACCAGGCGCGAATCGCGCAGCCGATGGCTGGGGATGGCGAAGATCGGCTGCGGATGGCCGGAGCCGTAGGGACCCGCCGTCTCCAGCTGGTCGACGAGCTGGACCGTTGCGCCGCTGGCGCCCAGCGCGCCGTCGATCTTCAGCGTCGAATCGGCGACGAGGCCGAACACCTGCTTTTCGGCCCGTTCGGCAAAGAAGGTGCGGAGCTTGCCGAGATTGGCGCGCTCGACCGTCAGGCCCGCCGCCATCGCATGGCCGCCGCCCTTGACCAACAGCCCTTCATCGACGGCGGCGCGCACCATCTTGCCCATGTCGAAGCCGCTGATGGAGCGGCCGGACCCGGTGCCCTTGCCCTGCGAATCGAAGGCGATGGCGAAGGCCGGGCGGCGGAAGGCGTCCTTCAGCCGCGACGAAATCAGCCCGACGATGCCGGGATGCCAGCCCTCATGGGCGGTGACGATGACGGCGGCGCCCTCGCCGTTGCCATATTCGGCCAGCGCCTCGGCCTCGGCCTCCTTCAGCATGACGGCTTCCATCGCCTGGCGCTCGCGGTTGAGATCGTCGAGCTTTTCGGCAATGACGTCGGCTTCCGATGCATCGTCCAACGTCAGTAGCCGGCTACCGAGCCCGGCATCGCCGATGCGGCCGCCGGCGTTGATGCGCGGGCCGATCATGAAGCCGAAATGGTAGGGGGTGACGGGTCCGGCGAGGCCCGCCTTGCGGAACAGCGCCGCCAGCCCCGGATTGCCCTGGTGGCGGGCGGCGAGCAGGCCCTTGACGACATAGGCGCGGTTCAGCCCCTTCAGCGGCACCACGTCGCAGACGGTGGCGAGCGCCACGATGTCGAGCCAGGCGAGCAGGTCGAT
>CAZZZI010000026.1:0-25110 GCA_964658415.1 uncultured Sphingomonas sp. | reverse complement strand
TAGATCGTCGCATCGATGCCGAAGTGACGCAGGAACTTGTACATCAGCGCCGAGGAAGCCGCGCCGTCGACGTCGTAGTCGCCGAAGATAGCGACGCTTTCGCCCTTGCGCACCGCCTGCAGCAGCCGCTCGGCCGCCTTCTCGCAGTCGGTCAGCTTGTGCGGGTCGGGCATCAGGCCGCGAATGGTGGGATCGAGAAAGGCCATCGCCTCGTCGAGGCCGACGCCGCGGCCGGCCAGCACCCGGGCAATAAGATCGGCCATGCCGTGGGTCTGGGCCATGGCGAGCGCGCGGTTCTGCCCGGCCTGGTCGAGCCGCGACACCCAGCGATTGCCGGCAGCCGAACGCTCGACACCCAGGAAAGCCCGCTGTACGGGGTCTGCCGCTTCGATCGGTGCCATCAGTTCGGTCGGATCCGTTCTGTCCGTGGTGGTGGGCCGGGCCTCATGCTGCGGCCTCGCCTGGTTTCTGAGCAGATCGCTGCAAGCGCCGGAAGCGTCTCCGCGATCCGGCGACAGCGCCTATTGCTCGTGCTTCGGCCGCTCGATGCGGATGACCTGCGGTTCGCCGACGAGGAAGCCATCCGTCTTGATCGCTTCCACCGCCTTGCGCACCGAATCCTCGGTTGTTGCGTGGGTGACGAGGATGATCGTCTGCTGGTCGGACGGCGACAGGTGCTGCTTCGAGCGCTGCACGATCGATTCCAGCGAGATGTGATTCTCCGCCATGCGGCCGGCGATGCTGGCAAAGACGCCGGTGCGGTCCTGCACGCTGAGGCGGATGAAATAGCCGCCCTCGTGGCTCTGCATCTGCGCCTTGCGATAGGGCTCGAGCGATTTTGCGGGATGGCCGAGCACGGCAACCCGCTGGGCGCCCGGCTGGCTCTTGGCGATGTCGGCGATGTCGCCGAGCACGGCAGACGCCGTCGCATTGCCGCCGGCACCGGGGCCAACCATCAGCAACTCACCGAGAATGTCCGACTCGATCGCCACCGCATTGGTGACGCCGTCGACCTGGGCGATGACCGAATCGAGCGGCACCATCGTCGGATGGACGCGCTGCTCGATGCCGGTTTCGGTGCGCTGGGCGACGCCGAGCAGCTTGATGCGATAGCCGAGATCGGCGGCAGCCCTGATGTCCTCGATCGAGATGTTGGAGATGCCCTCGAGATAGATGTCGTCGGCGGCAAGCCGGTTGCCGAAGGCGAGCGTCGTCAGGATCGCGAGCTTGTGGGCGGTGTCGTTGCCGTCGATGTCGAAGGCCGGATCGGCCTCGGCGTAACCGAGCCGCTGGGCTTCCTTCAGGCAGTCGGCGAAGGACAGGCCTTCTTTTTCCATCCGCGTCAGGATGTAATTGCAGGTGCCGTTCATGATGCCGTAGATGCGCGAAATCGTGTTGCCCGTGAGCGACTCGCGCAGCGCCTTGATGACCGGGATGCCGCCGGCGACAGCCGCTTCGAAGTTGAGCAGCGTCCCCTTCTCCTCGGCAATCTCGGCGAATTCGACACCGTGATAAGCCAGCAGCGCCTTGTTGGCGGTGACGACGTGAAGGCCACGGGCAAGCGCTGCCCGCACCGACGCATTGGCCGCGCCCTCGGAGCCGCCGATCAGTTCGACGAAGACATCGATGTCGGCCTTGTGGGCGAGATCCACCGGTCCGTCGAACCATTCGACGCCAGCAAGATCGATGCCGCGATCCTTGCTGCGGTCGCGGGCCGAGACCGCGACGATGGTGATCGGCCGGCCGCAGGTGGCGGCGAGTTCCGCGCTGCGCTGCTGAATGATACGGACAAGCGAGGCACCGACGGTGCCCAAGCCCGCAATGCCGATTTTGAGGGCATCTGCCATGATCGATCCTGATTTTTCACAAAGAAGCAGCCGCTTGTGACGGCCGCCCTTGGAGTTGGCAAGTGGGCAGCCGCAAGCGGCCGCCCTTGAAATTAGCGGTGGGCGTTGAGCGAGATGACGTTGTGCATCGTCTCGTCGGCCGTCGACAGGAAGCGCTTCAGATTGCGCGCCGCCTGGCGGATGCGGTGCTCGTTCTCGACAAGCGCGATGCGGACGTAATCGTCGCCCATCTCGCCGAAGCCGATGCCGGGGGCAACCGCGATGTCGGCCTTCTCGACCAGCAGCTTGGAGAATTCGAGCGAGCCGAGATGGCGGAATTTCTCCGGGATCTTCGCCCAGGCGAACATGGTGGCTGCCGGCGGCGGAATTTCGAAGCCGGCCTTGCCAAAGCTGTCGACCAGCACGTCGCGGCGGCGCTTGTAGATCGAGCGCACCTCGGCAATGTCGGAGCCGTCGCCGTTCAGAGCATGGGTCGCAGCCACCTGGATCGGCGTGAAGGCACCGTAGTCGAGATAGGATTTCACGCGGGTCAGCGCTGCCACCAGCCGTTCGTTGCCGACGGCAAAGCCCATGCGCCAGCCGGGCATGGAGAAGGTCTTCGACATCGAGGTGAACTCGACCGCGACATCCATCGCACCGGGCACTTCGAGAACCGAAGGCGGCGGGGCGTTGTCGTCGAAGTAGATTTCGGAATAGGCGAGATCCGACAGCACGATGATGTCGTGCTTCTTGGCAAAGGCGATGACGTCCTTGTAGAAATCCAGCGTCGCGACATAGGCGGTCGGGTTGGACGGATAGTTGAGAATCAGCGCGATCGGCTTCGGGATCGAGTGCTTGACGGCCCGTTCCAGCGGCGGAAAGAAGCTGTCGTCCGGCTCGACCGACATCGAGCGGATGACGCCGCCGGCCATCAGGAAGCCGAAGGCATGGATCGGATAGGTCGGGTTCGGGCAGAGGATAACGTCGCCCGGCGCAGTGATCGCCTGGGCCATGTTGGCAAAGCCCTCTTTCGAGCCGAGCGTGGCGACAACCTGCGTGTCGGGATTGAGCTTGACGCCGAAGCGGCGGGCATAATAGCCGGCCTGGGCGCGCCTGAGGCCCGGAATGCCCTTGGACGAGGAATAGCGGTGGGTGCGCGGATCCTGCACGGCTTCGCACAGCTTGTCGACGATCGACTGCGGGGTCGGAAGATCGGGGTTGCCCATGCCGAGATCGATAATGTCGGCGCCGCCCGCTCGCGCGCTGGCCTTCAAACGGTTGACCTGTTCGAAGACGTATGGCGGCAGGCGCCGGACTTTATGAAACTCTTCCATTTCTTTCCCCATGGGACGGCAGTGATCGAGGCATTGGCGAAGTTCGTGGGCTTCCCGGACAACCGCGATACGAACTTCGGAATCGCGGCGCCGTATTCTCGTTTGACGCGAGTGATGCGGTGAATGTTGGGCGAGAGCCGGCGATTTGCCGTCTCAAACCAGCAGGATACATGCAAACGCGGCTTGATTGAACCCTTTGCGTGCAAATGGGCTCTTGCGCAAGGTTACTTTTCGAGATCCGAGAGCGTCTGCTGCTGTTCGGCCGCGAGCTTGCGCATCTGGGCAACCTTGGCGTCGTACTGCGCCTGGGTCAGGGCTCCGGAATCGCGCGCGGCACCGGCGGCCGTCAGCTGGTTGCGGATATCGAGCGCCTGCGGATCGGCAATCTGGACATTGGCTGATGTCAGCGGACCGTTGAAGGTGGGATAGCCGTCCTTGCCGTATTCCAGCGTCTTGGCGGCGGGCTGGCCATTGGCCGACTTCATGACCACAGCCGTCGGCGCGGCGCGCTTGCGCGCGTCTTCCGCCTGTTTTTCCGCAATTGTCTTGCAGCCGGTCAGTGTCAGCGCAACGAGCCCGAGGACCACGGAATACCGGTAGAAACTTGCCACTATGCCGCTGCCTATCATCATTATCCTGCCCGGTCCCGCATCGTCCGAAACGACTGTTAAATTCGTCGCAGCGGCAAAGCAAGAGGAGGCGTGCCTGTCATTGGAACTTGTATTCCATTTCCCCGCCGATGTACAAACGGAAATGAGATCAAGCACCGCCGCCGGAGAATGACGCGTGAGCGACACCAAACGGGACGATAGCAAGGGCGGGCCGGCCCAATCCGGTTCCGATGCGGCATCGGCCGATCCCTTTATCGTCAAGGATCCGGAGACGATGGCGCGGAATTTTGCCCGTGCCCTGGAGAACCTCGGCAAGGCGGCTTCCGCCTGGCTTGCCCCTCGCGAAAGCGGGGAGCGCGTCGAGGGCCATGATTCGATGACCGACATGGTCAAGACATTGTCCACCGTCTCGGACTACTGGATGTCGGATCCGCAACGCAGCTTCGAGGCGCAGACCAAGCTGCTGTCGGGCTATTTCGGCCTATGGACCCAGTCGATGCACCGGCTGTCCGAGCCGGCAGCGCCGCCCCCGCCAGAGGCGCCGATCAAGGACAAGCGGCTATCCGGCGACGACTGGCAGGCCAACCCGTTTTTCGATTTTTTGCGCCAGACCTACCTCTTCACCTCCGACTGGGCCGATAAGCTGGTGACGGATGCCGATGGGCTCGACGCCCATACGCGCCACAAGGCGTCCTTCTACATCAGGCAGATCATGGCGGCGATCTCGCCGGCCAATTTCATCGCCACCAATCCCCAGCTTTACCGCGAGACGGTGGCGTCCAACGCCGAAAACCTGGTGCGCGGCATGAAGATGCTGGCCGAGGACATCGGCGCCGGCGGCGGCGACCTGAAGCTCAGGCAGACCGATCTCAGCCAGTTCGCCATCGGCCGCAACCTGGCGATGACGCCGGGAAAGGTAGTGGCCGAAAGCGAGATCTGCCAGATCATCCAGTACACGCCGGCAACGGAGACGGTCTTTCTAAGGCCGCTGCTGATCTGCCCGCCCTGGATCAACAAATTCTATATCCTCGACCTCAACCCGGAGAAATCCTTCATCAAGTGGTGTGTCGACCAGGGTCATACCGTCTTCGTCATTTCCTGGATCAATCCGGACAGCCGCCACGCCGACAAGGGCTGGAGCGACTATATCCGCGACGGTATCGACTTCGCCCTCGACGCCATCGAGGAAGCGACCGGCGAAACTGAGGTCAACGCCATCGGTTATTGCGTCGGCGGCACGCTGCTGTCGTCGGCGCTGGCGCTGCATGCGGCCAAGGGCGTGGAGCGGGTCAAATCCCTGACGCTGCTGACCTCGCAGGTCGACTACACCCATGCCGGCGACCTCAAGGTCTTCGTCGACGAGGGGCAGCTGCAGGCGCTGGAAAGACACATGAGCACCAGCGGCTATCTCGACGGCTCGAAGATGGTGACGGCCTTCAACATGCTGCGCGCCTCGGAACTGATCTGGCCCTATTTCGTCAACAACTATCTCAAGGGCCAGGAACCCCTGCCCTTCGACCTGCTCTACTGGAACGGCGATTCGACCCGCATGGCGGCCGCCAACCACCTCTTCTACCTGCGCAACTGCTACCTCGAAAACACGCTGAGCCAGGGCCGCATGGTGGTCGACGACACGACGCTGTCGCTTGCCGACGTCACCATCCCCGTCTACAACCTCGCCACCCGCGACGACCATATCGCGCCGGCAAAGTCTGTCTTTCTCGGCGGCTCTTTCTTCGGCGGTACGGTGGATTTCGTGGCGGCCGGCTCCGGCCACATCGCCGGCATCGTCAATCCGCCGGCACGGCGCAAATACCAGTTCTGGTCTGATGGCCCCGAGACCGACGACTTCGACGCCTGGCTGGCCGGCGCCACGGAGACGGCCGGCTCCTGGTGGCCGCACTGGCAGGCCTGGATCGAGACCCGGGACGCGACCCGCGTCGCACCGCGCATTCCGGGCGGAGATTCGCAGGCTGCCCTGGAACCGGCCCCCGGCTCCTTCGTCATGCAGCGCGCCTGAAGGCGGCATCCCTTTCCCAGCGAGCACCCATGCAGTTCGAACGCCCCCTCGTGCCGGCCCGCCTGGTCGCCCGCTACAAGCGCTTCCTGTTCGACGCGGAACTGGAGAGCGGCGAGATCGTCACCGGCTTCTGCCCCAACACCGGCTCGATGCGCGGCCTGACGACGCCGGGCGCGCACATCTGGCTGTCCGAGCACGACAGCCCGACCCGCAAGTATCGCCACGTCTTCGAGCTGATCGAGGCCGAGGGCACGTTGGTCGGCGTCAACACGGCGATGCCCAATCGGCTTGCCGAAGAAGCCATCCTGTCCGGCCGCATCGACGATCTCGGCACCTATCCGATCCTGCGCCGCGAGCAGAAATACGGGCGCAACTCGCGCATCGACCTGCTCTTGACCGGCCCCGGCAAGCCCACCACCTATGTCGAGGTCAAGAACGTGCATTTCACCCGGACGCCGGGCCTTGCGGAGTTTCCCGACACGGTGACGGCGCGTGGGGCAAAGCATCTGGAAGAGCTCGGCGACATGGTCGAGCTCGGTCACCGCGCGGTGATGCTCTACGTCATCCAGCGCGACGACTGCCGCAGCCTGCGGATCTGCGGCGATCTCGATCCGCACTACGCCAGCGCCTTTGAGCGGGCACGGCGGCGCGGTGTCGAGGCATTTGCCGTCGAATGCCTGGTAACACCGCTCGAAATCACGGCCGCAGGATTGATCCCGATAGACGAACCCGGCATAGCTGCATTACAAAAGCAAACGACAATCTTGGACTGAAGGCAGATCATGGTGAACTACATCGAAGCAGCGACCGCGTCGCCCAAGAACACGGGCGCCATTCGCCTTTACGGGGACGATGCTTTTGCGGGCATGCGCAAGGCCTGCCAGCTGACGGCCCGCTGCCTCGACGAGGTTGCGGCCCTGGTCGCACCCGGCGTCGCCACCGACGTGCTCGACCGCTTCATCTTCGAATTCGGCATGGATCACGGTGCCTATCCGGCAACGCTGAACTATCGCGGCTACACCAAATCGAGCTGCACCTCGATCAACCACGTCGTCTGCCACGGCATTCCCAACGACAAGGGCCTGCGCGAGGGCGACATCGTCAACATCGACGTCACCTACGTGCTCGACGGCTGGCATGGCGATTCCAGCCGCATGTATCCGGTCGGCGCCATCAAGCGCTCGGCCGAGCGGCTGCTCGAGGTCACCTATCACTCGCTGATGCTCGGCATCGCCGCCGTCAAGCCGGGCGCCCGCATCGGCGCCATCGGCGAGGCGATCCAGACCTATGCCGAGGCCGAACGCTGCTCGGTGGTGCGCGATTTCTGCGGCCACGGCGTCGGCAGCCTGTTCCACGATTCGCCCAACATCCTGCATTACGGCCGCGCCGGCGACGGTCCCGAAATGCGCGAAGGCATGATCTTCACCATCGAGCCGATGATCAATCTCGGCAAGCCGCACGTCAAGGTGCTGGCCGATGGCTGGACGGCCGTGACCCGCGACCGGTCCCTCTCGGCGCAATACGAACACACCGTCGGCGTCACCACGACCGGCTGCGAAATCTTCACGCTGTCGCCCGGCGGGCTCGATCGGCCGGGCCTTCCTCCTTATCAAGGGTGAACCATGGCCAAGCGTCCCGGTCCGGAAAACGGACATGGCGACAGAGCACCATTCAGCCAGGCGCCATCCCCCGATGGCGAACCGGCGCTGTTCGACGAGCGGCTGTTCTTCGCCGAGCCGTCGGCCAAGACCGCCCTGCGCAAGCCCATCGACCTGCAGAAGGCCGACCCCATGGCCCATGTCCATGGCCACCGCGAGCGACTGCGCACCCGCTACCGCGAGAACGGCGATGCGGCGCTCGCCGACTACGAGATCCTCGAGCTTCTGCTGTTCCGGCTGATCCCGCGCCGTGACACCAAGCCGATCGCCAAGGCGCTGATCGACCGCTTCCAGACGCTCGGCGGCGTCATGGGCGCCCCCATTGCGCTCTTGCAGGAGGTGAACGGCATCGGCGATGCCGTGGCGCTCGACCTGAAGCTGATGGCCTCCGTTGCCCAGCGCATGCTGAAGAGCGAGATCCGCGGCAAGCAGGTGCTGGCCTCCTGGTCCGCCGTCATCGACTACTGCCACAGCGCCATGGCCTACGAGACCCGCGAGCAGTTCCGCATCCTGTTCCTCGACAAGCGCAACACGCTGATTGCCGACGAAATCCAGGGACGCGGCACGGTCGATCATACGCCGGTCTATCCGCGCGAGGTCGTCAAGCGGGCGCTGGAACTGTCGGCCACCGCGATCATCCTCGTCCACAACCACCCCTCCGGCGACCCGACCCCGTCGCGCGCCGACATCGACATGACCAAGACCATCGTCGATACCGCAAAGCCCCTCGGCATCGTCGTCCACGACCACATCATCATCGGCAAGGACGGCCATGCGAGCTTCAAGGGCCTGCGGCTGATCTGAGGCGTAGATCCCCTCGCCTGCGGCCCTTTGCGGCAGGCCTTGTCATGATTTCATCATTCTATCTTCAGGTGGCTGTCAGCCTGATCTGGCAGAAGCGTCGCACCGCAGGAAACGGCATGCTCCATGCGCTTCCCCTGCGGCATGCCGATCGCCTTCACCCCGCCAGGCCGGTCAGACCGGCGCCCGGAGATACCATGCTGACAGCAGCTTCGCCGCGCCGATTTCCATCCCTTGGCCGCCTCGCCCGGGGATTTCTTCTGTATGGGGTCCTGCCCTTTCTGGCTCTCGTCGGCGGCTTCTATGCCCATATGGTCGTGACCACGAATTTCCATCCTGTCATCGCGGGCGAGCTCTACCGCTCGTCGCAGCCCTCGGCCGCCACGATCGCCGCGCTGCAGAAGAAATACGGCATCAGGACCATCATCAACCTGCGCGGCGAGAACAGCGGCCACGGCTGGTATGACGCAGAGGTCGCCGAAGCGAAGGAGCTCGGCATCAACCATATCGACTTCGGCATGTCGTCGCGCCACGAGCTGACCCAGGAGCAGGCCGCAACCCTCGTCAAGCTGATGCGCGACGCCCCGAAGCCGCTGCTGATCCACTGCCAGGCCGGCGCCGACCGCACGGGCCTTGCCACCGCGCTCTATCTCGCGGCCATCGACAAGACCACGGAAAAGGTGGCCGAGGGGCAGATGTCCATCCTCTACGGCCATGTCTCGCTGCCGATCAGCGCCGCCTATCCGATGGACGAGACGTTCGAAAAGCTGGAACCCTGGCTCGGCCTCACCAATTCTTGATTGTCTGCCGTTAGACAATCTGTAACATTGCTCCGGTACCGATTGAACTGCGTATATTGTGCGACGCAACAGTGATTCCATTCAATCCTACGGGGCTTCCAGATGTACCAGTACGATCTCATCGTTGTCGGCAGCGGGCCGGCGGGCCGCAGGGGCGCCATCCAGGCAGCCAAGCTCGGCAAGACGGTCCTGGTCATCGAGCGCGGCAAGCGGGTCGGCGGCGTCTCCGTCCACACCGGCACCATCCCATCGAAGACGCTGCGCGAAACCGCGCTGAACCTGTCCGGCTGGCGCGAACGCGGCTTCTACGGCCGCGCCTACCGTGTCAAGCAGCAGATCAGTGCCGAGGACCTGCGCCGCCGCCTGCTGATCACCCTCGACCATGAAGTGGAAGTGCTGGAGCACCAGTTCGCCCGTAACCACGTCAACCACATCCGCGGCAGCGCCGCCTTCGTCGATCCGCGCACCATCGAGGTCACCAAGGAAGACGGCGAAGTGATGCGCGTCACCGGCAACGCCATCATGCTCGCCGTCGGCACCAAGCCGTTCCGCCCGAGCTACATGCCCTTCGACCACGAGACCGTGCTCGACAGCGACGAAATCCTCGAGATGGACGTGCTGCCGCGCTCGCTCGTCGTCATCGGCGCCGGCGTCATCGGCATCGAATATGCGACGATCTTCTCCTCGCTCGACACCCAGGTCACCCTGCTCGATCCGAAGTCGACCATGCTCGACTTCATCGACAAGGAGATCGTCGAGGATTTCATGTACCAGCTGCGCGACCGCAACATGAAGCTGCTGCTCGGCCAGAAGGCCGACAAGGTCGTCAAGCTCGACAACGGCAAGGTCGAGGTCACCCTCGACAGCGGCCGCCGCCTGGTCACCGACATGGTGCTGTTTGCCGCCGGCCGCATGGGGGCGACAGACGAGCTCAACCTCGCCGCTGCAGGCCTCGAGGCCGACAGCCGCGGCCGCCTCAGCGTCAACCCGGAAACTTTCGCCACCAATGTGCCGCACATCTTCGCCGCTGGCGACGTCATCGGCTTTCCGAGCCTCGCCTCGACCTCGATGGAGCAGGGCCGCATTGCCGCCCGCGTCGCCGTCGGCGCCATCGCCAAGGAGCCGCAGAAGTATTTCCCCTACGGCATCTACGCCGTGCCCGAGATCTCCACCTGCGGCCTGACCGAGGAAGAGGTCAAGGAACGCGGCATTCCTTACGAATGCGGCATCGCCCGTTTCCGCGAGACCTCGCGCGGCCACATCATGGGCCTCGACACCGGCCTCTTGAAGATGATCTTCTCGCTGAAGACCCGCCGCCTGCTCGGCGTCCACATCGTCGGCGAAGGGGCGACCGAGCTGGTCCATATCGGCCAGGCCGTGCTCAACCTGAAGGGGACCGTCGAATATTTCGTCGAGAACACCTTCAACTACCCGACGCTCGCCGAAGCCTACAAGATCGCCGGCCTCGACGCCGGCAACCGTATGGGCGATATCAAGTCGGAGCTGTAGAGGGGTGCGCAGGCTACAGCCCTTCCAGGTGTGAAGTGGGTGATAGCAAGTCCGGGCCGTAGCTAGGCTCGGTCACCGGGCAGCCTCTCAAGGCTAGACTGCGTGACGTCAGATCTGGGCCATAGACGGGCGCCCGTCCTCGGCTAGCCCGCTACGGTCGAAGCCGGAGGAGTAGCGCATGGCCATCCGCGTGCTGTCGTTGAACGCCTGGGGCGGCCGCCTGCACCAGGAACTCATCGCCTATCTTATCAAGGCCGATCCCGACGTCCTCTGCCTGCAGGAGGTCGGCCGGGCGCCGTACGCTGCCCCTGACTGGCTGCTCTATCGCGACGGCGACGTCGAACTGCCGCAGCGCACCCATCTCTACGACGAGATCCGGGCCGCCCTTCCCGGCCACGATGCCGTCTTCCATCCGACCGCACGGGGCACGCTCTTCGACGGAGATGTGCCCGTCCAGAGCGAATTCGGGCTCGCCACCTTCGTGCGACGCTCGTTTGCCGTCATCGGCCAGGCCACCGGCTTCGTCCACGGCACTTTCTCGCCCGACGGCTGGGGCCCGCATCCGCGCGCCCGCAACGCCCACTGCCTACGCCTCCATAGCTACACCGACGATGTCACCGTCACCATCGCCCAGATGCACGGCCTGCGCGATCTCTCCGGCAAGGCCGACACGCCGGCCCGCGATACTCAGGCCGAAGCCTTCGCCCGGCTGATCGAGCAGGTCCGGCAGCCCGGCGAACGCCTGGTCGCCTGCGGCGACTTCAACATCCTGCCGGACAGCCGCACCTTCACGACGCTGGCCCGCCTCGGCCTTACCGATCTCGTCACCGGCCACGGCCACAGCGACACCCGCACCTCACACTATATGAAGAGCGGCCGCTTCGCCGACTACCTGCTGGTTTCGCCCGAGGTCGAGGTCATCCGCTTCGAGGTCGTCGCACAGCCCGAGGTTTCCGACCACAGGGCGTTGCTGCTGGAGATGGTTTAGCCGGAGAATTGGGATTGACTCCGGCCCGCGTCAGCCGCGATCAGGCGCGTGAAACGGCAAAGCCGCCACGCGATGCAAACCATCGGTGGGATCGATCAGGAACACCGGTACGGACGCTGAAAGCTGTCTCGCATAGGGTAGTTCAGTCTATAAGCGACACCTCTCAGCGCCCGGCACCCGGTCTGGCATCCCGAAGGACCCGATCCTCCCGCCCGTCACCCGGTCCCATTCGACCGCTGACGGGCGTGTGCGCTTGCGCAACACGAGAGGTCTTTCGCAGCCCATTCGCCACGCTGTTCCCCTGGAGGAGACGGTACCTGCGGCCGGTGGAGAAGCCTGCGTCCTGCCCCACCCCCAAACCGGCCCCGCTGAAACTGTCACGCCTGACGGTTGCATTGGGACGGGTGGAATATATTCCTATTTTTGGAGGATGGGAAAAGGAATTTTTCAGCGGTGATGAAATTACCGCCTGGGACACTGCTGTCGGGCGGTGCGATAATCCATGGAAGGCTGTCAAACAACTTGCGGAGCAAGCCCGCCCCCCTCTGTCACTGCGTGACATCTCCCCCACAAGGGGGGAGATCGGCTGGGGCGCCGCTTCAGCGTCATATCGGACCTCCGGCTCGCAGCCCCTATGTGTAAGGAGGCCCGGCGCTCTCGGCTGATCTCCCCCCTTGTGGGGGAGATGTCGGCGTCGCCGACAGAGGGGGGTGGCGCCCCGAACTCTGCACCATCGGCCCCGGCGCCATCCCGAGCACCCGCCCTTACGCCGCCCGGCGGAAGGAATAGCTGCGGCGGTCTGAGGTCGAGACGATGCCCATGCGGTGCAGCGAGGCGAGCACCGCCTCGACGGATTTGCGCGCCTTCTGGCCCTGGCGGAAACGCGAGGCGACGAGGGCGGCGTCGAGCGGCCCGTCTGCGGCCATCAGCTGGTGCAGCACGGCCGGCGTCTGGTCGCGCTCGTCGGTGGGGAAGCTCGGCTTCGGACCGTCGGCGACGGCCACGCCCTCGCCGAGATCGGCCTCCAGCTGCTCGGCCTTTTCCTTGGCCGAGCCGAAGCGCGGAATCTGGTAGTCCGGCCGCAGCCAGCGCACCAGCCCGCGCTTTTCCTCCTTCGCCCGCTCCCGGTTGAGTGCGACGAGATTGGCAAGCACCGCCTCTTCCGGCAGGTCGACCGGCCAGCCATAGGCCTCCGCCACCGCCACATCGAGCCTTTCGTGCAGCTCCTTGAGGATCAGCACCAGCCCGTCGTCGAAGATGCGGCGCTCCTTATCGTTGAGATCGGCAGGTTTTGTGCCGGATTTCAGCCGCTCCAGCACATTGTAGAGGCCGGTCAGTGTCAGATGGTCGTGCTCGGCCAGCACCCGCTTGCGATGGGCATCGAGTTCTTTCGCGATGGCGCCGATGGCGTGTTTCTGGGCGTCTGTGGCGGCGGGGAATGGGAAGGGGTCGAAGGTACGCGTTTTGGTGTAAACGGAGTCGTTGCCGATACCAAGCCAGCCGCCAGCCCTGTGAGACCATACAACATGGACCGTCGAACCCAGAACACCAAGGATATGCGGATCATCTGAAGCGATGATAACGATCTTGTCAACGCAGACGACATCGCTCGACATAAACTGAAATACACGATGCTTCGCCGTATCCACAGTGGCTATGACATTCGCCAGCGCAGCCGATGCTGCGCGCAGCTCCGGTCTCGGCTTCCCAAAAATCCACCATTGTTGGAGATAGGATTCTGCATCCTTAGTTGGCGAGCGTTCAAACTGTGTGGCACGCTCAACCTTCACTGTTGACAGCAAGTGTTGATATATTTGGGGAAATTTTCCTCTTAGGTCTTCGGCGGACATGCCATAAGCATCAATTACAAACCTGTCCTTGCATCGTTGAGCGAGATCCATCCCATTTCGGTAGGGCTTTATTACACTGTTTATCTCGCCGCGATCACTAAGAAAAAAACCAGCGTCTATTCGTGTGAGAACAAAGCCCTTGCCGTGCAGCTTTACACCGTCGTGACCAAGTCCTTCATTTGCCTTCTGGGCTACTACACTCGTTACATCCACCCCGACCGTCAAATCCGAATTGATCCTACCCATCTTCTCGGCAAACAAAATCACCGGGCTGTCCGTCTCCAGCCCCTCCTCCTCAGTCACCTCCAGCAGCAGCCCGTCCCTCTTGCCGGCTTCGGCCACCGTCATGGCGATGCGCACGGCGGCGCTGTCGCGGGTCACCTTGGTCCAGGGATGGTCGGCAATCGCCATGACCAGCGACAGCGGTTTCTTGGCCGACAGATAGGGCTCCATCACCCGGCGCTGAAACACCTGGCTGATGGAATTGGTGGTGACGAAGCCGAAGCGTTTGAGCCGGGTCTTGGGTTTGAGCAGGATCTCGGCGGAACGGTCCCACCAGTACATGACGAAATCGGCGCTGTCGTTCAGGTGACTGTGCGCCGCCCACAGCGCCTCGGTATAGGCCGACCCCATGCGGGCACGGATATCCTTGCCGCCGACAAACGGCGGATTGCCGACGATGTAATCCGCCTCAGGCCATTTCGGCCGGCGCGGGTTGGGATAGGCTTCCCGGCCATCCACCACCTTCGGCATGGGATAGCCGTCCCAGAGCAGCACGCCATCCATCTGCTGGATATTGTGGAAGGCCTTCAGGATCGGCTCCGAGGGCGCGACGCCGCGATTGCGGAAATGCCATTGCAGATGGCCGATCCACAGCACCAGCTCGGCAATCGCCGCCGCGCGCGGGTTGATCTCGAGCCCTAGGAACTGGTGCGGATCGACGGTGTGGCTTTCGAGCGCCAGCCCCTCCTGCCCGCCGAGATCGTTCAGCGCCTCCAACACCTCGCCCTCCAGCCGCTTCATCAATTCCAGCGACACATAGAGGAAATTGCCGGTGCCGCAGGCGGGATCGAGCACCCGCGTCTCGCAGAGGCGGTCGTGGAAGGCAGCGACGGTGGCGATTGCCGCCTGGCCCTTGCCTTCGGCCTTCTGCCGGTCGGCGGTGGAGCGGGCATTGTCCCACTCGGCCCTGAGCGGATCGATGACGGTGGCAATCACCAGCCGCTCGACATAGGCGCGCGGCGTATAATGGGCGCCGAGCTTGCGCCGGTCGCTGGGGTCGAGCGCCTGTTCGAGGAAGGTGCCGAAGATCGCCGGCTCGACATCCTTCCAGTCGTAACCGGCCGCTGCCGCCAGCTCGCCGATCTCTTCCTTGGCCAGCGGCAGCGCCTTGCGCTTCTTGAAGAATTCGCCGTTGAAGCGTTTGACCCTGGTGCGCAGCGTGGCGGTAAAGCCGCCCTCGTCCATCGCCTTCCACAAGTCCTCCATCATGCCGGGGAAAATCTCGGGGCTTTCCGCGCAGAGCGTCAGTAGCTGCTTGAAACTGTCCTTCGGCAGGAGGTCGACATCCTCGGCGAACATCGTGAACAGCACGCGCATCAGGAACATCGCCACCTCGTCGGTGGCGTGGCCGGCCTTTTCCAGCGCCTGGCTGACCTTGGCGATGCGGGTGGCGATCTCGCGCGTCACCTTGGCGGCGTGGCGGGAGGGATCGAGCGACAGCGGATCGGTCCAGATCGCCGCCAGCCGGTCGCGCACGTCCTGGTGGCGAAGGTCTTCCAGATAGATGCGGAACGAGCGGCGGTCGGGAAACTGGTCGTAAGCCTTGCCGTCGCGGCGAAAGTTGGCATAGACCTCTACGCAGTGGCCGACATCGCAGATCAGCACGAAGGGCGGCGGCTCATGGGCTGCCGGCAGCAGCCGCACGTAATTCTCCGCCTGGGCGCGGGCATTCATCATCAGCACGTCCCACGACCGGTTGGCCGCAACGCGGCGACCGCGCGGGGCTGCCTCGATGCCGGGGAGCTGCGGCACATCCAGCACCCTCTTGTCGCCCGACAGCCGGCTCTGCTTCGCCTCGAGCACGAAGCAGTCGCGCTTATAGAGATCGATCCGCTTCGACGAACTGGAGCCGTCGCGGGCGACCTCCCTGACGACGCGCTCGAAGGCATAGTCGTTGGTCTCGTGCAGCGCGCTGGCAGCGTCCGGATGCGGCAGGTCGAGCACGTCGCAGAGCTCGATCAGGAACATGCCGTAATTCGCCCGCTCCTGCCCGCCCTCCTGGTCCTGCCAGCGATGGATGAAGCGATCGATCTTTGATTGCATTGTTCTTTTCCCCGCACGCCCTTTTGTAAGGCGCCGGGCGCCACATGCAAGGGGCAACGCGCAGCGAACGCCGCTCTGTCCCCGCCCGTCTGGACACCGCCTCGCCCGCCGGTGCCGATCGACCTGCGCGCCGCAGTCGGGGTAATCCGCCCCGAACCCGTGGCGGGCTCTAAAAGACCTTCAGAGCAAGCCCGCCCCCCCTCTGTCACTGCGTGACATCTCCCCCACAAGGGGGGAGATCGGCTGTGGCGCCTGTCGTGTCCCATGCGGCCGCGACATCGCAGCACCCTTTTGTAAGGAGACTCGGCACTCTCGGCTGATCTCCCCCCTTGTGGGGGAGATGTCGGCGTCGCCGACAGAGGGGGGTGGCGCCACGACCGGGGCACCATCGGTCCCCAGCCGCGCGACCCCCAGACGCAAAAAGGCCCCACCGTCGCCGGCAGAGCCTCTAAAACTATCAGACGTTGCGCCGAAATTACTCGGCAGCGTCCTCGGCAGCCTTCTTCTTCGGAGCGGCCTTCTTCTTCGGAGCGGCTTCCTCGCCTTCGGCTTCAGCAGCCTCAGCCTTGGCAGCCTTCTTCTTCGGCGCCTTCTTGCCTTCGGTCTTGTCAGCGCTGTCGTCGTCTTCGGCGAGCAGGGCTTCCTTGGTGACCGTCTTGTCCGTCACGTCGACTTCCGAGAGCAGATGGTCGATGACCTTCTCTTCAAAGATCGGGGCGCGCAGGTTGGCGGAGGCGCCCGGCGTGTTGCGGAAGAATTCCAGGATTTCCTTTTCCTGGCCCGGGAACTGGCGGAGCTGTTCGTAGAGGGCGCGCTGCAGCTCGTCTTCGCTCACTTCGATCCCGGCCTTTTCGCCGATTTCAGAGAGAACGAGGCCGAGGCGGACGCGGCGTTCGGCAAGCTTCAGGTATTCGGCACGGGCGGCTTCTTCCGTCGTGTCTTCGTCCTCGAAGGTCTTGCCGCTCTCACCGAGATCGGTCTGGATCTGGCGCCAGATGCTTTCGAATTCGGCTTCTACCAGCTTCTGCGGGGTGTCGAACTGGTACATCTCGTCGAGCTGGTCGAGGATCTGACGCTTGACCTTCTGGCGGGTGACCGAGCCGTACTGGCTTTCGATCTGGCCGCGAACGATTTCCTTCAGGCGGTCGGCCGATTCGAGGCCGAGCTTGGTGGCCAGCTCGTCGTTGATCTCGGTCGCAGCGGCAGAAGCCACGTCCTTGATGACGAGGTCGAAGGTGGCGTCCTTGCCGGCCAGGTTCTTGGCAGGATATTCGGTCGGGAAGGTAACGGTGATGACCTTCTCGTCGCCGGCCTTGACGCCGACCAGCTGCTCTTCGAAGCCGGGGATGAAGCGGTTGGAGCCGATGACCAGCTCGGCATTCTCGTCCTTGCCGCCGTCGAAGGCTTCGCCGTCGACCTTGCCGAGATAGTCGAGGGTGACGCGGTCGCCATCGGCAGCCGGGCCTTCCTTGGTCTCGTAGGTACGCGCGCTTTCGGCGATCTTCATGATCTGCTCGGTGACTTCAGCTTCGTCAATTTCGGCAACTTCGCGGATGACCTTGATGCCGCCGACCGGCTTCAGTTCGATGGCCGGGATGACTTCGTAGGAAAGCGTGAACTCGAAGTCGGCTTCGGCCGCGAGGATCTTCTCGGCTTCGTCCTTGTCTTCGGTCATGGCGATTTCAGGCTGGGTGGCCGACTTTTCGCCGCGGCCGGTCAGGATCTGCGCCGGCTGGTCGCGGACGATCTCGTTGACGAGCTCGGCCATGATCGACTTGCCGTACATCTTCTTCAGATGCGCGGGCGGCACCTTGCCCGGACGGAAGCCGTTGATCTTGACCTTGTCCTTGACCTCGGCAAGGCGCTCGTTCATGCGGCCTTCCATGTCCTTGGCCGGAATGACGACCTTGATTTCGCGCTTCAGACCTTCGGCCAGCGTTTCGATAACCTGCATCTTCTTACCTTCAATTCGTAGCGGCCGTGCCCAGACAGCCGTTCGTTTCAATGAGCACGACGCCGGACCGACGACCGGGCGTGGCTTTTCATGCAATTCTCTGACATTTTGCAAACGGCAAAATGGCGCGTCTTCTCTCTAAGCTTTTGGGTCAGACTGTATCAGCCTCCCCCGGCAGCAAAGCAGCCTTGGTGCGGGTAGAGAGACTTGAACTCCCACGCCTTGCGGCACCAGAACCTAAATCTGGCGTGTCTACCAATTTCACCATACCCGCGTCCCTAAAACCGCATAGCAATGCCTACGCATGAGGCCTTCCGGAGCGCGGCGTCTCTATATCACCCGTTTCAAACCGCGCAAAGGAAAAATGACAGTTGCGCGGAGAGGATCGGACAATCGCCGATTTTCCCGAAATTTCTCAGTAAAGCGGCTCGTCATACACAGCCTTGCCGTCGAGAAGCAGGCTTTTGATCTGCGCCGTGCCACCGGCGGAGACGCTGGCTGCTATGGCGAGCCGCCCCTCGGCCGGCGCTTGTTCGAGCGCCCGGCCCTCGCCCTCGGGCACATAGTAGCTCTCTATGCCGTAATCGACGCGAATGGTCGCGGCGTCGGGGTTCGGGCGGTAGTCGAAGGGCTTGCTATCGAGGACCACCGTGCCCGCTTTTTCCGCCAGCGGCTGGAAGGACGATTCCGTGATTCCCCAGTAGCCGTCCGCCTGCTTCTGCAATCGCACCCGGAGCGTCTGCTCGCCATCGACCACAGGCCGCTCGCCGACCAGCGTCGCCACCGGCACGCTCGAAATATCGTAGTTGAGAATGACGTAGTCGCCGCGCAGGAGGTCGCGCGGATCGACGGGTGCCGCCCGCAGCATCACCTCGGTCCCGCTGCGCAGGATTGACGCGCGACTGACGATCATGGAGCCGATGACCGCTGTTTGCAGCAGCGCCAGTGCAATCGCCGCGATGAAGGTGCTGCGGGCGAACGGGCGCGACGTGCGGGTGGCGTCGACGAGAAAGCTCATGGCATGACCTCCGGCTTCGAACCTGCGGCAAAGCGGCGTTCCAGGCGGATCACCAGCCAGGCGACGACGGCAACCAGCAGCCCGGCAATGAGGAAGAAGCCCGACGTCCCGATGATCGAACCGATGGTCTCAGAGGCGAGAAACAGGATTTCGCCGGCAAAGACCGCATAGGCGGTGTAGCGCACGGCCGCGTTGTCGCGCCCGCAGATGGCGATGGCGCCGACGGCGATGGCAAGGGTCGCAAGGCCGAGCGCCACCAGGCGCGGGCCGCGGACGATCTCGACATGCAGCATGAGAAGGCCGATGGCGACGACGCAGAAGGTGTAGAAGGCCGGCGTCGGCCCGGCCCGGCTGAGCAGCCGCTCGAGCGGCGGCAGCGGCAGGCTGACCAGGAGGAAGGCGGCAAGCCCGACGGCAGTATAGAGGACGGCCATGCCGAGCCCCTGGTTGAGGGAATAGATCCAGGTGAGCCAGCCGATCAGGAGCAGGTAGACGAGGTGCCGCGCCCGGCCGGCGCCGGTGTAGTAGATCAGCGCGAGAACGATCGCCGCCATGACCGGCGGCGCATAGGGCGACCAGCCGATCCAGACGGAGACATGGTTTTCCAGATAGAGGGCGAAATAGCCCCAGGCGAGAAAGCCCGCCACCACGACCTGGCTGCCGGAGCGAAATGCCAGCGCCGACAGGACGGCGAGCCCGAACCACAACAGCGTCATCGTCATCTCGTCGCCTGACAGATGGTACATCTGCGCCACCAGCGACACAGCAGCCCCGAAGCTCAACGTCGCCAGCAGCAGCATGGCTGTCGCGAGCGACGGCTGGTTGCGCGACGCAAAGGCAGCACCCGAGAGATAGAAGCCCCAGATGATGATGAGGCAGCCGACGACCCGCACGAGGCGCGGTATGGCCTCCCAGTTGGATGCCACGAGCAGCAGGATGGCGGCGGCGACCAGAAGGGCCGCCAGCACCGACAAAACCCGGCCGAGGCTGAAGCTGGCCGGGCGACTGTCATAGTCCGCCATGATGGCTGTCGCCTGCCCGGTCTCGAGCAGGCCCTTTTCCACCCAGCCGCCGAGATCCCTTTGAAGTCTTCCGCGATACATCTCTGCCTCTTGTTCTGCCGTCCGCCCCACTCTTCTCTATACCGGCCAAAGGCGGCGTGAAGCAAATTTCTCGGCGCCACTTTTTTCGCTGCCGGACGGCCCGTGGCATCGGCCTTTAACGCTCCGTTAGGACAGCTACATTATACTCTCCTAATGGAATAGGTGAGCGCGCGATCCGATATGCGCTCAAGGCATGCCTGATAATCGCCTGCCGCACACGAAGCGAGCCGCCAGACTGCACGGCCGGCGCGACGATAGAAAACACCGATGCGGCGCTGGGTTGCAGGTGATCCGACAGACAGACAGCATCCTTCTGATTTCGGAGCCGCACCTCCTCCTTGTGCGCTCCGATTGATCGGCAACTCTCCTCCCCGTTGCTGATCACTGCAAACGATGCCCACCGCGCCCCCCTGCGGTGGGCATCGTTGCTCACGGACAAAACCCGCCGGTGGGCTATGCAGACCCGAATTCGCGAACGTAACGCCTCCGAATCGGCGGCCGTCGCTCAACGCAGCGGAGAGTTCGGCGACAATTGGCGTTGCAATGCTACAATTGCGCACATTTTATAACCATTCAGGCCACAAATAGCGGCAAGCAATGCGTCTTACGCATGGGTGACATGACGCATTCACGCTTTTGGTTTTTGCTGCATGCTTTATATTCCAACTCAGCAGAACGAAGCCGGCAAAACAGCTTGCAGCCGGCAAGGCAAACCCTAGGAAAGGGGATTACAATGAACATCACCCGCTCGTACAACAATTGGCGCAAGTATCGTCAGACCGTTACCGAACTCGGCCGCATGAGCACCCGCGAACTGCACGACCTCGGCATCGACCGCTCTGACATCCATCGCGTTGCTCGCGAAGCCACCGGTCGCTAATCAGACCCTGGCATCGCCACTGCGATCGCCTGATAACGCCCGTTGCGGACCTCCGCGACGGGCGTTCTTTTTTGTCCGGAGCCTATGGCTTGATGATCTGCGCTTCCGATGGGGAAACGGTCGCCTGACCCGGAATATGAACCGACACGTTGAAGACCGGAGCAACAGTATTCACATTCTGGTTCCGGTTCTGGTTCATGCTGTTCAAGCCGCCAAGGATATTCGCCTGACGGACCATCGATCCCAGGAAGAACAAATCGAACAACTGCCCCAGCCCGAGCAACCCCAAAGTGAAAAGCCATAACAGACCCGTTAGAGGCCTGCCGACATAAAAACGATGCAGGCCGCATAGTCCGACAAATCCAAGCGCCCAAAGAATGAACGCTGTAAAACCACTTTTTTGCATAATATTGCCTCCGCAAACGATTTAATAAACGACTTACCACCGGTGGCATGCTTTGCAACATATCTTCCCGCAGCAAGCGAAATATAGTCGCTAGGCATGCGACCGGCGCGGGAGCGGATCTCGCGAAGAACCAAGCACCTCCTCCGCCTATTTTTTAAGTCACGGCTGTTATTTATGCGGCACATTGCACAAACGCATGGCAGAAGCCTTTTAATTGCACTGCATAATTACCGGTCTATCGCTTATATCTGCATCAACCGCTGATACGGTAATCACGCCGGTCAGGCACCAGATAGAACGAGGACACCACCATGAACCCGATCCGCATTGCCAAGAGCTGGATTTCCTACCGCCGCACTCTCAACGAACTCGGCAGCCTGTCGAACCAGACGCTCTCCGACATCGGCATCAGCCGCTACGAAATCCGCAACATCGCCAACCGCTCGTTCCGCTGATCCTATCCGGAACGTTCTCCTAAAAACGGCGCCCTGGTGGCGCCGTTTTTGATTCCTGGTTTTTGAGCCCGGGTGATTGGAAGCCAAGCGTCGTCGTGTTATTCAGCCGGCCATGAAAACAACATCTTCCCCCATCCACGTCATCGGCGGCGGCCTTGCCGGTTCCGAAGCCGCCTGGCAGATCGCAGCCTCCGGCATTCCCGTCATCCTGCACGAGATGCGCGGCATCCGCGGCACCGACGCCCACAAGGGCGACGACCTTGCCGAACTCGTCTGCTCCAACTCCTTCCGCTCCGACGATGCCACCAGCAATGCCGTCGGGGTCATCCATGCCGAGATGCGGCTCGCCGGCTCGCTGATCATGGCCTGCGCCGATCGCAACCAGGTGCCGGCGGGCGGCGCGCTCGCCGTCGACCGCGACGGCTTTGCCGCAGACGTCACCCGCGAGGTCGAAGGCAATCCGCTGATCACGGTCGTGCGCGAGGAAGTCGCCGGCCTGCCGCCGAAGGAATGGGATCAGGCGATCATCGCCACCGGCCCGCTGACGGCGCCCGGCCTTGCCGCCGCCATCCAGCAGGAAACCGGCGCCGATGCGCTCGCCTTTTTCGACGCCATCGCGCCGATCGTCTATCGCGACAGCATCGACATGGACATCTGCTGGTTCCAGTCGCGCTACGACAAGGTCGGCCCCGGCGGCGACGGCAAGGACTACATCAACTGCCCGATGGACGAGGCGCAGTATAATGCCTTCATCGATGCCCTGATCGCTGGCGACGCCGTCGGCTTCAAGGAATGGGAAGGCACGCCCTATTTCGATGGCTGCCTGCCGATCGAGGTGATGGCCGAGCGAGGCCGCGAGACGCTGCGCCACGGTCCGATGAAGCCGATGGGGCTGACCAATGCCCATAATCCTGGCGTAAAGGCCTATGCCGTCGTCCAGCTCCGCCAGGACAATGCGCTGGGCTCGCTCTACAACATGGTCGGTTTCCAGACGAAGCTGAAATACGGCGCCCAAGCCGAGATCTTCCGGCTCATCCCGGGCCTGCAGAACGCGGAGTTCGCCCGCCTCGGCGGATTGCATCGCAACACCTATATCCACTCGCCTGTCCTGCTCGACCATTCGCTGACCCTGAAATCCCGCCCCGGCCTGCGCTTTGCCGGCCAGATCACCGGCTGCGAGGGCTATGTCGAGAGCGCCAGCATCGGCCTCTTGGCCGGCCGCTTCGCGGCTGCCGAGCGCAAGGGCGAGACTCTGAGCCTGCCGCCGGCGACGACGGCCCTGGGCGCCCTGCTCAACCACATCACCGGCGGCCATATCGTCAGCGACGAGGAGCCGGGCAAGCGCTCGTTCCAGCCGATGAACGTCAATTTCGGATTGTTTCCGGAACTCGAGCCCGGCTCGATCGTCAAGCCTGAAGGCATCAAGCGCTTTCGTGGCAAGGACAAGACGATCATGAAGCGCCAGCTGGTGGCAAAACGGGCGCTGGCGGATTGCAGAGCCTGGCTCGGCCTGCCGCAGGCGGTCGAGCCAGTCGCGGAACTCAGCCCCGAAACGGTCGGAGAGATGGCAGCTCAGGCCTGATTGGCAGCCGTTGTGTCGGGCAGCGCCAGGTCGTCGGTGGCGACGTAGTTGCCGAGCAGCCAGAGCGACACCTCGGCCGCCTCCTTGGCCGAGGGGAACTCGAAGGTCCCGTTATGGTGCGGCACGTCGAGAAAATCGATGGTGATACGGCGGGGATCGGCGGCGTCCCGGACCCGCGCCCTGCCCGGCTCGATCAGGTGGCAGGCGAAGTGCTTGCCGAGATCCTTCATGAAGCCGGCCTTGTTGTCGTGCAGGCGCACGAACAGCGCCTTGCCATTGCTGGTCTTCTGCAGCTGGCGGATCGCCTCCATCGGGAAAGCACGGCCAAATTCCAGGATGGCGAGCCCCACGTCGTTGAGGCTCTCCTCCCGGTCCTGCGCCACCATGCGGGTCGCGAAAAAGCCGAAGGCGACGACGGCAACAAAGATCGCCAACCAGATAAACATTGCCATGGCGATTCTCCCCTCAGGACGGAATAGTTTGACGCCGCATAGCCCGCCAGCCTTGCGCGAGTTTGACCAGGGTCAGAACCGGCCGCGCATCGCAGCGACAGCCATGGAGAGCTGCCGACGCCATTGCGGCGGCTGTATCGGCCGGTCGAGAATCCCAACGCCCAGTTTCTGCGCCTTGCGCAGGATAGGCTCCGCTAGCGCCACGGGCAGAAAGGCCGGCATGACACCCGCACTGACAGGCCCTGCGGCGCGCGCCTTTTGCAGGTGTTCTTGGCCGAGCCCTGCGAATGCGTCGATGGCGGCCGTCATGCGTGCCGTGTCCTTGCCCGCGAGGAACGTCTCGCGGTCGAGGCCGACGGCCGACAGGATCTCCAGCGGCAGGAAGAGCTGGCCACGGTGGCGATGCAGCGGCATCAGCAGCAGGCAGCCGGCAATCGCCTGGGCAACGCCGGCATGGCCCGCCGCATCGCTCGAACGGGCCGCGTCGGACGGCGACAGCACCAGGGCCGCCAGCTGGATCAGCGCCGAGGCGGTTTCGCCGGCATAGCCTTCCAGCGCATTGCGGCTTTCGATCGGGTCGTCGTAGAGGTCGAAGATCCGCGCCTCGATCATGGCGACCAGCGTGGCGCGCGGCAGACGATGCGCCTCGATGGCGACAAGCAGTTCGGAGGCCAGCGGATTGGCCTCGGTGGAGCCGTGCGACTGGCCCTCGAGCAGATCGCGCCAGTATTGCAGCCGCACCTCTCCGGGCAGAGGCTCGTGGACAAGATCGCGGATGCGGGCAAGCTCGGCATGGAAGGCGTAGAGGGCAGCCAGCGACCGGCGCTTGTCTTCAGGCGCCAGAAGGCAGGCAAGGTAGCGGTCGCGGTCGGTCTCGCGAAGGGTGGCGAGGCAGATCTCCTCGTTGCTGCGAAGCGCTGCCGCCATTTGCCTATCCTAGTCGACGGCGATCAGCGCACAGGCAACCGCCCGCGATTCCGACAGCATGATGTTGAAGGTCCGCACGGCAGCACCGGTGTTCATCGGATCCGACGCCATGCCGGCCTCCCGGAATGCCGCCTTCAGCGCTGCCGGCAGGGGTCGCATGTCGTCGCCTGTACCGACCAGCAGGAACTCGATCTCGGCCGCCTCGTCGATGATCTTCTGGAAGCGGTCGGTTGTCAGCGTGTCGGCGGCGGTCATGTCCCAGCCATAGATGCCGGATGGCAGGCACAGGATGGAGCCGCGATGGGACATGTCGGCGAAACGAAAGCCGCCATTGCCATAGACGTCGATCGGCGCGCGACCGGGATAATGGGCCGAGCGGATTTCGATACCCCGCGCCATCAGGCGACCGCCTTGCCGGCCGGCGGTCCGTCCGGTTGCGGATCGCTGCGCACGCCGCGCGGCCGCAGCTTGAAGGCGATCAGCACCGGCGCGGCGATATAGATCGACGAGAAGGTGCCGACGGCGACGCCGAAGAACATCACGAAAGTGAAAGAGCGGATGACCTCGCCGCCGAAGATCGAGAGCGCCAGCAGCGCCAGCAAGGTTGTCGC
>CAZZZI010000025.1:24021-31735 GCA_964658415.1 uncultured Sphingomonas sp. | reverse complement strand
GGACTTTGGGACAGGATTGGAAAACTGATCGACCTCATCGAACCTCAAGAAGCACGAAACTTCTTCACCTCCTGCGGATATGATCCAGCATGAAAGGGAAACGCTCTAGGTAGATTTAGCCCAACAGGCCAATTTTCGTCTTTCTGAACGAGGCGTCTCGCATAGTCGACATAGGCTTGCAGGTTCAGGTCGTGCCACTGCTTTCCAAAGTCAACAGCCGCGGAATCCTTCGTCGCCTTGCCACGAGAGGCCATTGACCCGAGCTGCATGGCACAAAAGGCCACATAGGCCACACACCAGAGGCTCCCGAGCCCTGCCCAAGTCGCATAAATCGATTTGTCGGCGACCACCGCTGAAAAACTTGCCTTGGATTTGTAGGAGTTTAACGACCAATCACCAACTCCGAACACTTTATTCGCAAGCGCGTTGGCACGTTCAGGTGCAACATTAAACGGCGTCCGGTTTGCGACGCGGAACAGGCCCGAGGTGGCGCCCTCTGTCGAAACGTCGCGCGCCCGGAGAAGGGTCGATAGGGCCATGTGCTGGCCGGCTAGAGCGTCGGGCGATTAATGTGCAACGCAACCCGCATGGCGGAAGTAATTCCAGCACTCCTGTGGCGTGAATAGGTCGCAGACTTTTCCGACGGCTTTCCAGAGATCATCATAAGTTCTGGCCTTCATTTTTCGTAAGAGTGCCTTGAGCTTTGAAAAGGCCATCTCGATCGGATTGTTGTCTGGCGAATATCGCGGCAGGAACAGTATCCATGCCTTCCGTTCGGCGATGGCAGCCGCCGCTCTCGGGCTTTTGTGGACGTTGAGGTTGTCCCAGATCACCACGTCGCCCGGCTCAAGCGTCGGTGCGAGTTGGGTTCGCACGTAGGTATCGAACTTGTCTCCATCCATGGCTCCATCGACGACAAAGGGAGCCGTGATAGCATCGCAGCGCAGACCGGCGATAAAGGTTTGGGTGTGCCATTTGCCGAAAGGCGCATCCGCCTGCAGGCGCTTGCCCCTTCTGCTCCGGCCACGCAGCGGTGTCATGTTGGTCTTGACCGAAGTCTCATCCACGAAGACAAGACGTCCGGGGCTCTTTTGCATAGCGGGTTGACGACGTTCGCGCCACTCATCTCGCTCCCGGCGCACGTCGGCGCGTTCGCGTTCCGATGCCAGTAGCGTTTTTTTTAAAGGTGAAGCCCGCCCGGCAAAGCAGCTTTGACAGGTTCGAGGGATCAGCCTTCACACCATGATGCTCTTCCAGCCACGTCGCCAGGTCGGGCATGGTTATATCCGGTTGCGCCTCTACCTTGGCGATAATGGCATCCTGGAAAGGGCCCAATTTGCCGCCGCCGCTGGGACGACCCCGCCGGGACGGCTCTACCGAGCCCGTTCGATCTGCCCGCTGCTTAAGCCGAACAGCCGTGGCGGGCGAAACTTTGAAAGTAGCAGCTGCTGCACGGCGCGTTTCGCCCTGCGTGATCGCATCAACAATACGCTGGCGAAGGTCCGAAGAGTAGGCCCGAGACATGGCAAGTCCTCCTGCCATGTTGAATCATGAAATCGAGGCGAAAGAAACCGCCGGATTCACAAAGACCGCCCGACGCTCTAGTAGGGTACCGCCTGCTCCAAGCATCTGGATTGCCCCAGATGCGACGGGTTCGGCGTAGGGGTAGCTTCGGACGGACACCAATTCCACGGGAAATCCAGCGATCCCATCCCGTCGATCTGCTTCGGTATCCTGGCGTTGGACTTCAAGGTCGCCGGACGCGCGAGTTACCAGCTGTATCAATCCACCGGGGCGCAAGTGACGTGAGGCGATATCCATAACCTTGTCTTCGATTGCCCATCGAAAATCCTCATCACTTTGAGCCTCGATACGCTTCGCGGTCTTCGTCAAGGCGCGGGCCTTGTGGCCACCAGTGAACCAAAGCGTCACTGCATCAAATGGGCCATATCGGCAGAGCCAGCGCTCGAATGCTACGTCCGCAATCACGACATCGGCGTTGATAAGGACTGTACTTCCTTGAACCTCGATCGGAGTGGCAGACGGTTCAGCGTCGTAATCCCTGAGGCCCAGCTTCGATCTCACGCGGGGACTAGCGACTGCATCCGCCGGCAAGCCGAGCCTCGACGCAGAGCCTGACAGACAGTCCGGGTTTTCGTCAATTCCGACAATCAACCGATCCTTTTTAGAGATGGCGGATGCCAGAGCCTCCAATCCTTGGCCGAGGCCACAACCAATATCGAGAACACGCTCGACCCGGCCAGCCGCAATCAGTTCGGCAGTAAGAGCGGAGTACAGGCCTTGGGATGCGTAATGGTCCGCGTTAACACTCCATTCGCGAGCGTAGATTTCCTGCGCTATGGCAATGGCTTTTCCGCGTGGAGCGTTAAAGATCGGAGCATGGCATTCCCTATACAGGCGTCGGCTGCCGCAAGTGCACATATCGTCTGGCTTGAGATCCGACTTCATCATGCATCTCCAATTTATGGTGCCCATATAGGGAAGCCTGCAACGCGGTTGAAAGCAACTAATACAGATAATCGGTAACAACAGCATGCACTCTGACCGGAACAAGGGGCCTTCTAAGGCCGGCTACCGCACTTGAGCAGCCCTGCCGACCGCCCTATCGGCGCGTCCCAGAATGTCAAATCGTGCCCCACGCCCGAAACCTCCCCCTCCCCGTCATCTCTCTGAGGCCGAGCTCCAAAACGATCCGCCGCGCCGCCTGCGGCGTGACCTCGAGCGTCTTCTCCACCATCTTGGCCGACACCAATGGCTTCGCCATCACCAGCTCGACCAACTCCGGCATTTTTGAAGACGTCCGCCGTCCCTCCAGCTTCCGCTCCAACAGGGTCCGGGCTAGCGCCAGCCGGTCATGCTCCTTCAGCCCGATCTCAGCCGCCGCGATCAGTCCGTGGGCGATCGCCAGCAGTCGGGTCTCGCGGTTGCGATGCCGGCGCCGATCGACTGGAATGCTTTTCAGGCCAAGATTGATGGCGGCCAGATGGGCGCCGGTGGTGATGCCGGCTTGGCGCAGGATCGACGCGGCAAACAGCCGGCCGAGCCAGGGCGCGTGCTGCAGGACAGCCAGTTCGTTCCAGGCATCGAGGGCGACGATCGCCTGCACCACCGCCGGCACGTTTTCGGCCTGCCGCAGCACGCCACGCCATTCGTCGAGCCGGGCATCCTCGTCCCAATCGAGATCGTAGACCAGCGGATCCTTTTCGGCAGCATTGCTGCCGCCGGCGCGGCCGGGCCTTGTTGCGTTCTTAATCGCCGCTTCCGATCGGGCGAGCACCGCATCGATGGCGGCATAGTCGACACCGGGAAGATTTTCGGGGCCATCATCATCGTCCCCCTCCCCTTCCGGATCGATCGTGGCCGCGGTCCGAATGACGCCGGTAGTCCCCGCCTCGGCATGCCGGCCGGCGTAATTTCCGACGCCTGGCGCAGCGTCCGCAAACCGTCGGCGGACAGCGCCCAATCTAGTGACTGCCCGGCAATGCGCCGGCGGGTGCGCAACACGTCGCAGGCGATGGTGAGTTCGTGGGTAGGCGTGCGAATGTCGCGAGTCGCGTCGTGAAGGACGAGGTCTTCCAGGTGGACGAGTTCGCCGTCGATCCACAGCGAGGCACAGGCGTCAGTGAATTGGGATCGTTCAATCCACCCTTGGCCGACTGGTGAACGGGCGATACGCTCGTCAAGACGCGTGAGCGCTATGCCGGCGTCGAAAGCCGGCCGCATCAGGGCTATCATGCTGATTTTTGCGAGATCGTAAGCCATTGAAATCATGGTAAATGATTTGTTAAAAGAACTCTATATAAATATTGCAGTTCTTCACTTGGTATGACTATAGGTTAGCGCTCTCACCACCGATAAGTATCCCTTATCGGAGGTAAGCCATTACGTCGAAATATTGTCATGTCGTCCTGTTTGACCGGATCGCTGCTCTCACTTTTCATGTCCCGATTCCGCTAGCACCTCTTTGACTGGGGATAAAACATAGTCGATGACCCGACGGCTATCCGTCTTAATCTCGGCCCTGACCGTCATCCCAGCCTCAAGCTTCAAAGCATGGGCTCCCGCCCTCAATTCGTCATTCTCTAGGTCAATGCGGGCAATGTAAAACAGGCCGTTTACGGTCGGTATCCCATTCGACATGTTGGTGGACTTACCAGATGCGATAGTGGCCGGATCCTGCAAGCCTTGGGCGTCGCCGATCGTGACTGCCTCATCCGAAATCGAGGTGACGCTTCCCGCAAAAGTGCCGTACCGTGTGAACGGGAAAGCGTCCGCCTTTACCACCACCTCGTCTCCTTCGCTGACAAAGCCGATTTCTGCAGACGGAACCAGAGCTTCGACAATGAGCTTTGCCCGTGCCGGGACCACGACCATAAGAGGTTGGCCAGTGTTGACGATCTGGCCTGGGGAGGTGACTGCCAATTGCTGGACCGTGCCATCGATCGGCGCGCGCAAGGCGAGATGATCCATCCTATCCTGCTGTTTACGGATTTCCTGGTCGAGCTGCTCCACCTGTCGTTCAGCCGTCTGAATACCCTTCGACTGCTCCGATAGAAAACCAGCTATCGCCTGCGTCTGCTGCTCCTTCAGATTGCGAATGGAGGCAGCAATCTCGACCAGCTGGGCGGATGTGTCGGCAAGATCCGCTTCCACGCGCGCTTGTGCGTCCAACATGGACAAAAGCTCAGCGCTGGAACCGGCTCCCGACGATTTGAGGTTTTCCTGCATATGGACCCGTTGAGAGAGAATATCCATGAGCCGCTGCTTGACGGCCTGGACCTCGGTGAAGCGCTGGTAGCGTGCTTCCACCTCTTGCTCTTCCGTGCGTTTAGCTGAAACTGCGCTCATCAATGCCTTGAATTCGGTCGAAAGAGCCTCGGTCTCCCGTCTTTTTACGTTTGCTGGTATCGTTTCGTCGAACTGGACCTCTGGTAGATCTCGGCTGCCTGATGCAACGGACCTGTAGGCAGCTGCACGCCGCTCGACCTCGGCGATCCAGGAGGAGCGTCCTGCGCTGGCGGCATCAAGAGCTGTCGCCACAGAGACCTCATCCAGGCGCACAAGAATATCACCTGCTTTGACGGCGGCGCCGTTGCTGGTGAGTATCTTCGTCACACGTCCTGCCTCAAGCGACTGCACCACTCCCGCCGTCTCTGTCGATCTCACCCGCCCTGCCGCGCTTGTGAAAACATCTAGCCAGGCAAGGCTGCTCCAGATGAGAGCAACAACGATCGCCGCCATGATCGTCCCGATCAAAACGGGCACAATGCGTGGCGGTGGGCCCATTGAGAGTTCCATCGCCGCTGGCAGGAACTCGGCATATTCCGGCGAGGTTATCACCGTCTGCCTCGACCTATCTGCCTTGATAGGTTCAGCCTTCGGAACGCTCACGATCTCGTTCATCAGCTGAACACCTGCTGGTTCTGATAGGCAAGCATTCTCGCAAAGAAACCGTTGCTCTTCTTCAAAAGTTCACGCGGTTCACCATCTTCAACAATCCGTCCCCTTTCCAATGTCAGGATGCGGTCGCAACGCGTGACGGCAGCCAGGCGATGGGCGATGACGACGACCGTGCGCCCCTTGGAGATCTCGCGCATGTTGGCCTGAATGGCTTCTTCACTCTCGTAGTCGAGCGCGCTGGTCGCTTCATCGAAGATCAGAATACGAGGATTGGTGACCAGAGCGCGTGCGATTGCAATACGTTGTCTTTGGCCTCCGGAGAGGTTGGCGCCGCGCTCTTCAACCGGCGTATCGTATCCATTCGGTAACTGGCTGATAAACTCGTGGGCGCCTGCAAGACGGGCGGCATTCATGACCTGCGCGCGGCTCAGCGCAGGGTTCGCGAGCGCGATATTGTCGTGGATGGTGCGGTTGAAAAGATAGTTCTCCTGCAGCACGACGCCGATTTGTCGGCGCAACCAGGTCGGATCAACCTGCGAGATGTCGATGCCATCGATCAGGACCTGACCCCGTTCTGGGATATAGAGGCGCTGCAGGAGTTTCGATAATGTGGATTTCCCAGATCCAGATGGCCCAATGATGCCCAGCGATTTCCCGGCTTCGATATTGAGTTCCAGACCTTCAAGCACAGGGGCCGCGTCAGGCTTATAGCGAAACGTAACGCCGGAAAGGGTTATTCGGCCCTTGGCCGGTGGTAACGCGCCGAGAGACCCGTTACTTGGTTCAACCGGGTGGCTCAGGATATCGCCGAGGCGATCGGCCGAGACCCGCACTTGCTGAAAATCCTGCCAAAGTTGCGAAAGGCGCAGCACCGGCGCAGTTATCTGCCCCATAATCATGTTGAAGGCGATCAGACCACCAACGGTCAGTTCGCCCTTCATGACCTGCTGGGCACCGACGAAGAGGATGGTTGTCTGCAAGGCTCGCGTAATCCATTGGATGAGGTTCTGACCGATGCTCCCAAGCACGACACCCTTGAATGACGTGTGGATGAACGCCGCCAGCCGCTCTTCCCAATCCCCTTGAGCTTGGGGCTCGGATGCTGACGCCTTGATGGTCTGCACGCCCAGGACGGATTCAACAAGATGCTGCTGGCTGAGTGCCCCTTTGTTGAATCGGTCCTCGGTTCGTCTTTTAAGGATTGGCTGCAGAATCAACGCGATGACGATGTAGAGCGGGACGGTCAGTGTCACAATGACAGCGAGCAATGTGGAATAGGCGTAAAGGATCGCGATGAGAATGATGGCGAACACGAAATCGAGACCTGCGGTCAGTGCTTGCCCCGTCAAAAATTGACGGATTTGATCAAGCTCCCTAACCCGCGCGACTGTTTGGCCGGCAGGCCGCGTTTCGAAATAGTTGACGGGCAATTTTAAAAGATGGCTGTAAACCCCCGCCCCCAGCTCTACATCGATGCGGCTTGCGGTGTGGGTGAGAAGATGGGTTCGCAGAAATTCGATCACACTCTGAAACGTGACAACAAGCAGCATCGCGGCGGTTACTGTGATCAACGTCGACAAACTGTTGTGTACCAGAACCTTGTCGATCACCACCTGAAACAATAGTGGCGTTGCAAGCCCTAGAAGCTGGATCGCCAGCGACGCCACCAGGACAAGCGAAAGTTCACGCTGATATCGGCGCATGGACGCAAAGATCCAGCCAAGTCCGAAGCGTTCTCCGGCCGATGCAAATCGACGCGCAACGAGGATGAAAGTCCCACTGAACAGTTCTTCAAATGCAGCATGTTCCAGCCTCTGCATTTGGCCCGTCAGTGGATCAAGGAGGCGAACGACCTGGTCATCGACAGCCAAAAGCAGCACGTAGCCACCGTCGTGCAAGCGGATGATCATCGGTCGCGGTGCAGTTTTAATGTTTGCGGTTGTCTTATCTACGAAAAACTTCGCTTTTAACCCGGCCTTACGGGCAGCTCGGACAATATCGCGATCGCCTGCGACACCGGTTGCCAAGTTGAGCTCATGACGAGCCTGCGCTGGGTCAAATGCGATACGGTAATGGCTTGCAAGCATGGCAAGTGCTGCCAAGCCACTATCGCCCAGAGGGCTTGGCTCAGGTGGTGCCTTAGCCTGCGCAGGCGAGTGCAAGTTCATGGAATGTATCCACATTTAAAGGATGTGTTGTCGCTGCTACAAGCGAAACAGTAAAAGATAGCTATCCAAAAGTGCCTTGATATCGATAAAGGATGCCCGTCGGCAAGACAATGTTGTGGGGGGAA
>CAZZZI010000025.1:0-24011 GCA_964658415.1 uncultured Sphingomonas sp. | reverse complement strand
AGCATCTTCCAGCACTTCAAGAACGGTGCCCGTGGGCAAGACAACATTGTGGGGGAAAGCCTGAAGCTTTCCCCCACAACAATCATCAGGCCAAGGCGAAGCTTGAAAGCGACATTTCAGTCGGAGCCGTCTGAAAGTCAGCGATCTTTATGGCAGCTCCGGCATTCGATCCATCCGCATCCCAATAGATGCCGGTACTGTTGGCAAGAATATAGCCATGGCCTGCATTCGGTGATGCTGATCCAAGGGTTACGTAGTCGGCCACCGTGGCGTCAGTGGGAATGCCGAAGGAGGCACGATCGAACAGGATGATGTCGCCCAGGTTCGGCGAAAAATCGGTCAAGGTGTCTAGGCTGCCATTGAAGGCAAGACCAAATGTATCGGCACCAAGGCCGCCCGTAAGCGTATCATTTCCTTCTCCGCCATCGAGATAGTCGTTGCCCGCTCCACCATTCAAGAGATCGTTGCCTTCCTGACCGTAAAGCGTATCAGCGCCATCACTGCCGCTGAGGGCATCGTCGCCCTCCTGACCGTACAGAACGTCATCGCCGTCGCCGCCATCTTCGGTGTCGTTGCCGATACCGCCGATAAGAACATCGTCACCGGATCGACCGCTCAGGATGTCATCGCCCGCTGAACCACCATCAAGGGTATCGTTACCGGCGCCACCGGTGATGACGTTGTCCGCGTCATTACCGACGCCAGTGAAGGCAGCGGACCCGGTGTAGACGAGGTTCTCCACGTTGGCGACAGATGCCAGGGAATAGTTCGCAAGGTCCGTCTTGACCGTGTCTACACCGGCATCATTACCCTCGGCGACCGTATCAGAGAGCGAATCAACGATGTACGTGTCGTCGCCCGTCCCGCCATCGAGGAAGTCGTTACCCGCTCCGCCATTCAGGACATCGTTACCCTCCTGACCGTAGAGCGTATCAGCACCATCACTGCCATCAAGCATATCATCGCCTTCGTGGCCGTACAGGATATCGTCACCATCACCGCCATTTTCGGTATCATTGCCGATACTGCCGATAAGCACATCGTCACCGGATCCGCCGTTGAGGACGTCATCGCCGGCTGAACCACCATCAATGGTATCATTGCCCGAGCCGCCGATGATCACGTTGGCAGCGTCATTGCCGGAACCGGTAAAAGCGGACGACCCGGTGTAGACGAGGTTCTCTACATTGGTGAGAGATGCCAAAGAATAACTCGCGAGGTCCGTCTTGACCGTGTCAGTGCCAGCATTTTTCCCTTCGACGACCGCATCATCGAGTGAGTCAACGATATAGGTGTCATCGCCCATGCCACCATCGAGGAAGTCGTTGCCCGCTCCGCCATTCAAGATATCGCTGCCGTCTTGGCCGTAAAGGGTATCAGCACCTTCACCCCCATTGAGCACATCGTCGCCTTCCTGCCCGTAGAGGATATCGTCGCCAGCGCGGCCATCGATGGAGTCGTTGCCAAGGCCGCCATCAATGGTATCACTGCGAGAGGTTCCTATTAATCCGTCGTCTCCCGTAGTTCCAACGATGTCGTGGTGTGCGCCTGCAAGTGCGTTGAGTTGAACCTGAAAATCTGAGCGAGACCACGTAGTTCCGTCGGCAAAACGAATATATTCAACACCCTCGCTATAATTGTCGCTGACGCTGTTCTTCAAAGTGATGTTGCCGCCGTCATTAGCACCAGTTTGGCTTTCCGCCACCTGGACTATAATATCGCCGCCGTTGGCACTCAGCTCAACTTGATCGGCATTTATGTCCGTCAGGAACAGCGTGTCATTGCCCGACCATTGTCCTTCGATGATCGTGTCGCTGCCACCCCCGCGCGCATATCGATACGTATCGTTGCCGCCGAAGCCGGTGAATTTTTCGTCCGCTGGCGTACTGGTGAGGACCAGATCCCGCAATTCCGATCGCGAAAGCCGGGTTCCGTTTGCGAAGACGATGCCCTCAATCCCCGCTGAGTTCGCTTCGCCAGCGCTGTTTATGAGTGCAATCGTTCCGCCGTCACCAGCCCCACGAATGCTCTCAGCAACGTGGGCGATCACGTCATTGCCGCTGTATGTGAAAGTGACCTGATCCTGGTTGATGTCGGTAAACTGGAGCGCATCGTTGCCACCGGACCACTCTCCTTCGTTGACAATGTCATTGCCATCACCACGGCTATAGATGTAAGTATCGTTGCCGCCGTATCCGTTCAGGATGTCGTCGCCTCGACCACCCGCAAGGGTGTCGTCGGAATTGAAGGCGTAAATGGTGTCGTTGCCATCCGTGGATGCGTCGTCCAGAGACTGGTTTCGCATCGTTGTGCGAGACCATGTCGAGCCGTTGGCGAAGGTGACATATTCCAAACCCTCCTGATTGTTGTCGTTGACGCTGTTGCGAAGCGTCACCGTACCACCATCACCAGCGTTGAGGCTGCTCTCGGCGATCAATAGGACGAAGTCGTTGCCATTGATCGAAACCTTGACGTCGCCAGGATTAATATCGATGAATTTGAGCGTATCGCCCCCACCGCTCCATTGGCCTTCGACCATGACGTCGTTACCACCGCCCCTCGCATAGGTGAAGGTGTCGCTACCACCGAAACCAGTCAAGGTTTCATCGGCCGGCTTGCTGGTGAGCAGCAGGCTGTGGATCTGGTCGCGATTCATGACGGTCCCATCAGCAAATGCGACCTGTTCGACGCCAACTTGACTTCCGTCGTTGACGCTAGACGTCAGGAGAATGGAGCCACCATCACCTGCACCGACGCTGCTTTCGGCAACGTGCACCGTGAGATCGTTGTCACTCTGTGTGAAATTTACGTCGCTCAGATTGATATTGATAAACTGCAAGGTATCGGTGCCGCTCCAGGCGCCTTCATTGACTACATCGTTGCCATCGCCACGGCTATACAGATAGGTGTCGTTACCGCCATCGCCGTTGATAATATCATCGCCTAGGCCACCATTAAGGGTGTCGCTGGTGTTAAAACCGAATATCTTATCATTGCCTGACGTCTGGATTGCTGCCAGCAACTGAGCGTGCATGTCAGCTCGCGACCAGGTCGTACCATTGGCAAATGCGATATACTCGATGCCAGTAGAGTTGTAGTCGTTAAGGCTGTCCTTAAGGGTGACGCTTCCTCCGTCTGTGGCACCGGCCGCGCTAGCCTTTATCGTCACAATGACATCGTTGCCGCTGGCAGTAATCACTATATCCTCTGGATCGATGTTCGTCAGGCGCAGGGTGTCGGTGCCGCTCCATGTACCATCGGTGTAAACATCGTTACCGCCACCCCTGGCGTAGGTGAAGGCGTCGTCTCGGCTAAATCCCTGCAACGTGTCGTTAGCGGAGGTGCTCGTGAGCAATATCTCACGAATTTCGGCTCGACTGAGGGTGGTCCCATCAGCAAAAGCTATTTCCTCGACCCCAACTTGGCTATCGTCATTTAGGCTCCCGCTTAGCAGCACCGAGCCCCCATCATTTGTGCCAGAAACGCTTTCGGCGATGTTGACCGTGAGGTCGTTCCCGCTGTAGGCGAAGCGGACATCGCTGCGATTAATTTCCGAGAACTTCAGTCGATCGCGGTCTCCGCTCCAGGCATCCTCGTAAATCGTGTCGTTACCGTCGCCTCGCGCATAGAGGTAAATGTCGTTTCCTCCGCCACCGTTGACAATGTCGTCACCCTGTCCGCCTCTCAATATATTTGATTCAGTCGTGCCAGTTATCCTGTCGTCACCATCCGTACTGTCACGATCCACTAGTTTTTCAGCAACGATCTCGGCAGTCCATATTGTTCCGTCGGCAAATACGATCTGTTCGACACCCATACTCCAAGCGTTGTTGAGCTCGCCTTTCAAAAGTATCGAGCCACCGTCGCCCCCACTGCTGCTGGCAGCAATAATCAGCGTCACGTCGTTTCCGTTTCGGGTGAGGCTGACTGCATCTGGATTTATGTCGGTCAGGATAAGTTTGTCAGCGGAGCCGGTGATGATTTGAGTTTCATCGATACTGTCGTTACCGCCACCCCGCGAATAACGGTAGGTGTCGCTCGTTTCAAAACCGATAAAATTCTCGTCTGCAGCAGTGCTTGTAAGCACCGCATCTCGCATCGTATCGGCAGTCCAAATTGTCCCGTCGGCAAACACAACTTGTTCAATCCCCTCACCAAATTTGCCGAGGAACTCTGCTATGAGAGTGATTGATCCTCCGTCATTGGCTCCTGGCGCACTATCACCAATTTTTAGCGTCACATCGTTACCAAGGCGGATAAGCGAGACCTGATTTGAATTAATGTCAGTCAGGACAAGCCGATCGGAATCTCCGCTATATATTGCGCTTTCGTCGATTGTATCTCGCCCACCACCACGAGAGTAAAAGTAAGTATCGTTAGTTTCAAATCCTACGAAATTTTCATCCGATGCGCTTGAGGTGAGCAACATGTCACGCATCGTTTGCGCAGTCCAAACTGTCCCGTCGGCAAACACGATCTGCTCGACACCTTCTTCGAACTTGCCATAGAATTCCGCTTGAAGAAGCACCGACCCGCCATCTTTTGCTCCCAAAGAGCTCTCGCCAATTTCGAGAGTTACATCGTTGCCATTTCGGACAAGAACTATCTCGTTGGCATTTACATTAGTAAGGATGAGCTTGTCAGTCGGACTTCCATATATCCCGCTCTCATCAATCGAATCATTCCCGCCTCCCCGGCTGTATATGTAAGTGTCGCCCAGAGCGGAGCCGGCAAAATCTTCGTTGGCTGAAGTGCTCCTATGAGTTGTTACCATTTCAAGAACTTGATCCGATGTCAGGATCGTTCCATCTGCAAAGTCAAACTCTTCCACCTTCAGCCAGCCATAGCGGAATTGGTCTACGATAGTCAGGCTGTCCTGCCCATTCAAATGGCTAAACAGCAAGTTCCTGTCTACGATACTCAGTGTAAAATCACTTAACTTTACATCAGCGTTAAAGTGGACGTAGTCGTAGGAGGCGAAACCCGCATATCCAGTCCCGTCTACAACTGTATCACGGCCGTAGCCGAGGCCAAAAATATAGACGTCGCCGCCGCCGTAGCCGAATAATACGTCATCTCCGCCCTTGCCGTCGATGGTTTCGCCGTACTCAGAGCCATTGATAATTTCGCCGGCTGATGTCCCAATAACTGGAAGTTTCGACGGAGCAAAATCGGCGAAAGAGAACGTCTGATCCTTAAATACGAATGCATCGACCGCACCCCAGGAATCTCCGCCTGCCCAAGCGCGCACGTACTGGTCCTGCATGGTAACCGTTTCACCAGTATCCCTAATCGTGAAGGTCAGGGAGTTCACCGCTCGCGAAACGTCGACGTCAGCGAAATTGAGGTCCTTAAAAATTAGTGTATCATAATAGGGCGCAAGCACACTTAGGCCCACGTCATCGATAATGGTGTCGTGACCGTAACCTCTACCGAAGATATAGGTATCGTCACCGCCCCTACCTTCAAGTATGTCGTCGCCAGTTCCGCCATCAAGTACGTTATTTGTGGAGAAGCCGTAGACATGGTCGTCTCCCGCGGTCGTTTCCGCATCGATCGCCATCTGGGCGATCTGCTCAGACGTCCAGACGACCCCAGACCCGTCGGTAAAGCGAACCTCTTCGACTCGGTCCCAAAATATCTCCCCAAAAATGCCGGTTTCGGTATAGTTGAATTCGTTGCTCAACGTAACGGTGTCTTCTGTTCCGCCGACGTTAAGGACAAGTGTGTCCAAAGAGCTGGAAATGCGCGAAAATGTGATGTCACTGGCGTGGATGGTGACGCCGAACTGAAGGACGTCGAAATCCCCTGAGATGATATTGCCCATCCCGTCCTGGATTATGTCGTGGCCATCGCCCTTGCTGAAAGCATATGTATCGTTTTGATTGCCACCAGCCAGAAAATCGTCACCCTTGCCACCGGACAGAAAGTCCTCCCGATCCATACCGTAGATCGTGTCGTCTCCAGAGGTGGAGTATTGGGAAATGACCAATTGTGCCACTTGGTCAGACGTCAGGCTAATCCCATTATCGAATGTGATTAGCTCGATCCGGTTCATATACCAGGTGCCATAAATCCCGGTATATGTCGCGTTGAACTGACCGGAGAGCGTCACGCTATCCAAAGGCTCTCCCTTGATGCGGATCTTCAGATCATTGGAATTGCCGTTGCGCTCAAAGGTCAGGTCACCAAGGCGAATACCGCCAATAAACTGAAGCATGTCTTGGTCATTGCGAAACGCATTGTTCTCAACATCTGCAATCGTATCTACGCCATCACCCCTTGAATAGCGGTAGATATCGGTGTCGCCGCCGCCCTCCAAAAGATCATCACCCTTGCCGCCCTGTAGAACGTCAACATCTTCAGTACCCACAACGGTTGTCGAAGCGTCGTCAATTTTAGATACGGCTTCAGCAATGGCGGTTTTGTTCCAGAGGGAGCCATCCGCGAAGATAATTTGGTTCACACCGTAATCATATGATGCATCCGAGATGGTCGGACCAGGCCAGCGCCCTTCGAATTCATTGACAATCCGCAGGGTCGCTCCCGTTGCCTTATCTGTCAGTAACAAGTCAGCGCCATCGCGATTGGCATCGATGTCATTTGCATTGTGCGCCGAGAACCGGAGTGTATCGACACTGACTCCCAAGAATGCGTCCTGGTCGAGAATAGACACTGACTGAAAATTCTTGCCTATAATATAATTGTCGGCACCGCTGCCACCGGTGACCGACGTTTCGCCGCCATCGATGACGATAATGTCAGCGTCGCCAGTGCCGACGACGTCGCCGTTGTTGTGAACGATTAGGTTGTCTGGGATGCCAAAACTGTGCGCAAAGGTTTCAAGCGTGATGCCGCCGGCAGTGCTTTCGACTGCCGCCAGCATGTCTTGAACGAGGAATCCATAGGTATTTTGTTGTGCTGAGTTGCCACGGGAATAGTCCGACAGAAAAACATCAAAGAACGGCTTCCATTGCTCTAACCATGAAGCTGGATCTGACGTCGTGCCTGCATCGCTCAACAGCGCCTTGAATACCGCTGTGAGTTGAGTACCACTCTTACTCGTAAAACCATCCGTATCGGCCGAATATTGAATCGATTGGAAAATATGCGAAAGCGGGCCACTTTGGACAGCAAGTCGTACGGCGAACAGGTTCAATGTCTGGTCCATTTTGGCCAGCAAAGTGTTGAGCGCGCCGATCCCAGCTCCAGTTGAACTAGGAGCCTTGAAGAACGAATCCATCGATTCTCCAATCAAACGCTCATAGAAGCCAAATTCCGCCGAAGTTATCAGACCAAAAGAAACGTTAGAGGTCAGAACATGATTGCTTTCTGAAACGAGCGACCTTGACCAAGCCGCATTCCCTGCGTTGTAAACCCTCACGAACGAGCCATCGGGTCTCGTGTACTGTACGAAGGAAGTGTTGTTACCTTGGGTGTCGAGGCTCGTACCCTGCGTTACGGTCGTGCTAGAGGCATTGTTGTAAAGCCAGCCGCTGATTGCCGTCAAAACATCAGCGCGGCCTAGAGCGGCTGGCGCGCCACCGCCGACTGAGATAACAACGCCCGATGCGAAGTCATATTGACTGCCGACGTTACCTTCACCGACAAAGTGCTTGATGTTTCCGCTTTCGTTCCCAAAGCCGTAAATGTAGTCCACCAGACTTTGGTTTTGATCCCTGACGACTACAACGTCATCAAGAGCAGCGGAGGTCTGGCCTGTGACAACCTGGCCATTGATTTTAATCGGCGAACCCGCCGCCCAGGCGGTCAAGATAGGTTGAATGGCCTGCCTCAACACATTCAGATTCGGATCTGTCAAGGAGCCAATCGCAGTTCTAGCCAAAGCTTCATTTGCAGCTGACGTGCTAAGGGATTGACGAAGCGAAACAAGTGTCCCGTAGCCCTTCAGATCCGCGAAATCGGCTACACTCGCGGAAACAGCAATCGGCGCGCCAATATAATTGGTATTTTGGTTTTCGATCTTCAGCGACACCTCACCGATAAGATGACTTGATCCATCTGCTGTCGTGAAGCTACTTGTCTGATTGACCGTACTTCCATTAACCGAGTAGCCGACTGTATTGGACGTCGGCAGGCTAATGGAAACGATCCCTCTCGTCCCGACAGAGCTTAGTTCTCCCACGTCCGATTGATGGTTCTCATTAGCATCCTGCCAGATAAGAAGACCGGAAAACGTATCGTCCGCGTCGATATCTCCGTCACCATCAAAATCAGCTAGGCCACTATCTGTAGCATCGATTACCCCGTCATCGTTGCCATCAAGGGAGGCTAATGCCGAAAACCCCGTAAGCCCTGCTCGTCCAAACAATTCACCACCGCCATCGATCCTTCCATTATGGTTCAGGTCTCTAGCTAGAACGCCGTCGTTCTTACCGACTAACGCCGTTGACTCAGCATATAGATCATCGTCGGTGTCGAATTTGGCCTTTGCATAGTCGATAGAGGTAATCTCTAGACCATTACCATTCAGATCCAGAACAAGCGGGTCTTCCCCACCATACGTGGCCGTGCCATCCATTGTCTTCAGAGCTAGCCCGAGGATATCAAAAACCCCTGCACCGAGGACCGACGCGTGGCCCAAATCCTTATTTTGGAGATCCATCAGTCGCGATGATGTAATTGAGTACTCAGCTAGAAAAATGTTGCCAGCGCCGGTTCCGCCCATTCCATCGCTACGTGGAAGGTAACTATCCTTCCAGTTGAGGACGTACATCGTGGCCGCGTCGGTGGACGTAGTTCCATCAGCATTGACTGTGGTTACTTTCCAAAAATCATTGCTGATTACAAGCTCACCACTGTCGTTGAGTCCATATGAGAACCCAAACGATCCGAAAGCACGTTGATCCTCGGAGTTCGCGTCCCGCAAGCCGCCAAGTAACGTTAAGGCGGAGCCGAATGTGATGCGGTCCACCGCGCTTAGATCATTGATCGCGATCCCATTTGTGAACCAAATTTTATCGTTGCCGCCGCCAGTTGCTATAATTGTTCCGATTGCGGCGTTGATAACGACGTCGTCTCCGGAAGTCAGTTTGACGTAGTCTGCGCCATCGACATGCAGCGCATCGTTGTAACCTAGCGTCCCATTAGCATCGTAATCCTCAATAGCCTCAAGCTCCTGATCTTTGCCTTTAATTTGCACAACGGCGCCCGCGGCACCGACAGGATTATGATAGTGAGTTGACCCGTTAATGTAGATCAGACCATGGTCTACACCGGAATAGTCAGCAACATCGACATCCACGGTGAAGGCATCGTCATCCAAAATTTCGCCGTCGTGTAGCTCACTTTGGACACGTCCTGATTTCCCCATGTCAACGGTAAGGGCCAACGTAAGGCCGTTTGTACTGACAACGAGCGTATCAGCACGCTCTGTCAATTCGAGTTTTTCAATAGATATCAATGTGTCAGTACCCGACCGACCTGACATGTTGTTGGAGACCGTGGCCGATATTGCGGGCTTGCTGTTAACATCCGTGCCATGGAAGTCGCTTATAGTTACCCCTTCCCTTTGTAGGTTTTGACCGCTCAGGTCACCTAGTGATGGGTGTATGGTGTAGCGAACTCTATCAAAGCCGTCACCGCCATCGATCACCGAATAGGACGCTTCGGCGCTGCTAACATTGATTTCAGCTAAATCGTTTTCCGAGCCAAGCGAGACGCTGTCTATGCCACCGTTCAGAAAAGCGTGATCTTCTCCTGCGCCCGAGAATATCAAATCGTTGCCGGTGCCTGTTGTAATTCTATCTATGCCCGACCCAGACACGACGACGGTCTGATTATCGCCCGAAATAGCTGAATGCGAATAAGTAATATTTGGGTCACTGTCGATAGCTCGCCAAGCTATTTTGCCCTCTCCCAAGCCTTGTTCCAACAGTAAATTATAGTACCCGTTGACCGCGTCGATAACGTTGTCACCGCTGGAGCCATATATGACTTTCCCACCATCGGCTAATTCATATCCGGTCACAAACTCGGAGAGGTAAGCATTCCCAGCTAAAAAAACGGATGTGAATGCTGAAAACAGGCTGCCATCATGTTGTACCGCCCACCGATCTACGTCAGCTTCGTAGTTTTCTAACCCATAGGTTTTGGGCGTAATACTATCTTTATTCTCAAATATGATATTTACAGCGCGCCCGATAGCATAAGGGTCAACTACAGTCATAGAGATGGGATTGCTTAGCTGAACTGTTTTTGAATTGCTAATATAGTCGAAATCATCATTATAAGGGCGTAGGTATAGATTGCTAATTACAATTTTTCCAGCGATCAATTGAATGGTGGCGTCGCCGTTCAAACGGAAATTTTCGGTACTCCAAATATAAGCACGGGTAGTGTAATCATCATTACTTGCATCCATTGTATACTGAGCAACAGTGGTCTGAATCTGACTTTCTCCATAGTCATTCGCCAGCAGATCACTTATCGTCAGGACTTTGCCATTTCCTAAATATTTATCAACAAACGCGTCATACGCCTGTCGGTCTCCATCGGCGTAGCCAAATAATAATTGTATCAGTGGCACTTGAGAAATATTAGCATACTTCCCTGGCCCATTAGCCATGAAGTCTTTGGCGTCTATAAGTAGGGTTTTACCGTAGAAGCTCTCTGATGTAGCTTCCGGACGCAGAGCATTTTCATAATCTTCCGCAGAGGCCGGCTTCTCTTTTTTTCCATACAAATAATAATTGATCATATCTTGTAGAGATATGTCACTCGCTTTAATCAGATCATCCATTGCGCGCCTCTGAGCATGCTAGTTTACCATTGAGCGTCGTTGAGTAATATAACCGCAACTATCAAGCCAGTATATCACATCGATACTGCGATGAGAGCCGTAAGAAGCTAAACCGTATCTAATAGAGACTTCAGCTGCTGCATTCCCAATCATCTGCGAGATCAGATCGTCTCGGTCCACCTCGATGGAAATCCCACAGCAGTTCGGATATTTACTTTTAAAATCGGCAACGGATTTGAAATTGAGCTTACCAAGTTCATACCCGCTAAATTCGGCTTCAAGTGCGATGCCTATCAGCCGGTCGTCGGATTTAAATTCAAATTCACTAATGCAGAATCGCTTAATATTTGTGATGTAAAATGTTATCCACAGTAACGCTGAAATCAGCACGACAATTGCCAGCCAGGGAAGGGGGCTAATATCGCTCGTATATTTAGGACTTTTGAACTGTGACATTTAAATCAATTATCTTGCTTATGTACCGATTTAAAAAAGTGTAATTTGGGCTTTAACTCACTTTGTTACTGGTCTGCACAAGTTCATCGCAGCCTCAGCGATAGAGGGGTGGCGCGCAGACTAATCGTGATTGTGGCCGTTTTTAATTTGGTAACGGGTCCGACCTACGTTATCGGAGTCGTACTTGCGATTTGCGCCTGCCTAAGCGCAGCCTTGCTCGAAACGAGCACAACATCGTGACAAACATGTAGTTGCCAGATTTCAACGCGCTAAGTATGCCGGAAATTCGCGGCGAAAAGTCTCGCTTATCAGCGACAATTTGGTCTTCGGACTCATGGCCCCCCCACCTTAACCTACGTCTATCGCTCAAACCTGCAGGCCCCCAAGCCTTGCTATCACGCATGCGACATTAACATCCGGTAATGTTATTGCAACCTAAAAGAAAGTCGAAAACCCCTAAAGGTCGGGAGTAGACAAGAAGGGGCTGGAACAAGAGCTGATCCAAATCGTACGCCGCCTTTTTCAACCAAAGACAGCCACGGCGGATTTGATTGTGATACCTCCCGCATGGCTTCGGCGCATTTGTCGCCCTGTGATTATGCGTACAGAAATGACCCCCTCAATGTGAGAAATAACAGGGCGTTATCATGCGTATCGGCATCGGGACCCCTGCCGATTTACAGGTAGACAGCGCCGGCGACCAATGCGGGATTACATTTCCCTGTTTGAATGGTGGTGCAAATGGTTTGCAAGGCGGCACCTGGCCAGAACCGGCAGGAGTCAATGTACGAGTGCCGCGCGAAACATAGCTGTTTGCGAAGTTAATGCCGGCGAAGTCCCCACTCCTTCTCGAACTCGTCGATGGAATCGACAGCATCCTCAACGGTTTTGTGCGCCACCGACTGACGGGCAGACGCTGGCTTCGCGGTTTCAATCACAGACAGATTCTCGGCAAATTTTCTGCCTCGTTCTTCGCCGACGGAATAGTGCAATGCCGTCCCGGTCTCGAGGCGAGGAAGTTTAGCTTCTTCGACCTTGCGCTGAGGAAGATAGACCTCGGGGCCACCTTCGTCAGGGATGATGAAGCCAAAGCCTTTTGTGATGTTGAACCGTTTCACCTTGCCAGTGGGCAACGACAACTCCTCTTTCCTCGTACGCTACCCACGCTGCCATTTTGCTGCTGGCGCTGCAATGGTGAGCTCAGTTTAATCAGTGGGTTCTCTGTTGTGCGGTCGGTGCATTGTCGAATGACATCCTTTGGCCCCGCGGTTTTTGCGGTGAAGGCTTTTGCTTTTGCGCTTCTGCCTGTCGAGATGCTTCCTCTTCGTTCAGAACGGCGCGCTGCTCGTCGCCGAGCTGCTGCATTCGCGGTGAATCGGCTGACGTGGTCGGCATCTGGTTTCGGACATTCCACGGCAACAGTTCCGGCAGCCGCGATACGGGGATGCCAGGCATGCGAGCGAGCACGTCCGCCAGCCAGGCCTGCGGATCGATGTCGTTCATCTTGGCGGTGACGATCAGGGAATACATGAAGGCGGCACGCTCGCCTCCGCGCTGGGAGCCGGCGAAGAGCCAGGACTTTCTTCCGAGAGCGATCCTGCGAAGGGCGCGCTCGGCCGCATTGTTCGAGATGCAAAGCCTGCCGTCGTCGAGGAAACGCGTGAAAGCTTCCCAGCGTCCCTCCTTCTCGAACATGTAGTTGATCGCTTTGGCGACGGGATTGTGCTTCGACATCTGGGAACGCTGGGCCATGAGCCAGTCGTGCAGTTCTTCGACAAGCGGACGAGCATGCTGCTGCCGGGCAGTTAACCGTTCCTCGGCGGAGTTCCCGTTTATGCGACGCTCAATATCGAAGAGCGCGTCGATGCGGGCGACGGCCTCGAGCGCGACCGGTGATATCTCATGGGCTGGCTTGCCCTTGCGCACGTTGCCGCCGATATCGGCCAGTTCGAAGAACTTGCGCCGCGCATGGCTCCAGCAGAGCGCGCTCTTGATCGGCGCGGGGCGGCGATCCGCACGATAGAGATCGTTGTAGCCGCCATAGGCATCCGCCTGCAGTATGCCGTGCCATCCGGCCAGATGCGTGTTGGGATGGGTCTTCTCGCGATCCGGAGAGAAGTGGAAGAGTGCCGCAGGAGGTGCTGCGCCCGCGAAGGGACGATCATCGCGGACGTAAGTCCATAACCTTGCCTGCCGCGTTGCGCCCCTGGCCAGGAGCGGGACGGTGGTGTCGTCACCATGCAGCCGAACGGCTGCCAGGACATGGGCACGGATCAGGTCATGGATCGGCTGAAGCGCCGTCGCGCAGGCCCCGACCTGATCGGCCAACGTGGAGAGGCTGAGATCGACGCCTTCCCTGGCGTAGCGCTCGGCCTGGCGGTTCAAGGGCTGATGCTGGCCGAACTTCTCGAACAGGATCGTCGCCAGCAAGTTGGGACCTGCCCACCCCCGCGGTGTCGCATGGAACGGGGCCGGTGGCTGGCTGATCCTCTCGCAGTCCCGGCAGGTGAACTTCTCGCGCACCGTCTGGATCACCTTCCACTGGCGCGGAATGGTCTCCAGCGTCTCGGTGATGTCTTCGCCCATCTTCACGATACGGGCCGAGCCACAGCAGGCGCATTGCGTGGGAGCTTCGATGACTAAGCGCTCGCGCGGCAGGTGCTCGGGAAACGGCTTGCGGGCGGGCCGACGGCGTTCGAAGGCGGAGACACTTGTGATCCTCTCCGCCACGCGTTCAGCCGCGATCTCATCCTCGGTGGCATCGGCCTCAAGTTCTTCGAGCTGCAGTTCCATCTGGTCGATCAGCCGGGCGCGGCGTTCCGAACTCTGGCCATACTGCTCGCGGCGCAGCTTGGCGATCTCAAGCTTGAGGTGCCGGATCATCGCCTCAGAGGTCGTCACCACGGCGCGCACCTGCGCGAGATCGGCCTCGGCGGACGCGGCACGCGCTTCCGATACCGCAAGCGCGGCGCGCAATCTGGCTATCTCCGATAGCAGCATCATCCATGGCCGAAAGCTACCATGGAACCACAGAAAGACCAACAAAAACAGTGAAGTGATGGCGACTATCCTGCCGTCGCAGGCCGTTGTGTCCAGCGTGGATTGCGCCAGTCGATTCCTTCCAGGAGGTAGCCAAGTTGCGCCGCCGACACGGGCACGGCCGAACCGTTCTGGCTGACCGGCCAGATGAACTTGCCAGCCTCCAGCCGCTTCAGGTAGAGCGACATGCCGACCCCGTCGTGCCACAAAACCTTGATCAGATCACCCTTGCGACCCCGGAAGCAGAAGACCTCGCCGCCATGAGGATCGCGGCCAAGCCCTTGCTGCACCCTGAGCGCCAGGCTGTTCATGCCACAGCGCATATCCGTCACCCCGCCCGCGATCCACACCTTCACCCCGGCTGGAAAGGCGATCATGACGCATCCAAGATCGGCAACAGCCGGGCAAGGATGGTTGGATCAAGTGAGGCTGGGATCGTCAGCCGTCGGCCGTTCGGCAGCCCGATCTCGATCGTCTTGTCGTCTCCAGGCTGCGGCGGCGAGGTCATCTCGGATGATGCCGCAACCGGCGGCGAAATCGCAAGCGGAACGAAGCTCGTTGGCACTGAAACGCTTAGAAGCCCGCTCCGGTATTGACGACGCCAGGCTGTCAGCAACGATCGCGACACTCCATAACGCCGTGCCGTCGCTGAACCCTGCCGAAAACCCTGTAGGCTCTCCTCGACGATCCGGACCTTCTCTTCGTCCGGCCATTCCCGGCGGCGACCAAGATCGTCGGCGGAAAAGACTTCAGTGGGGGAAATGATTGTAGCGCATGACATAAGGCATGGACTTAAAGCCAATCAGCAAATTACGGCAGACGGCCCTCGGCGGAGGCATACACCTCTAGAGGCTGGTATTGCCCTCAAGGCGGACCACAAACAGGCCATCGGGGCCGGTCCATCTTGTGGTGGACAGCACAGGCCTGAATATCTTCGGTGAGGGCGAATGGCTGGAGAACAAACACGGCTTTTGTTACGAAGTACGAGCAGCGCCAAAGCCGACAGCGCGGTAGGCGTCATGTTTATGCAGCGAGATCGATCACTCACACCACGTTTAATCCGGCCGCATATATGCAATTATTGAGAATTGATCCCTGCACTGACGGGGTTCGGGCATGGGGTAAAGTTTATTGCCCAACAATTGGCGCCCTGATTGGGCCTTCGTTTCAATCCGTGGCCAGAGCGTTTGGCTGTAGTGTGCCGTGAAGCAGACCGTTTAATGTTGGAAGTTTTTACAAAACCGCCGAAAAGCCAAGGCTACTTTCAGGTCCTGTGTCTTCAGCTCGACCCATGCTTGATACTAATCGCATTCCGTGCCTAATCGTCGCTCATGGCGATCGCCGTCCAACTGTCAAAGAGGTCCCAGAAATCCATACCAACCATCGGCTCGTCATCATCAACCCAGAGCAACATGGCGTCTGGGTTTTCGCCGAAGGTGCTGCTCAGGCTCACATAGCCTTGGCCTTTGCCACCGCTGTTAAAAACATTCAAATAGTCTTTCGACTTATGATTGTTAAACTCACTTAATGACGGCTCGGTCAGATATTCGTTGCCGTCCTGACCGATTGGACGGATATCTCGTTCCGGCAACATACCGCCCATCGAGTGGAAATCACAAAATCCATCCATCAAATTATAGAATTTACCAACGCTGCCACCAAACCGGGAAGCTGCTCTAGGCAAGAAGCCCCTGTAGGAAACCATATCTCCATCTAGAAGGCGGTCGACCACTAGCACGACATCTATACCCGACTTTACGAGATAGGCATCCTTTGTTGTTTTGCCAAGCGTGGCAAGTGTCTCCGGCATGAGAGAAAAAACCTGATCCGCCAGCATTTCAAAAGCGGCAATCCGCCTGGTCTGATCGCCGTCAGCCAATGGCGCCCAAAGGCTGGGAAGTGCACCGACCGCCGAAAGAGTGGTGACGATAGAAAAATTTCCAGTCAAGAATTTGGAAATGTAGGCTTCGTTCATTATATTTTCCTGCGTACACTATCGTTGTGTTGAGTTTAGCTCATTTATCTGTTGTTGCAACTGAGGTCGCAACGTAGTCGACCGGTCAATCATTTGTTGGCGGAGCTCGGTGTTGACCGTGATCTGATCGCCACCCTGACCGTAAGTTGTCCAATCTTCAAATGATTTCGCGCCTTTCGATGCATTGGCTGACTTACTAAGGCCAGTGAAATTATCTGGGTTATTCAAAACCTTAAGCTGATTTTCAGGAGATAGATCAGCGAACCCATTCATCTGCGTAATTTCCTTCATCGAAACGATATGGTCTGCCTCTAGCGACTGGGTGCGCTGCTTCCCTGGCAGCCACGAATCATCGACCGGGGTTTCCGGCGTTGCTTTTGGCTGACCTTCATTGACGGCATCGCGAATCCGTTGATTTGGAGTTTTGCTCCTTAGCTTTTTGTATTCCTCCTTCGTTAGCTTTTTCTTGGGTGGCTCCAGCTCTTCCTTCGTACTTCTGGCCCCTTGGGAGCCATCCTCAACCTCAGATTTTGCCGTCTTGGCCGCATCCTCTGCGGCTTGACTGCCTTCAGTCCGTGCCCCTGTTCGTCCGATAGACGAGGCTACCTGCGCACCTTCAGCCGCCGTTTTCATCGTGGCAGCCGCTGCGCCAAAGCCACCGCCAATCGCTTGCGTCATTCCGGTTACATTTTCCACCCCTTCAGCCGTTTCAGGAGATGCCCCCGCTGCACGTGCGGCACTGCCGGCAATTTTCTGTAAGTTGGTTTGCTGAAACTCGCCCGTCCAAAGGGTCTTTAAGTTCGCCTGGCCATTGTCCACGGCGTTTCCGACAAGCAACGCTCCACCAGCCATGGCTGGTATTCCTGGAACAGCCCCTACTCCAGTTGCACTGGCCGCACCACCCCCAGTAGCCAGTGCCAACCCTGCTGCTCCTTCGAAGGCGGAACCGACCACACCGACAGCGGCAATACCTCGGGTTACGACTTTGTAGTGGCTCTTGTCGAAATCCCAGACTGCTTTATTGGCTTGAGAAATCTTGTCGCCGGACCATTCCCAAGCTTTCTCGTACCAAGCCTTGTCCTGATCATCAGTAGCGTCCGGCGCCGCATGGGCATCGGTCGACTTTACATTGACGTATTCACCTTCGGTGTTGCCCCGATTAAGCGTGCAGCGATCTCCGTGTCGTTGCACCCACATGCCGTTTGCACGAACGATCCCCGACCAAGTGACCGGCTCGACGACGTCGCCTACGGTCTGGGAATGGCAGCCGAGGCCGATGCCCGGCTCGTCTCCGTGACAGCAAAAGAATTTGGAGTCTTGACGTTTGATGAGCAATCCATTCGACCGCACATCGGGGGAGTAATTTAAGCTGTCGGAAGCCTTTCCCCAGGCCATGTAAGGAACGGGATTGTCCGGCGATTTACATACGTCCGGCGACAGGCAGATTGCGAGCGCCATACTGTCGCTCGGTATAAACTCTGGTGGCGGAGGGTTGGCCGCTGTGGGCGGTGGCGGGTTGGCTTTCTGTTCGACCTGCCCTGGGGACTGCTTCCATAGATTGGCATTGGTGTCGATGCGGACCCATTCTATCGGTTGTGGATCTGTCGTCGCCGGCAAGGGCTCATCGTCTGCCATCACGCAACACCCTCGGGCAGATCGACAACGCTCATTTTGGGAACACCCGCCCGCTCTGGCCAAGGAAAGCCGATGCGCCATGTGAGGAACACACGACCGACGCCGGGACGCAGGTCAAAATGAACGCCGTCAAGCACCATGGGGCCGTGCAAGAGGCCGCTTCCCTGATCGATCTCAATCTGCAGCCTGATGTTGGGGAGGCGTCCGCATAGTACTTCGCGTCCCGGCAGAAGATGATCCAGTTCGAATTCCTCATCGCCACTGAAATGGGCTTCACTCACGAGGCCCATCGGGGCGGCCTGCCAGAAGGAAAAGTCGAAATCCGTCGGTAATAGAGGATGCCGCTCCTTCAGCCAGACATCGTCATAGGTGCCTGCTCGGGAAACGCGATCCGTCCAGAAGGGAGACACAGGCCCCAGGCCGGCCGGTGCCGGTCGATCCTTGACGTCACGGATCGGTTGCTCAGCATCTTCTATTTGTGGCGCAGGCCATTCTGGCCATTCGCGGAAGCGCACCTCATCGACCAGGCCGATCCCGATCGGATTGCGCTCGAATACTTCGCCACCGTCGATCCGACCGCCGAAAGCGAAGCGCCAATCGATCGGGACATAGTCTACCGGAGCGCCTTCGGTCAGATCCCAGCCATCGAGCTTGTCTTCATTGTCGCGATCGATGAGACCGCGCCAGGTCTTACGGGTCCGTGCGCGCCAAATGCGGGGGCCGTGCACACGCAACCGCCGTCCGACAGGGCCGACGGTGATGCCGCACGTCCAAGAGGACGCGGCTTGCCCATTGGGCGCAAAGGTCGCGCCGATAAAGGTCACGTCCGTGCCAGGCTTGAAGGGGGCCAGATCGGTACATGCCATCTGCGGTGTCTGATGAGGATCGCCGTCATACGTATCGGACATCACCAGGGGGCGCTGGTTGTCGTCGAGAACGAGCGGACCGCCGGTCGCCAATTTAAAGGTGCCGCGCGCCACCACCACGCCCAGGAGGTTGCCCACCAAATTATACTGACGAAAGGCGAGTGCTGGGAAAGGCGTGTGATTTTCAACCGACATCGGCGGTTACCCCTTGGCGGCGGAATCTTCCGAGGTCGGAGAGGCCTCCGAAAAACCGCCCCCCGGCTTATTAAGATCGACGACCGAGCCGTTAATCTGCGTCGGGCCGGACGCGGTGAAGTTGAAATGCGTTCCGAGAATAATCACGGTGCCATCCTTACGCATGATGAACTTCGATGCCCCGCATTCGATGACAAACTCTTCTCCGACGATAATCTTCTTGAACTTGCCGACGCTTTCGAGCGAGGTCTGCCCGACGTTCACGACCTTGCTGACACCAATTTGCTCCGCCGTGGCTACTCCAACGCTGGTAGACTGAAACGCGCCGACAACGGTGTTCATGATGCCTGACATTGGAAACAGGCCTGAGGCGGCATCGCCGACGCCGGTGCCCGAGCCGGCGAGTGCCGTGCCAGCGTCGGCCCGGGGGCTCGGGCCGGAGACGACGCCTTCGCGGCTGCCGAGGCCGCCTGCGCCGAGAAAGCCCAATGCGGAGGACGCGAGCGTAGTTGCAAAGCCCGGGAGCCCTGGTCCGCCGCCACCGGCGATCTGGGCGGCCTGCGAGAGCAGGCCTGCGGTCTGGCCGGACAGCGCCTGCACACCGGCCATTGCTAGCAGCGCCATCGGACCGGTGCCTCCGACAACGGTGTTCACGGAGCCGCCGATCTCGTGCTTCTGATTGCCGGAGACTTCCACAGCCCGGTTGCCGCCAATCGAGGCGACCTCGTGGCGGTCGATGCGCTTGGTGCGATCGTTCAGCACCCGCGTCGTCTGATCCTTCTGGGCATGGAAAAACATGTTCTCCCTGCCCGCCTCGTCCTCGAACGAAAGTTCGTTAAAGCCTTGGCCCTTATGCGTGTTGGATCGCATCACCGTGCGGGTCTTGTTTGCCGGCAAATCATAGGGCACGCCATTCGCCGGATTGGGCACCACCCCCGTCACCAGCGGACGATCCGGATCGCCATCGACGAAGGCGACCATCACCTCCATGCCGATGCGCGGGATGATCTGGCCGCCCCAGGTGGAGCCAGCCCAGCTCTGCGCCACCCGCACCCAGCAGGTGTCCGACCCGTCCTTCTTGGCGCGGCGGTCCCAGGGGAACCAGACCTTGATGCGGCCGTACTGGTCGGGGTGGATCTCCTCGCCTTCCGGGCCGGCGACGATCGCAACCTGGGCGCCCTCGATGCGCGGCCGCTTGGTCTCGCGGTGGGGGGTCATCGGCACGCGTGACGGGATGGCCTCGAAGCGGTTGGCATATTCCGGTTCGTTGGCGTTGGTCTCGTAGGAGCGGTCGACGATCTCGTAGACGGCCCGGATGATCACATGCTCTTCGTAGGCATGATCGGGATGGGCGACCTCGTAAGGGGTGAAGCGGCGGCCGGCCTCCAGGATGCGCGAGGTGGAGGCGCCGAAGACGCGGTCGTGGTCGGCCTCCGAGGACTGCATGCGCAGTTTTTCCGCCCGCTCGGCCTCGGCGACGGTCGAGATACGGGCCGGGTATTCGTAGAGCTCGCGCTTGATCGCATCCGGCATCTGAACCAGGGACGGCGTCATCGTGCCCGGCACCATGCGCGGCGTCTCAAAATTCCAGTCGGCGCCGGCCCGTTGGCCGGGCACGTAGGAGAAGCGCCTTGCCCAGTCGTTGATGTGGTTGCGGTCGGACGAGCCCTGGGCGAGGCGCACCTTTGTTTCGCCCCTGGCCGATGGCGATGGGCCCAGCCAGCCGGAGGCGCTGTCGGCCACGTGCAGCTTGTGTTTTCCGTCCTCGTGGGAGAACCAGTAGAACAGCCCGTCCTCCTCGAAGCGGCGGGTGAGATAGGCGAGATCGGTCTCGTTGAACTGGACGCTGTAGTGTTGTGGTGGCGGCGGGGTGACGATGCCTGAGGTATCGGGGGCGGGAATGCCGTGCTCGGCAAACAGCGTCTCGACGATGTCGACCGACGTCTTGTCCATCCAGATGCGACAATCTGAACGTTGCGACAAAAGCCACATCTGCGGCCGCAGCACCATCGAATAGGCGCGCAAGCCCCGCGTGATCGGTGGGCCCTCGTTGAGCTCGGTGACGAGGCCGTTGAAGGGGCGTCGAACGGAACTGCCCTCCTCCCCTTCCCCCTGCTCGACCTCTACGGACACATCCATCAGCCGGCCGATCAGATCCTCCGGTTTCACCTGCTCCTTCTTCGAGCGGGCCGAGACCCGGATCTCGAAGAGCGACGATATGCCTTCGTGGATGACCGTGCGCTCGGGCAGAAGCTGATCTTCGCCGAGCGGCGAAACTATCTTCAGAATGCGGTTTGCCTGGATGAAATCGGCGGCGGAAACACCATTGTCCATGAGGGCCTCAACACGTCTCTGAACCAGGAACGGCACCACCGGAAACCGATTGGTGCATGAAATGCACGTCAAGTTGGTCAGCAAGACATAGACTGAGGGTCTCCGGGGTCAACCCCAAAAATTGCTGGCTTCGCTCACCCGGCTCGCTTTACCTCAGTCCGCACCTATAAAATTTGGACCAAATCGGTAGCATATCGATGACAGCTGGCTTTCTGACGCTTACATTCGTGCGTGATCCGAGGCCACGCTGAGGCTAGCCTGGCGTCTCACTCGGATATGGGGCGAACTACACTAATATGCCGAATTTAATGAGAGATAGACAGCCCTTGGCCTCGAACGAAATACCCAAGACACCTGAGGCGCTACAGGACGATTCTGATACCTATGGTCTCACCCGCGAGACGGCGAATAAAAACCGCGGTGCCGGCTGGTCTGTCGCCCTGCGCCGACGCGGCCACAAGATCGTCAGACTGTTCAAAGACAGCATATACGGCTCACCCGAGGCCAGTTTTGAGCAAGCGCGGGCCTATCGTGACGCCATCATCTCCGCCGTGCCGCCGCCCACCAATCTTGAGCAGGCCGTCCAGATCCGCCGAAATAACCAGAGCGGGATTTCTGGCGTGCGGCGGGTCGAAACAGAAAGCGGCGATGCATGGCAAGCCACGTTGCTGACGAAAGAAGGGCAGAAGAGGGAAACCTTCCCCGTCGTTCGGCATGGCGAAGAGGTCGCCAAATCCATGGCGATCGCGCAGCGCTCAAAATGGCTAAAAGGCCTGGCGGTCAAGCATCTCGCATATTCCATCCACTCCGAAGAGGTGACCCGCCAAAATTTTAATGACCAGCTTGTCCCTTCCGGGGATGTCATGCCCCATGTGCAGATCACCAAAGAGGAGATAATCGCACGAATCGCTGCCATTGACAGTGCATTCGAGGCGGATCGCCCTCCCCGACTGCGCGTACGTGTGAAGAGCTATAAAGAAGGTCGTCTGAGTGTTGCGATCTCGGATGGCGGCCAGCCGGCACAGCGCAAACTGATCCAGCTGAATACGGCTTCGCTGTCACGAGCTCAAATGCTGCAAGCCGCCAAAACGACCATTGGAGAGGTCGTCACCGCCTTCTACGACGCCGGTGTTGCTCGCTGGTTTATGGAAACACATCTGAGCGCTCTTCTGGCCGAGGAGAATTTCGACAATGCAGTGGGCTTCAACGTCCTGGTGTGGATACCTGGCGAACTGCGTGCCGTGTGATTTGGCATTGTCCGTATCTACGCCGCTTGTTAAAAGGCTCCCCATACTGACGTTACGCCCCCTAGTCGCCGCTATGGCGTTGTTGCATGGGTCGCGGTAACCTATTGATCTTCTCATTACCTGGGAGAGTTCGTGGGCAAGCGGATATGGAATGCAAGGCTTTCACGCGTGCATTGCGCTAGCACTCGCAAGGCTGAACGCCTTGGTGCTGGTTATTGAGCGATTATTGATCGTGTAGCGCACGAGCGCTGGCCAGATCGCGACCCAGGCCGAAGGGGTGACGTCGGCCGATCGCCGATCCTGCCAGTCGAGCAGATTGAGCACGCTCGGCAACTCATCGACGAGGACAACAAATCATGCTGAGGAAATATCTCGCAACGCTTGCGGATCGCTATTTCGAAAAGCGCACTGCAGGCCCCGCGCCTGAAAAACGCTGGCACAAGCTCCACGATGTTCCGCTCGAAGAGCTGAAGGAACGTGTTCTCTCTGGCGATGCCGATGCAGCCTTCGTATTAGGCGACATTTACGATCAAGGCTATTGTGGCATCAGCCTTGACAGGGCGCAGGCTGTCGAGTGGTACGAAAAGGCAGCCACGCTCGGCCATGGCGATGCGATGAACAATATCGCCAGTATGTACCAGCACGGCGACGGACCTTTCCCCGTCGATCTAATCAAGGCGCGCGAGTATTATGAGCAGGGCGCCAAGGCCGACTGCGGCACGGCCATGGGCAATCTCGGCCATTTCTACGCGGACGGCCACGCCGGGCTAAGGCAAGATCAGCGCCGCGCGGTCAAACTCTTCAAGCAGGGCGCACGTCGTGGCGATGCCAATGCCATGGTCAGCCTTGGCTACCGCTACGGTTCCGGTTCTGGCATTCGTAAGAGCCCACTTCGGGAGCTCTACTGGTATCGTCGTGCGCTTCAGGCAGGCAATCCGCGCGGTGCCAACAATCTCGGCGTCGCCTACTATTATGGAACTATAGTGAAAGAGGATGCGGAAAAAGGCGTTCTGCTTCTCTTCGACGCGCTCGAGAACGGTTTCGACCGGGCGGCCTACACGCTCGGTCGCGCGAACGAGGACGGAAAGGGCACCGAGCGGGACTTGGAAGAGGCGCTTTACCTGTACCGTCGTGCCAAGGCTGGTGGTCGCGAGGATGCAGACGAAGATATTGAGCGGGTTCTCAAAAGAATGGGCGAGGAGTTTTCCTCTGCCATCGACCCCGAACAACGGCTTGAGGACCTGCGGGCAATGATCCGCGATCCACAAAGACGCTTCAGCGTCGCAGACCGCTGACAAACCCGTCGATTTTTTCGGCGGGTTTTTGCCTTTGGTGATTGTCGTGTGCCGAGCATCCGTTCTGCTTGCAGCTTGAGGTGGGCAAAAGTCGCTGCTCGCCTCACCCCCAGGCTGGTTTGGGTGCCTTGGTGACTGTCATTGCGATCTTCTTGATGTTCTGGGCGGCGGCGGCCAGCAGGCATTGCCATCTGACCTTGATGAGGC
>CAZZZI010000024.1:6055-31859 GCA_964658415.1 uncultured Sphingomonas sp. | reverse complement strand
TTGGCGTTGATCTTCACCAGAAAATTACGGCCGATGATCATCGGCTCGCTTTCGGGATGGTTGATGTTGGCGGGGATGACGGCGCGGCCCTCGGCCACCTCGCGGCGCACGAATTCCGGCGTCACGAAATCCGGAATGTGAGCACCGAAACTCTCGCCGTCCCTTGCCGGGGCCTTGAGGACATCCGGACGGCCGAGATTTTCGCGAATGGCGATGAACTCCATCTCGGGCGTGATGATGCCGGCGCGGGCGTAGGCAAGCTGGGTTACGCCCCGGCCGGCAGCTGCCTTCAGGGGCGCGTTGCGCACCGGAAATTCTGGTGTCAGCCGCTCGCCGGTGGCAAAGCCATTGTCCTCCGGCATGACGTGGCGGCCCTCGTAACGCGCGACATCGCCGCGCCCCAGGATCCAGTTTTCGCGCAGGCGCGGCAGGCCGCGATCGATGGCAACGATATGGCCGGGATCGGTGTAGGGGCCGGAACTGTCATAGACGGTAACAGGCGGTTCCCCGGAGGTCGGGTGCAGCGCGATCTCGCGCATCGGCACGCGGATCTGTGGGTGTTGCCAGCCTTCGACATGGATTTTGCTGGAGGCCGGGAATGCGCCCGAGGTGACCGTCGGGCTCTGGTTTGTAGCGGCAATATTCATCGTGAGGCTCCAAGTTTCGCGTTTGGAGACCCAGTCCTAGAGCCGGAATGATGGAAGAACGCCCAAGCGGAATCTGGGATACAGATCGAGACTCGCATCAGCGTTTTGCACCGTCCCTACGCCAGTATGAACTGGATCAGGTTCAACGGGTCACTGCGCGCGATAGCAGAATCTCAGCCCCTTGACGGGACACCCCTGGTGAATAAGCAAAGCCTAGGGGAGGTCGATCAAAGCGTCAAGAGATCATCGAGCGATGAAAAAAAATCGGGCGGGAGCCGATCTGTCATCGCAGGATTGCCCCCCTGTAGACCTCGGACGGACCACGTCGCGCTGGATGCCTCGGACCCACCGGGAGGGCCGTCCAAGGCATTCCGACGCTCTCGAATTTCGTCAGGGGCCATTTATCCCCGGGCCAGATCGACATCGTATTGGCGCGGGGATGTCGAGATGGCGCGCGACGCCAGGGCCGAACCAGCCTCCAGGCATCTGGAAAAAGGCTCCTGCCCACCGAGAGCCGCCAGGAAACCGGCGTTGAAGATATCGCCCGCGCCAACCGTATCGACCACCGCGACACGAGGGGCGGAGGCGCGGTGAAGAACACCTTTGGCATCCAAGCCAATCGCGCCCGATGATCCGCATTTTACGACGACAAGCGATCCAGCGGGCATGAGCTCCTTCAACCGGCGGGCAGCGCTTTCGACATCGCCGAGGCCGGATAGGCCGAGCGCTTCGACCTCGTTGAACAGGGCGCAGCCGGCCCGTGCCAGCCAGGCGATCGTTCGCGCCCTGTTGGCCTCGGTCCAGCCTCCGTCCGGCCAACCGGGATCGATCGATGTCGTCATACCGTGCAAGTCCGCCCAGTCGAACAGGCGATCATAGTCGCGGGCAAGCGTCTCGGTCTGGAAGGCTGCGGACAGAAGCAGCTGTCCTCCCTTCAGCCGTTGCGCATCGAGCGTCTCGAATACATCGTCGACACAGAACCGGGCGAGGTGCCCGCGTGTGCTGAAGAAGGTGCGCTCGCCATCGGGATGGGTTATGCCGACGGTGATGGCGGTTCTGTCGGCGGTCCTTGCCCATCTGTCGGCATGGGAGCCGAACACGCCGCGCAGCCATTCGCCGAACATGTCCTCCCCGGTGCTGGCCGCAATCGCAAAGTCGACGCCCATGCCCATCCAGGCGAGCGCTGTATTGCCGGCGGATCCACCGAGCCTCAACTCGTCATGATCGACGATGATCTCCGTCCCCGGATGCGGCCAGGGGCTGGCGGGCCCCAGGATCAGATCGACATTCACATTGCCGACGACGGCAAGCGGGGTCGTGATTTTCATCGCGTTGCCGCTTTGATGATGGCTTCGAACAGCGCGAGATCGGCCTTGGAGTCTGAGGGCGGCGTGCGGTTCTCCCCGCCTTGCGTTGCGGCCGCATGGAAGGCGCGAAGCTCGGCGTCGAACGGATCCTGGTAGAAAGGACCGAGTTTGGTGAGAACGTTATCCTTCTCCGTGGACGTCTGGATATCGAGCGTCATGGGCAGGTTACGGATGTAGGGTGTCGGATACTCGAAGGCGAGGCGTCCGGTTCGCGTGTTGATTTCGAACCCGGCCTCGAAGCGCACGACATCGCCGATCATGCATTCGTAGAGCGCGGTAAAGTGACCATAGTCGAACAGCGCGGTGATCTGCGCGCCGCCCTGCTTGATCTCGGCGGCGATGACGCGCTGGGGCACGCCCAGAAGATCACGCATGGCCGACAGCGAATGGGACGACAGGCCGGTCAGCACGGAATAGGCCGTGACGCGATCGGTCGGCGCGTCGGCGCCGCAGACTTCCGCGATCATCGCCTTGCGCAGCGCACGGCTCTCGTCGATCAGGCCGGCCGGAATATCGTCCTGCGGCGTGACGACCCGGTCGGTCTGCTGGAAGAACCATGGCCCTTCGCAGATGATGTCACGGACGCGCACATAAGTAATATCGCTGGCGTCAGGCAGGCGCGCCTTCGCCTCGACGAAAGCCGGCGCATAGCGCCGCATGTAGCCGACCATGGCCACGCGGCCAGAGGCCACGGCCGTGGCATCGAGTTCGGCGAGGTCGCCCTGCGTCAGGCAGCACGGCTTCTCGACCAGCACATGCTTGCCCGCCGCCAGCGCGGCACGGGCATGGCGACCGTGATACTGGTCCGGGCTCATCACCAGAACGGCATCGATCTCGGACGAGGCGATCATCTCCTCCGGCGTCGCAAACAGCCGGCCGATATTCCAGCGTTGCTGGATCGCGGCCGCGACCGAAGGCGACGGGTCGTAGGCGCCAGCCAGCGCAAACCGGTCTCCCAATCGCTGCAAGAGTGGCAAGTGGATAAGCTGGGCCACTTCGCCAAGGCCGATCAAACCGAGTCTGAGCACATTTTCACCTTTACATTCAGGGCGCCCGGTCGGCGCAGAATTTCAGCCCCATGCCGAAGCGGCGCGGCCTATGGCCGCTTTACGGGCTTTTGTCGTACAATAAATATGCAATGGGGATTTTATCAATCCTGAAAATCCAAAACCTGGTTTATTTCGGTGAACTTCCCGAAATGAAATCCCAGATTTTCAACGATTAGTGCATTTTCAGAGAAAAAAGCGCTGAATCTCTTTTCCATACTACGGTTCTCGATTAGAGATGTATCGCGGATTTAATTCCCGATGGAGATTTGACGATGAAGGTTGCGACGGCTCCGGACGCCTGGGGCGTATGGTATGCGGATGACCCGAAACAGACGCCCTGGACGCGGTACCTCGACGAGGTCCGCGACGCCGGATTTACCTCGACGGAAACCGGACCCTGGGGCTACCTGCCGACCGATCCCGCGCGCCTTACCGACGAACTGGGTGCCAGAGGCCTGTCTGTATGCGGGTCCGCTCTGGTGCATCTGCTTGCACCGCGCGATGCGATGGACAGCCTGAGGCCGCGGCTCGAGCAAACATGCGGCCTGCTGAAGGCGATGGGTTCGGAGTGGGTCGTGCTGATGGACGATTCCGACCTTCCGCCGGCGGGCGGGCAGCGCGCGCTGTCTGCCGAGGCCTGGAACGGGATGGTGGCCAATGTGAAGGAAGCGGCCCGCTTCGTCGCCGAGGAACACGGCCTGCATCTTCTGTTTCATCCGCATGTCGGCTCCGGCGTCGAGACGGAAGAGGAGGTCGTCCGCCTCCTCGAGGAGACGCCGGCCGAACACGTCGGCCTCTGCTTCGATTTCGGCCATCACGCCTATACGGGAGCGGACGCCGTCGCCTTCATGAAGCGCTATGCCGAGCGGATCCCCTATTACCACTTCAAGAACGTCGACCCTGTGCTTTTGCAAAAGATCCGCGACGAGAACATCGACTTCATCCAGGGCTTCCAGTCCGGCGTGATGTGCGAACTCGACAAGGGCATCGTGGATTTTCGCGAGGTGCGGGATTTCCTTGCGGCTCGGAATTTCGACGGCTATGTCGTCTACGAGCAGGATATGTATCCCTGCCCGCCCGAAAAGCCATTTCCGATTGCGCGTCATAACCGGAAGGTACTGAAAAGCCTCGGGCTCTGAAGCGGCGGCGCGTGGCGGTCGGGCGGCGGGATGACAGGCAGCAGGCGGAAACGATTTGGACCAGGCGGAAAACAGGCCGATCAAGGATGAGGATGCCCGGATCGCGGGCAGCCGCATCGAGGATGCGCGGATTTTCAACCGGCGCCTTGTGTTCGAGACGATCTTCCAGCGTGCCCCGATCAGCCGCGTCGAGATTGCCGGTATCGTTGGCCTGAAACCGCAGACGATTTCCTCGATCACCCGCGAACTGCTGGAACAGGGGCTCATTTCCGAGGCCGGGCGCTCGTCCGGCCTGCGCGGCCAGCCTCAGATTTACCTCGAGCCCAACGCTGACGCCGGCTTTTCCGTCGGCATCCATGTTGACCGCAACCATTGCCAGCTGATGATTTGCGACCTGAAGCGCAGCGAACGCGCTCGCGTGGAAATCTCGTGCAACACCCGCGATCCGGACGAGACGGTCGCGCGGATGGCCGAGGCCATCGCCCAGGCGCTCGCCGAAAACGCCATTCCGCGCGACAGGGTCTGGGGCATCGGCCTGGTGCTGCCGACATTCGGCTCCGATGTCTACGATTTCGATTTCTCCATGCAGCACTGGGAAGCCTGGCGCGACGTGCCTTTCGTCGAAAACCTGCAAAACCTGTGTGGCCTGCAGGTGCTGATGGAAAACGATGCGACGGCGGCGGCGATCGGCGAGCGCATCCACCGTTCCGGCGCGCAGGACGCCACATTCGTCTACTTCTACATCGGCCACGGCACCGGCGCCGGCCTCATCATCGATGGCTATCCGTTCAAGGGCGTCGGCGGCAACGCCGGGGAACTCGGATTGCTGCCGATCGCCGGCCTCGATGGGTCGCCGGTCTGGCCGGAAACCGGTGCCAAGGACATCCTGTCACTGACTGGCCTTGCCCATGCCTGCGGCATGACGGAAGAGACCATCGACAACGACGAACTCAACCGGCTCTGCGCCCTCAGGGATCATCGCCTGATGAACTGGCTCGCCAGCGCCGCCGCCGTGGTGCGGGATGCCACGGCAATCATCGAAGTCATGTTCGACCCGGGCTTCATTGCGGTCGGCGGAGCCCTGCCGCGCGCCATCGTCGAGATGCTGGTCGATCGCGCCTACCCGCTGAGGCCGACGCCGGCCGCCCGCCGCGACCGCACTTTTCCGCGCCTGATGCCGGCGATCCTCATCCATGATGCCGCTGTCACCGGTGCGGCCATGCTACCGATCTTCGTCAACACCAGCCACAATTTCCGCCACCTCTATTTCCGCCAGGTGCTGGGCGACGAACGTCCGTTCGACGGGGCCTCGCCGGTCTGAACAGTTGCGGTCTGGGAGGCAGCAGGAAAGCTTCGCACCCCGACAGCACTCACGACGGGTAGGTTGAGATGACCTTGTCTTCGCGAAACAGGGCAAAGCGCGAGACGCTGATCGACAGCCTCTGCCCTTCCGCGATGCCGGCACTCTTCGGCACCTGGATGCGCAGGAGCGTGCCGTCGTCTGCCACGCTCTCCACCTTTACGAAGGAGCCGAGATTGACCGTTCGGGTGACGAGCACGCCGCCGTTGCCGGTCTGACCCTCAACGACGATATCTTCGGGACGTATGGCAAGGGTCACGGCACCGGCGGTCGCGGATGTCGGCATCTCCAGCCCGGCGATCCGGATGTGCCCCGCCTCGACCGTGCAATCGAGCATGTTCATGTCGCCGATAAAGCCTGCCACGAAGGCTGTCTGCGGCGTCTCGTAGATCTCGTCCGGGCTGCCCACCTGCTCGATGCGCCCCGTGCTCATCACCACGATACGGTCGGCGATGGACAAGGCCTCATCCTGGCCGTGCGTCACGAACACGGTGGTGATGCCGAGCTTGCGCTGGATCTGCCGCACCTCTTCGCGCAGGCGGTCGCGCAGATGCTGGTCGAGGCTGGCGAAGGGTTCGTCCATCAACAGGATCTTCGGCTCGAGCACCAGGCAGCGGGCAATGGCGACACGTTGCTGCTGGCCGCCGGACAACTGGCGCGGCATGCGTTCCGTATGGTTCTGGAGACCCACCATCTCGAGCGCCTCCTTGACCTTCGCCGCGATGACCGGCTTGCTCATCTTGCGCAGTTTCAGGCCGAAGGCGACATTTTCGAACACCGTCATATGGCTCCAGAGAGCGTGGCTCTGGAAGACCATGGCGGTCGGTCGATGCTCCGGCGGGGTCGAGACGACATCGGTGCCGTCGATCAGCACCCTGCCGCCCGAGGGTGCCTCGAAGCCACCGATGATGCGCAAAAGCGTCGACTTGCCGGACCCCGAAGGCCCGAGCAGGCACACGAGTTCGCCGTCCGGAAAGTCGAGGGAGAGCGGTTCGATGGCGTTGATGGGGCCATACATCTTGGAGATATTGTCGACGCGGAGCGTTGCCATCTGTGTTCTTTCTCTTGGATTGCGCGTCAGCCGCCAAGGCCCTTGGCGAAGGCGTCGCCGCCGATGACCTTGCGCGCGAGCAGGATCGCCGCCAGCGACGGCACCCAGAGCATGACGGACAGAACCGCGCCATACTGCACGACCAGCTGGTTGTTGATCATCGACATCATGAGAAGCGGCATGGTGCGGATGCGCGGCGCGCCGACGAGCCAGGCGCCTTCGGTTTCATAGAAGGTCCAGACGAACGTCATCAGCAGCGCGGCAGCGATGGTGGGAAGTGCCTGCGGCAATGTAATCGACCAGAAGACCCGGAACGGCCCGGCGCCGACGTCGCGCGCCGCTTCCTCCATCTCGCGGCTGACGGCGCGGAATGCGGCTGTTGGTAGCCAGATCATCAGAAGCAGCGTGTTGAGGAGCTGGATGATGACCACCCCGGTGTAGGTGCCGACCAGGTTCATCGAGAGGAACAGCACCGCGATCGAGATGATCAAAGCAAAGCGGGGGAAGGCGTTGGCCATCAGGAAGGACATCATGAATGCGGACTTGCCGGGAAAATTCATCCGCGCGAAGGCGTAGGCCGCAGGCAGGCATATCACTGCCGACAAGGCCGTGACGATCGCCGAGAGCTGCAGCGACGTCATGAAGGCGGCCCAGACCTCCGGTCGGGCCAGAACCGCATACCAGTATTTCAGGCCCCATTTGGTCGGCAGGATGGCGGGATAGAACCATTGCTCGGCAAAGGCCCAGAGAAACACGGTCAGGATCGGCAGGGCGACGAACAGGACGAGGAAGGCGAGAATGATCCAGCCGAAGACATCGAAGCGGCGGTTGAAGGTCATCTTATGTCCTCCGCGCGGCGGGTGGAGACCGAGCGCACATAGGCAAGGCCGGCAATCGAGCAGATCATGAAGGTGATCGTCGCCTGCGTGGCTGCCTGGACCGGATCGCGGACGCTGGAAAAGGTGCGCAGCATGAAGGGGCCCATCATCTCCGGAGCGGTCGGCCCGAGCATGAAGGGCATCAGCGCCTGCCCGAAGAAGCCGAGGAAATTGAGCGCCGCGACGATCAGCAGCGAGTGCTTCATCTGCGGCAGGATGATGCTGCGCAGAATGCGCAGCTTGCGTGCGCCGATGTCTCTGGCTGCTTCGATGGAGGTATCCGAAATGTTCGAAAGGCCGGACACGAGGATCAGCAGCGCCAGCGGCATGCCGTCCCAGATCAGCCCGATGACTGGGCCCCAGGGCGTCAGGTAGGGCGAGTGGTAGCCCGTGATGCCGACCTCGGCCAGGAGGCTCTGCAGCCAGCCATTCGGCCCCATGTAGCGGATCAGCGCATAGCAGACGATGATGCCCGGCACGAACATGGGAAACAGCGCCAGCCCCTGGATGAGAGACGCCAGCCAGCCGCGCGAAAAGCGCATGTAGAGTGCGATCGGCAGGTTGATCGCGATCAGCAGCGCCAGGCTGACGAAGGTGGTCCAGAACGTCCGCATCAGGTTGGCGAGACTGTAGGGATCGGAGAAAAAGAAGATGTAGCTGGAGAATGTCAGCGTGGTGCCGCCGTCCGGCGATTTCCTGAGCACCGTGCTGAGGATCGTCAGCACGGCGGGATAGAATAGAAAGACGGCAATCAGAAGAACGGGCAAGGCAATCAGGAGCAATCCCTTGAGCTTTGCCGTCAACGTCCGGGCGGCGGCATCCATTGGCTAGGCCTCAGCGCGCGATGGTCGAGGCGACATTGCGATACCAGGCTTCAAACAACGCCGGTTCCCAGGTGGCCGGGAAGATCGGAATGGATTTCGGCGCGACCTTGGCGAATTTCGCCTGCAGCTCGGGAGCCATGAATTCCCACTTGATGCCGGGGAAGCCGCCGAGCGCCGTGACGACCTGGTTCTGCACCTCGGGCGAGATCAGATAGTCCGCCAGCTTGAGGGCCGCATCCTTGTTGGCAGCGACGGTCGGGACCACGATGCCCGAGAAACCGCCGGTGAAGGCGAGGTCCTGCAGCTGGGCGATCGCCGTCGTCGGCGGCACCACACCCTGGCTCATCGCCTGCAGCGCCATGTCGGACCAGGCGACGGTCATCGTGACAGCGCTGCTCGCCAGGAGCTGGATCGAAGCCGTGTTTCCGGACGTGTATTCACCGCCATTATAGAGCGACGGAGCGATCTCCTTGAGGAGCGGCCACAACTTGTCGAACATCGGTGTCGCAGTTTCGGCCGTGTAGTTTTCCGGCTGGAAGAGCTCCGGCTTCTTGCCGGTGACTTCCTGCAGCGCGCGCTCGATGAAGCAGGCGCCGGAATCGCCGAGATCGGGACGGGCATAGACGAACTTGCCGGGGTTTGCCTTGATCCAGACCACCAGCTCGGGAAATGTCTGCGGCGCCTTGGCAACCTTGTCGCCATTGTACATCAGCACGACCTGCGAGCCGCGATAGGGTAGCAGCGTCGCATCCTGCAGAACGACCGGATCGACCTTGGCGTAATTCTGGAGGCCGGCCTTCGAGAAATCGACCCAGAGGCCGGCCTTGATCGAATCCGTGGGATAGAAGGGCGTCACCGCCTCCAGCATATCGACCTGGGGATCCTTCTTGGCCTGGAAGGCCGCCATGGCGCGGTCGGCCAAGGTGTTCATGGCAGAGCCGCCACCGCCGGCGACCAGATTGAGCGTCACGCCCGAATGGGCCGTCTCGAAGCCGGGCTTGACGACCTGGGTCCAGAAATCGATGACGTTGGTGTCGCTGTTGAAAAAGATATCCAGCACGCCCGGGGCGGCCGAGGCGATGCGGATGCCGCCAGCCATCATGCCTACGCCGACGGCTGTCGTTGCCTTCAGGAAATCGCGTCTTCCAATGTTCATGCTATCCTCCATTTTTCGGGCTGTGAAATGACTTGCATGCCGATATGTTGCCCTGGTGGTTCCCGGTGGCTGCAGATCTCCGCCTGCTCTAATTAAATACTTACCATGAATTTTATCGGCGATGTCAAGGGAGCGCTGCAGCAGAATTTCGAACGGGCTTGTTTTTTACGAATAACTTGTCGTCTGCAGTGGCTAAAACGGAAAAGAAATTATATCCTTGCTGATGATTAAATCTCTTGGGAGTTGCAGATGCGGGTCTATCGCGATCGCCAACGTAGCCTCGAACAGCTGTCGCGACACATGGAAGTCTGGGTCGAAGAGCTGCAGGCTTTCGAGCTGCGCCAGCGGATTCCCCTGACCGGCTGGCAGTCGACCAACCCCGAGGGTCGGCAAAGGCCGATCGCGCCGGGAGACGCCTGGGACGACCGGCTTGGCATCCATCGCTTCGAGATGACCGAAGGCATCTCCGTGCCGCCAGGCGACGGCGTCGAACTGCGGCTGGATTTCGGCGGCGAAGCCCTGGTGCGCCTTCATGGCGACGATGGCCAGATCCTGGAGAGCTTTGCCGCCAACCCCTGCCACCGCCGCTTCCAGGTGCCGCAGGAGACGCCGCTTCGCATTGTGGCGGAGGTCGCCGCCCGCAGCCTTTTCGGTGTCCCAAACCGCGAGCCGCGTTTTGCGACGGCCGAGATTATCCTGTTCCATCCCGAAATCCGCGCCTTGCACCGTCGCCTGATGGTGCTGCGCGACACCGCAAACACCGTGGACGATGCCGAACTCGCCCGGGCTCTGTTCGAGGCCGGCGAGATTGCCGTCAGCGGCCTGCGTCTGCCGACGGCCACGACCGCCGTTGCGCCGCGCGTCGCCGGCCGGCCCTGGGCGCGCGATATCTGGGAGCGCAGTTTCGAGCCGTCTGACCTGCCGGAAGCGCTCGGCGAGGAAGCGCTGGCCTCGGTCCGATCCGCCTGCGAAGCGATCGATGCGATGCTCGACGAGCTGCGCAAAGCCTATCCGAAACAGGGCGACGTGCTGGTCACCGGGCATGCCCACATCGACTATGCGTGGCTTTGGCCGCAGCCGGAAACCGTGCGCAAGATCGTGCGCACCTTCAACAGCGTCAATTCGCTGCTGCAGCGCCATCCGGACTTTCACTTCCTGCAATCGTCCTCGCTCTACTACAGCCATGTCGAGGACGAAGATCCCGCGCTGTTTGCGGATATCCGCAAGCGGGTGGCGGAAGGCCGCTGGGAGGTGATCGGCGGGATGCTGGTGGAATGCGATACCAACATGCCCTCGGCAGAGGCCTTCACGCGCCAGTTCCTGCTGGGCCAGCGCTACTTCCAGGCCAAGTTCGGCATCACCTGCTCGACGGCCTGGCTGCCGGACACGTTTGGGTTCACCGGTGCCATGCCGCAGATCATGCGCCATGCCGGTATCGACACGCTGGTCACCATCAAGGTCAGCTGGAACGAGACGAACCGCCTGCCGGAAAACCTGTTCCACTGGCAGGGCAATGACGGATCGCGCGTGCTGGTCCATACGTTCGACGCCTATGACAATGACGGCTACAACATGCTGATGACGCCGATGGCGCTGGCCGAGGTGTGGAAGAAGCACGCGGCCAAGGATCTCGTCCGCACGGTTATCGCCAGCTATGGCTGGGGCGACGGTGGCGGCGGTCCCGACCCGGACCAGATCGAGATCATGCCGCTCTTGAACACCATGCCGGCCATCCCGCATGTGCGCCACGGCCGCATCCAGCCGCATCTGGACGAGATCCGCGAAACGCTTGCCGAGGCAGCCGTGCCGGTCTGGGCCGGCGAGCTCTACCTCGAATATCACCGCGCGACCCTGACGACGCAAGGGCGAACGAAGCAGCTCAACCGTCGGGCCGAGCACTCGCTGGTCGCCGCCGAAGCCATGGCCGTTATCGATGCGCTGGATGGCGGTGCTGCCGAGATGCCGGACCTGACGCCCGACTGGACGCTCATGTTGCGCAACCAGTTCCACGATATCCTGCCGGGCTCCTCCATCCGCGAGGTCTACGAGCAGACGGAGCCGGAGCTCGAAGGCGTCGTCGCCCGCGCCGACCGGCTCTGGCGACAGCGCCTCGAAGCACTGGCATCGCGCAGGCAAGGCGCCCGGCGGGGACTGCTCATTGCCAATCTCTCCGGCACGGCCAAGCGGCAGTGGCAGGTCGAAAGCAGCGCCCCCCTCCCCGCCGGACTGGCGCCGCAGCGAACCGAAGCCGGCTATGTCGCTACCTTCGATCGCCCGCTCCAGCCACTCTCGCTCGGCTTCGTGTCTGCGACGGGACCGGTTGGCCTCCTCTCCATCGAGGACGGACGGATGGAGAATGCCTTCGTGCGCGTCACGCTGGACGCGGAGGGGCGGATCTCGAGCCTCTACGACAAGCGCTGCGGTCGCGAGCTGATCGACGGCGCCGCCAATCGGCTGATGCTCTATCGCAACGACCTTCCGCGCAATTTCGATGCCTGGGATATCGAACCCGGCTTCGAGCTCGGGGAGGAGGAACTGCTGTCGCTGGAAAGCAGCAGGGTGACCGCATCCGGCCCGCATCTCGCCGAGATCACGCTGGTCCGGCGCTTCAGCGCCAGCACGATCACCCAGCGCCTGCGGCTGTGGGCCAACAGTCCGCGCCTGGAGATCGTCACCGATCTCGACTGGCACGACCGCCGCACCTATCTGCGCGCAACCTTCCCCCTGAACGTACTGGCCGAGGAGGCGGTGTTCGACCAGGCGATCGGCGTCACGCGCCGCGCGACCCACGACAATACGACCTGGCAGAAAGCGCAATTCGAAGCCTGCGGCCATCGCTTCGTATCGTTGTCGGAAACCGACTGGGGTGCTGCCCTGCTGTCGGCCGACAAATACGGCTTTTCGGCCAAGGCAAACGTCCTGACGATCAGCCTCGTGCGCGGGCCGATGTTCCCCGATATGCTCGCCGACGAAGGCCACCAGCGCTTCACCTACGCGCTGCTGCCGCACGACGGACGCTGGTGGAGCACGGACGTGCAGGCCGAAGCCGATCTGCTCAGCGATCCGTTGCGTTTCACGGCGGCAACTGCAGATGCCGATTACGACGTGTCGCCGGTTGCCATCGCGGACCAGGATGTGCGCCTGCACGCGCTGAAGCCTGCGGACGACGGCGACGGCTACGTGCTGCGCTTTTCCGAAGCGGCCGGCAGGCGCGGATCCTTTTCGATAACCCTACCGGAGGGCCGCACATGCACCGCGACAAACGCACTTGAAGCCGACTTCAAGGATACGCCCAGCACGCTGCAACCCTTCGCCCTGATTAGCCTCCGCATCCGAAACGACGTCGGATCGAGCTGACCGTGTTCAGCATGGGGACATGACGGCGTTTCACATGGGGGGCGAGATACTGGCTGGACGGAAGACATTCCTGTATTCGCGGGTTAGGCATGTCAATTTTAAATAGCCCATCTGACGGTTGCAGATATAGTGGCGGTGTCCGCCTCGTTTTGCGGAGCGGCGATATTCATCGGCACTCCCCATCAACGCGGAAATGCATAAAATACCTTCTGCACGGCTTTGGTGCATGGTAAAAGCGCTTTTCTTTACTTCCCATTGTGCAAAGTCGAGCTTGGGCCGGCGAGAGCAAGACTGTGTAATTGACATCAGCTGTCGAGCAGTCGAAAAGAATCCATACCTTTATGGAGAGAGCAATGGCAGACGAAAACGAAACATCCGCCCCAATTGACGTTGCGAAAGAAGAGGCTCCGACAGAGGCGCCTGTAACCAAAAAGCAGCGTGCTCCACGACGCTCCAAGGCCGAGATGGAAGCTGCTGTTGCAAGTTCACCGAAGGTCCGGGGAAAACGGACCCCGAGAGCTCAGTCCGTGCAGGCGGATGGCGAAAAGCCTGTGCTGGCCAACGCGAAGAAGCCGGTCGGCAAAGGGGCCACAAGAGCCAAGCCCATCCCTCGGGCAGCCACTCCAGCCGCCCCCGTCCCTGCGAGCGACGAGATGGCCGATCTCATTCAGCTTGAGGAAGAAAACCGGCGGCTTCGCCAGACCCTGGCCGAAAAGCTGCGCGCGGAAAATGCCGACCTGCGCAGACGCCTGGGCGTTTGATCTCGGCAGATCCTTGTCGGCTGGTTGCGTAACGGACCGCCGCTCCTATCTTGTATGTTCGTTAGACCGGCCCGCCTTGCGGGCCGGGTTGGAGCTGTCAGCACCATAATATTTTCTGTCGCTTGGAAAGACCCACGATGAAGCCACCTTGGAGATATCTCTCACAGCTGATGTCTCGGAAAAAGACGTCGGATACGCCCGACGACAGACGCTCTGTTGGCACTGCTGGCAATCTCGAAATAGAATCGAAGCCAGCCGAGACCGTGCTGCTCCCGTCTCCAGAAGGCCTGCCAGAAACCGAGCCATCCGACGTCCGTGCCGGTGACGATCATGGGCCGATGGGGGCAGATGTCGAAACCGATGCCGCAGCGCTTGATCTGCAGTTGGACGAGAGCGAGGGCGCGAAAGCCGAGGCGACCCGCGAGCAGAAGCAATCCGACCCCGATCCACAAGACCCTCCGTCAGCGGAAACTGCGGTTCAGTCGCTCAAGACGAGGGCGAAGGCGACAAGGAAAGACCGCAGCGTTGCAACACCTGCTCCCACGGGCACGGAGACGCCCGCTCCCCGGATATCGTCGCCAACGGATACTTTTTCTAACGACGCCACAGATCTCGACAGGGACATCCAGCAACTGAGAGACCTGCTGGCGCAAAAGCTGCGGCTACAGAATGCCCAGCTACGAGCAATGCTCGAGCGATTTGATCGCTTCTGAGCTTGCAAGACGATCACCAGAGAGAACCGCAGTGAAAACACAGCAGCGCAGTTTCGTCGTTGAAATCAAATCGGCGCGACGCCGTCTAAAGACACAGCCAAAATCCATATGGGGCGATACGGATTTCAAGGCGCTCGTCCGGGATGCGGAAGCAACGCTTCCATTCATGGAGAACGCCGTTTCGGACGCTCCGGTCTCCCTCGTGGATCGACCGCTCGAACCGCAGACGCAAGGAGACGTTACCGATAGCCATGAAGCCGGTGCGGATGTGCTGATTAGGCTGCCGTCGAGCGGACCCGACGCGGTTCAGCCGCATCTGCAAGACCAGGTCTCCAAGGAGAACACGGCAGCCGATAGACCAAAACCGAAGATCGCAAGGCCGCTCGAGCGCAGTCAGATAAGTCCGGCGCAGAAGGCCGAGGACATCAAGCCAGCATCTGCGGCGGCGGCGGTCGATGATGTCGAGATCCATATTGACGAACTGGCGTTGCTGGACGCCGAAAATCTCCGCCTGAAACGGCTGTTGGCGGAGCATTTGCGACAGCAAAATGCCGAGTTGATGATGATGCTGAAGCGGTTTGAGAGAGCCTGACAGGCAAGACGTTTGCTCTTTGGGCTCGGCCCGGAGGCACCTCGTGACCATGCATCAAGGCGGAATGCCAAGCCCGCGAGGAAGATGCTCGATCATCACCGATGCCGGTGCGTGTTAGCAATAGTCTGCCATCCCCCGCTGCAGCCTACACCAGCGTGTTGGCCGCCCAACTCGTGGCGATATGTGCGTGGTTCGGTGCGGGTTCGCGATCATGGATGAGGCGCAGGACGCGGGGTGGGGTGAGTGGCAGCCGGGAGACCGGCTTGCCCAGGGCGCGCGCGACCGCGCAGGCGATGGCCGAGCCGACGGCGAGGATCGGGACTTCGCCCGCACCCTTTGTCCCAAGCGGCCCCATCGACGGGGCGCCTTCGTAGAGATCTGCAACGACAGGAACGACATCCTGGGCCAGGGGCACACGGTAGGTTTCAAAACCGTCCTGGGCGATCCGCCCGTCGGCAGTCATCGTCACCTCCTCGTGCAGCGCATAGCCCAGGCCCTGCACCACGCCGCCCTGGATCTGTCCCATGATGGCGCGGGGGTTCAAGGCGCGGCCGACATCCTGCACAACCCTGTAGGCGAGCACTTCGACATGCCCGGTGTCGGGATCCACGGCGACTTCAGCCTCGTGCACGACAAAGATGGGAATATCGAGCGCATCGATGAAATGGCCCATCGCGCAGCCAGCCATCGCCGGGGTGTTCCCGGCGGTGAAACTGCCCGTGCCGCTGATCGGCCCGGTGGTTGATTGGGCGTGGACCACGACTGTGGGGATTGAAATGCCTGAACCCGGACGCCCCGAAATTTCCACCCGGCCTTCCCGCAGGACGAGTTTGTCCGGCGCGGTCTGCAGCATCTCGCCGGCTGTACGCAGCAGCTTTTCGCGGACCTCGGCTGCGGCGCCCACGCTTGCTGCGCCGATGGAGACGGTCGTGCGGCCACCGCCGACGCCGACGTCCAGCCCGGCGGCGTCCGTATCGGCTTCGCGCACCACGACTTGCTCCGGGCGCAGCCCCAGCTGTCCCGCGACGATTTGCGGCAGCGACTGGACCATGGTGCCGGAGCCTATCTCGACGCCCGACGTCACCAGCGTGGCGCTGCCATCGGCATTCAGATTGATCGTTGCCGCCGAAGGACCGACGAAGACGAACCAGGTTCCGACCGTCGTGGCGCGACCGTAGAGACGGCCGTCCGCCCTGGCTTCGGCCGTGCCTGTCTTTTCCCGCAGCGCTTCCATCCGCTCCAGCATGGGACGAAGGACGTCCCCTTCGAACACCTGGCCTGTCGGTCCGAGATCGCCATCGCCGAGCACATTGCGTTTTCGGAATTCCATCGGGTCCATGCCGATGGCCGCGCAGATTTCATCCGTGTGCCGCTCGAGCGCAAAACCGTTGTAGACGCCGTTGCAGGCGCGGAAAGCGCCGTTCGGCGGCGTATTGGTATAGACAGCCCGGCTGACAAGACGGGCGGCACCGAGGCGGTAACTGCCCCCGAGGGTGTGCGACGTCATCGTCGTCAGGAAAACCTGCTCGCCGCCATAGGCCCCGCAATCCATTAGCACCACCGCTTCGCGCCCGACGATCTCGCCGTCTTTTGTTACGGCCGAGCGAATGCTGATCTCGGCATTCTCGCGGCAGAGACAGGTTGCCATCTCTTCCTGGCGGCTGTTTTCCAGCGTGACGCTGCGGCCGGTGATGCGGGCGAGAAGCGCGGTGATCGGTTCGATCGACGCGTCGAATTTGAGGCCGAAGGCGCCGCCGACGGGCGGCACGGTGACGCGCACGCGGCCCGGCGGCAATTGCATCACACGACCGGTCACGTTGCGCACGGTCCAGGGCACCTGCGTCGAGGTCTGGATATGCGCCCGTCCGTCCTCCCAACTGCCGATGGCGACGCGCGGTTCGAAGGGGACATGGCTCTGCCGGCCGACCACAAAACTGCTTTCGACGATAACCACGTCGGGACGCGCGAAGGCGGCGTCGACATCGCCGCGCACCGACTTTGCTTCCCAGGCAATGTTGCCGGATCGTGCGCCGCCCTCGGTCAGCACATCGTAGTTGCGCCAGTTTTCATGCAGGAGAGGCGCATCCGGCGCCAGAGCGTAGGCCATCGTCAGCACGGGCGTCAGCGGTTCGATTTCGAGGATGATCGCCGAAAGGGCTGCGCGCGCCTGCGCCTCGGTCTCGGCCGCGATCGCGGCGATGGGCTCGCCGTTGTATCGGATCGTGTCCGCGGCAAAAAGCGGGTGATCGGCGATGCCGATGCCGTAATTGCCCGGCGCATCCGCCGCCGTCGCAATCCCCAGCACACCGGGACACGCCAGAGCGGCGGAAACGTCGAGACGAAGAATGCGTGCCGACGGCACGGTGGACCGCAACAGGACTGCGTGAAGCATGTCCGGGCGGGCGCGGTCGTTGGTGTATCTGGTCCGGCCGCGCAGCTTGTCGCGGGCGTCGCGGCGGGGAAGGTCCATCACGGTCGTCGAAGCGTCAGTCATCGGCGTGTTCTCCGGTCTGCCGGGCCAGGAGATCCATCACCGCATCGACAATCCTCTCATAGCCCGTGCATCGACAGATGTTGCCGGCCATGGCTGATTTCACCTCGGCGCGGGTGGCTTTCGGATTGTCGCGAAGGAACGGTGACAGGCTCATCACCATCCCGGGGAAGCACATGCCGCATTGGACGACATCCGCAGCCTCGAAGGCGGCCTGCAGCGGATGCAGCGGCCCCTCGCCCGTCGCCATTGCCTCGATCGACGTCACGGTCGCACCATCTAGCAATCCGACCGGCTGTAGGCAGGACATGATCGCCGCGCCATCGACATGAACGGTACAGGCGCCGCAAAAGCCTTCGCGGCAGACGGCCTTGGTGCCTGTGAGAAATCGCTCGCGACGCAGGATATCGACCAGCGGCGTCAGCGGATCGCCGTCAAATCGATAGGAGGCGCCATTGATGCTTAGCGTGACGCTCATCGGGCTGTCTCCGTGCCAAGGAGCGACGCCATGCTGCGGCGGACAAGCGCCGGCAAGACCTGTCGGCGATACCAGCCATCCGCCTCCGTACCGTCACGCCCGTGAAAATCGTTGCATTCGGCCGCAAGCCGTTCGGCCGTTTTCGCGTCGGCTGGACATCCACCGGGCTCGGCGGCAAATGCGTTTTCGAGCGAGTTCCAGCGTCGCCCGACCTCTTCGACCGAACCCACGGCAACGCGCATCCGGCCGTCAAAGCCGCGGGCCATCGAAACGATCGCGACCGGATAATCCCCTGCCCGCCGCAACGGCAGTCGCGCATGCGCGCTGGCGGCGCAATCGCGTTTCACGATGACCCGGACGAGAATTGCATCGGCCAACAGCCCCTTGCGATCCGCAAGAAACGACGCGATCGGCACACGTGTCGTCCCCCGGTCGCCCTGCAGCTCGACCAGAGCCTCGACCGCAAGAAAGGCCGGGAGCAGATCGGCAGCGGCAAAGTCCTGCGTGCAGAGATTGCCGCCCACGGTCGCAACGCGACGGATGGCCGGATTGGCGGCGCCGGATGCAGCAGCGGTGACAGCCTCAAGTCCTTCAACTCCCGCAGCCAGGCGGCTTAGGGCATCGTGGGTAACGGCCGCGCCGATACTCACCTGATCGGGTTCGATCTCGACGCTGTCGAGGCCAGGAAGTCTGTGAAGCGACACCAAAGCGTCGGGAAGGGCGAGCCCGCGGCGTGGGTCGCGCATCAGCCATGTTCCACCGGCCAGGATCGTCGCACCCTGCCGGCGTACGGCAAGCGCTTCCTCGATACTGCCGGCAACGGTCAGGGACCGCTCCGGGTGATCGGACATTCGGCAAGTACCCCTTCAACGGCCGTCTTTGCGGCTTTGCTTCATCTTGTCCCAGGCCGGCACGCCTGTGAAATAGTAGTTTCGCGAAAGTAATATCGATAAATCAGATCCTGTCGCCCGGCGCGTCAGCCTTGTCGCCTGTCGAAACGACGGCTGACGCACCGCAAAACCAGTGGTCATTTCCAGTGTGCGACGCTGCGCCTTTCGAAGCTCTCGCGGAACTGACGCGTGCTGTTTTCAAGCACGTCACCGCTCTCCCAGTCGAGAATGACGGCATAGCGGCGGACTGCATCCATCGCATTGATTTCACCCGTCTTGTAAAGGGCCGCTGCCTTGGCCGGATCCGACCGCGCCCATTCCTTGCGGTGGGCACGGATATCAGCACGCGCCGCCTCGGTCGCCGCTGCATCGATTTCGAATTCGCAAAGGTCGCGATCGACGGCCCTCACCACGACGCCGTAATCGACCTCGGCCCGTTCGATGGACACGTAGTCGTCGATCACATCCTCGAGGACCTGCAGCGGATCGCGCTCCAGCGGATCGCCAAAACCGCCACCGCCAGCCGTCGGCCGCGCAAACTCGTCTCCGGTAAACACCGGATAGTCGGAGAACACCGAACCAAGCCAGGTATCGGTCTCCTCGCCCGCCCGGCGGATCGTCAGGCCGTGCGGCATGGAGGGAAGCCCGCCCTCCACGCCCCAGACCACGGCGCGCTCGCGATCGCAGATGTAGGACATGACGGCATCTTCGGCGGCCAGCAGCACCGACGTCTTCTGCACGCCGACCCCACCACGCCATTTGCCGGGACCGGCGGAATCGCGGTTGATCTGAAACTCCGTCGTCCGTGTCGGATTGACCCGCTCGTTGCCCTCGTTCGGCTGGGACATAAGGCCTGTCCCGAAGCAGGCGGTGGTCACATCGGCGCCGTCCTTGCCGTTGCGCCCGCCCCAGCCACCCGGCAGCCATTCGTAGAACATGAAGATCGGCTTTCCAGGCTTTCGCGCGTCCCGACCGCCGGCCAGCAGATATTCGAGATTGAAGGCGCAGGCGATGGCCCGTTCTGGCATGATCTGCGACCACATCTCGAAGATCGCGTTCATGATCTTTTCGAACGGCATGAGGAAGCCCGTGACCGCGACCGGCCACTCGGCGCTGACGACGCTGTTTTTCGGCGCCGTCACCTCGATCATTCGGTAGAAGCCGCTGTTCAGGGGCAGGTCCGGGAAGAACGTCTTCATTCCCGCAACCACCGCCGAGAAGGTCGCGCCGGGCGCGGAGTTGTACATCGAACTGATTGTCTTGTGGCTGCCGGAAAAGTCGTAGTGGACGGTATCGCCCTTGATTGTCATCCTGATGCGGATCGGGATCATGCCCTCCCCGCCGCCGAGATCGCGGTCGATATAGTCGACACTCTCCCAGGTGCCGTCGGGCAATTCGGCAAGACGTTTTCGCACGGCCCGCTCGACGTAGTCCTGGACCTCCGCCATGCCGCGCATGACCGTGTCGCGCCCGTATTTCTTGACGAGCCGCAGCAACTCGCGCTCGGCCGACATCGTTGCCTGGGCCTGGGAATGGATGTCGCCGATGATCGATGCGGGATCACGGGTATTGGCGGCGATCAGATTGGCGACATCCGAACAGAACCGCCCGGCGCGGAACAGCCTGACCGGCGTGATGCGCAGTCCTTCCCGAAACATGTCGCGGGCGGTGACGTCGAAAGAGCCCGGCACGGAGCCGCCAAGGTCCGACCAGTGTCCGTTCGACTGCGAAAAGCCGACCAGTGTTTCCTCGTCGAAGATCGGGCGGACGAGGCGGACATCGCTGAAGTGCGTGCCGCCGGCATAGGGGTCGTTGATCGCGTAGACATCGCCCGGGGCCATGTCCCCCTCGAACACGCGGATAACCTCCTTGCAGGTGTTGTGCAGGGTTCCGACATGGACGGCGATGTCGTAATTTCCCTGGGCAACCGAGTTGCCCTCGGCGTCGTGCAACGCATTGGAAAAGTCGCGGTTGTAGATGACGAACGAATAGCAGGTCCGCAGCATCTGCTCTGCCATCTGGTCGACGGTGGTGATGAACGAATTCTTCAGCACCTCGAAGGTGACGGGATCGAGGCCTTTTACGATGTCGAAGTCGGTCATGGCTCAGCCTTTCGTTCCAATAAGAATGTTGAGGAAGCCATCGACACGGGCACTCATGCCTGGCGGCACGACGGTGGTCGAATCGAACTGCTCGACGATCGCCGGCCCAAGGATGGCAGCCCCCGCTTCGAGCGCCTCCCGACGATAGAGTGCTGCGTCGTGGGATTTTCCGTCAAACCAGACCGCGCGCCGACCGGCCGGCTCCGGCACGTGTTCTCTCACCGCATATTCCGGCAGCCCCGCCTTCGGAACGATCCCCACGGCCTTGATTGCGATGCGGAATATCGCGACCGGAGCCTCGTCCCGGCGGTAGTTGAACTCGCGTTCGTGCTCGGCGTGAAAAGCCTCGATCAGCGAGGCGATGCTGTCGATCCTGGCAGGTGCCGCGACCGCCAGCGAGCGCCACTGGCCCTGGTACATCATTTCGACGCTGCGCTGCAGCGCCATATCCCGGGGCTCGATCCCTTCATGAAGCAGCCGCTCGGACGCCTGTGCTTCCATCCGCTGGAAAGCAGCCTCCATCTCGGCCGGTGCGACGATCGACGCGTCGGTCATGAAACTTTCCGAAAAATCGTGCTGCACATCGACAAGCAGGCAGCCGAGCGCCGAGGTGACGCCCGGATTGGGCGGCACGATCACCGTCGGAATGGACAGTTCCCTTGCGACAGCCGCCCCGTGCAGGGCGCCGGCGCCACCGAAGGCAACGAGTGCAAAATCGCGCGGATCGTAACCACGGCTGATGGACATCAGGCGCACCGCATTGGCCATGTTTGCGTTGGCGACGGCAATGATGGCCTCGGCCGCCCGGTGAAGCTCCATGCCGAACGGTGTCGCCACGGTTTCCCGCACGGCCTGCTCGGCAAGCGCCGGATCGAGCGTGATCTTGCCGCCGGCAAGGCTGCTGCCGAGACGGCCGAGCACGACATTCGCGTCGGTGTTCGTCGCCGTGCGGTTGCCGTTTCGATAGCAGGCCGGTCCGGGATAGGCTCCGGCCGACTGGGGACCGTTGCGCAGCGACCCGCCCTCGTCCTGCCAGGCCAGCGATCCGCCACCGGCACCGATGGTCAGCACTTCGATCGAGGGAAAGCGGATCGGATAGCCGAACTCTATGTACCAGTCCTTGGTGATCCGGGACTGGCCGTTCCACGCAAGCGACACGTCGGTGCTGGTTCCGCCCATGTCGAAGCCGATCGAATTCGGGAAGCCGCAGAGCGTGCCGATGAAGCGGCTGGCAATCGCCCCTGCCGCGATCCCCGATCCGGCAAGACGGGCCGAAAAATCGATCACGCTCGCCGGTGTCATGACGCCGCCGCCGGAATGCAGCAGCAGCAGGTCCCGCCGGTAGCCGCCGTCGGCCAGCTTCTCTTCCAGCCGCGAGACATAGTCGACGACCACGGGGGCACAGACGGCATTTGCCATCGTCGTTGAAAAGCGCTCGTGCTCGAAGATCTCAGGCATGACCTCGGACGAGATGGAGACCGGAACCTCGGGCATGACGGCCTTGAGGATTTCGCGCATGCGTCGTTCGTTTGCGCCATTGACGTAGGAATTCATGAAGCACACGGCGATCGACTTGATGTCCCGCTTCTTGAGAATCGCGGCAACCCTGCGGGCATCGTCCTCGTTGAGGGCCTCCAGCACGACGCCCTCGGCATCGACGCGCTCGCCGACCGTCAGGCGGTCGCGGCGCGGGATATAGGGTTTGGCGACATCCTTGTAGGTGTCCCACAGATCTTCCTTGTTGGCGCGGCGGATCTCGACGACATCGCGAAAACCTTCGGTGCACACCATCGCCGTTCGCGGCAGGCGCCGGGTAATCAGCGCATTGGTAGCTACCGTCGTCCCGTGCGAAAACATGGTGACCGCGGACAGATCGATACGTCCCTGCTCGAGACCGTTCATGATCGCCTGCATGGGGTCTGCCGGCGTGGATGCGGTCTTCTCGATGCGGATCGCCCCGGTGTCCTCGTCCATGATGCAGATATCGGTGAAGGTGCCGCCCACATCCACCGCAACTCTTGTCTTCGCCATGATCTGTCCTCTGATGGTTCGACGGAACACGGAGGGTCGTTCGCCGTCCCCGTTGCGGGATGGCGTCTCTCCTGTCCGGTGGTTACGAGAGCCCGGATGATGCGCCCGGGCGTTCTCACTCGTTCGCCCGATCTACGCTCGATAGCGCCCGGTATGGCCTGACGGTTGCACCAGACCGGGAGCTTTCCGCCGTCCGGCGTTCAGTGTCGTTGTTTCGGCCTGTGCCCTTCGGCTCCCCGAAGCGCCGCTTCGCGCCGCGTATCGCTCGGCGAACAGCCAAACTTCGACCGGTAGTGCCGGCAGAATTGCGACTGGTCGGCAAAACCCCATCGATAGGCGATTTCAGCGATCTTGGCGGTGCCTGTCACCGACATCAGTTCCTCCGCACAGCGTTCGAGGCGGCTGTCGCGGATGAAGCCGTTGATCGACTTGTTGCTGGCTTGGAAGAGATCCTGCAGATAGCGCAGCGAGATGCCGCCGGCTTCCGCGACCGCTTGAGGACCGAGCGCCGCGTCCTTGATATTGTCACGAATATATTGCTCGGCGCGATGCAGGTGCCCGGCCCTTATCGAGGAGATGCTGCTGTCGAGCACGCGATCGTCGCTCACGATCGACAGGCAAAGCATCTCGAGAATATGCCGGCCCGTCAGTTCGCGCGCGGAGGCGTCGATCTCGGCGACATGGCTAATGGTGGTGCGCACCGTATCGAGAAACAGCGCTGCAACGCCACGCGTTGCGTCAAAGCTGAGCGCACTGAACCGGTCCGTCGAACCGATGCGCGATCGCACGCTTGCAGCCGGGACCTTCAGCACCCAAAGCGCATTCGGGCGACCGTGCCAGAACTCGTAGGGAGCATCGCCGCGCTCCAGGATAAAGCCGCCCGGCTTGCAGTTGACGCTGCGCGAGCCTTGCGAGAAATTGACGTCGCTGGCCTCCGGAATGGTGATCAGCAGGCTCGCATCGCGTTCGTTCAGGAAATGGCGACGATGGCGACGGTAGCTGACGCCGTCGCATTGCATCCTGGACACACCGACAAGGCCCAGCGACCATGTCTCCAGCACGCCGCTGAATTCCCGACGGTTGCGATATTCGGTATCGAGCGGAAAGTATGTTTCCGTGACGGCAGCCTGCCAGGCATCACCCCCAGCTCGACCGCCGATATTATCGACGACGTACCTCATGCATCGACATCCCCTTCTGGCCCGGATTTCCGGTTCCGTTATTGCAAGGCAGAGTACATCAATTTCGTCGGTCGTATTGCCAAAATACGCACAAACTTCTGGGCGTCGCCGTACCCCCCCGCAGACAGATGCGCGTCCCGACCAGATGGCGAGGCAAACTCACGTTGATGCATTGAACTTGCACTCCATATCCTTTCACAGGCTTTCCTTCGAAAGACGCGAAAGCTTGTTCCATCAGGCAGGAAAGGGTAAGCAAATCCGTATCCTATTGATCAATCCACCCTATGTTTCCCTCACGTCCCGCGGAGTCGGGCACCAGATCCCCTTTGGTCTCCTATCGATCGGCGGCCCGCTTCTGGATGCAGGTTATCAAGTTGAATTGCTCGATGCGGAAAGGCATCATCTGGATGCCGGGCAGATCGCAGCGAAAATTGCAGATTTCAAACCAGATGTGGTGATGACCGGACACTCGGGATCCACGCCCGCTCATCCGGCGGCGATGGTGGCGCTGGAAGCTGCCAGAAGTGCCTGTCCGACATCCCTGACTGTCTATGGAGGGGTTTATCCGACCTATCATGCCAAGGATGTGCTTCAGAACAATCCGGCCGTCGACATCATCGTTCGCGGCGAGGGGGAAGCCGTCGTTCTCGACCTCGTCAGGACGGTTGCCGAGCGGAGTTCGCTGGAAAAGGTCAACGGCATCACCTATCGCCAGGCGCAAGGCACCGTCCGTGAAAACGCACCGGCGGCGCTGATATCCGATCTCAACGTCTGGCGAGTCGGCTGGGAATTGATTGCCGATTGGGACCTGTATCAATGTTTCGGCTTGGGCAGGGCGGCGATCGTCCAGTTTTCCCGTGGCTGCCCCCATCAGTGCTCCTATTGCGGACAATACCAATTCTGGTCGAAGTGGCGCTATCGCGAGCCGAAGGCGGTGGTCGCCGAGATCGCCTGGCTCCATCGCACGCATGGCATCAATTTCATCGATCTCGCAGATGAAAACCCCACATCGTCCAAACGCCTGTGGCGTGAATTTCTGAAGGGGCTGGCGGACGAGAATTTGCCCGTCCGGCTTTTCGCAACGATCCGTGCCACGGATATCGTGCGAGATGCAGACCTGCTTCCGCTCATGAAGAAGGCGGGGATGATATGCGTTCTCATGGGCATCGAGACGACCGACCCCGAAACGCTCATGTCCATTCGCAAGGGGTCGACCATTCGCGAAGACCAGAAAGCGGTCGCACTTTTGCGCCAACACGGCATCTTGTCGATGCTCGGCCATATCGTTGGCTTCGAGGAGGAGCGGTTCTCGGACTACGCCCGGGCAACCCGCCAGATTTCACTCTACGACCCGGATCTCGTCAACGCGATGTATGTCACACCGCATCGTTGGTCCGATTGGGCCGCGGACAATGGATCGCGGCGTGTCATCCAGACCGATCCCTCCAAATGGGATTATCGCAACCAGCTGCTGGGTTCGCGCTATCTGTCGGCGCGGGCGATCTTCTGGCTTGTCAAGCTGATGGAATTCGTCGTGCATGCAAGGCCCAGGGCGCTGTGGCGCATGCTGTTTCATGAAGACCGTGAGCTCCGAGCGCATCTTCGATGGTGTTTTCGCTTTTCCTTTCGGGTTTGGCGCGCTGAAGTTTCGGAGTTCATCCGTCACCCGCCCGACGACCGCGCAACCCTTACACTCGCGGAGTGGTTTGGAAAGCCGCGTCCGAAACCCGACTGACA
>CAZZZI010000024.1:0-5955 GCA_964658415.1 uncultured Sphingomonas sp. | reverse complement strand
TCGCGGCAAGGATGTCTCGCACCGCTTCCGTTTCGACGCCTTCGGCCACGACGCGATAGCCGAGGTCGTGCGAAAGGGAAATCATCGAGCGCACCAGGTTGCGCTCGCGCGTTCCCGCATCCAGGGTCCGGATAAACGACTGGTCGATCTTGACGACGGTTGCCGGCAGCAGCTGAAGATAGGAGAGGCTGCTGTAACCCGTGCCGAAATCATCGATGGAGAGCCGGATGCCAGCCTCCGAAAGCGCCCGCAATTTCGTCATTGCCTTGGCCGCGTCCTTCATGATCGCGCTCTCGGTGACCTCCAGTTCCAGCATCGCCGCCGGAATCCGGTGGCGCATGAGGGCCAGTGCCACCTGCTCGGCAAAGTCGTCTTCCTCGAGATTGGCCGCCGACACATTGACGGAGACCGGCATCGTCAGGCCGAGGTCCATCCAGGCCCTCGTCTGGCGAAGCGCGGCATCCAGTACCCAGGCGGTCATGTCCCGGACATGCTGCGAATTCTCGATGATCGCGATGAACTCGCCGGGCGAGACCGGGCCGAATTCGGGATGGGTCCAGCGCAGCAGCACCTCGACCGCCACGCAGGCGCCGCTGGCGATGTCCATGCGCGGCTGGAACACCACTGACAACTGGTCGTCGGCCCTCAGCGCCTCGGCAAAATCCTCGAGCAGCCGGAAGGCGCGCTGATGCTTGGCATGGCTGGCTGGCGAGAAGATGCTCACCCGCGCCTCGACTTCGCGGGCATCCTGGGCGGCGCTGTTCAACTCCTGGAGAAGCTCGGCGGGGCTTATTTTCCCCGGCACGAACGGTGCCACGCCCATCACCGGCGTCATCACGAAGCGCAGGCTGGACGCCGCCTCGACCCCGGCAAGCAGGGTAGCCAGCTTGTCCAGATAGCGTTGTCTGCGCGCGCCTTTCGGCGCCAGAAACGCAAATTGTGTCAACGACACATGATAGGCGATCCTGTCGCGCCCGAGCGCTGACCGCAGGATCTGACCGGCTTCCCGGATGCTGGCATCGACATGGGAGGGGCCCATGACGCGGGCGAGATGATCGATCTGGCCACTCTCGGCAAGGTCGAGGATCACCGCAAAACGCTGCAGCCCGCTGCTGTCGTCCAGCTCGAGGTCGGAAAGATCGTCGAAGAACTGCATCCGGTTCGGCAGGCCGCTGACCGGATCGATGCGTCCGATGGCATGCTGGAGCTCGATTTGCGCCATCACCATGGCGGCGAGGTCCTTCAAGCCGGCAAGCTCTTGCTCCGTCGCCGTGCGCGGCTCGGTTCCGAGCACGCAGAGCGCACCCAGCCCATGCCCTTCACGCGTCACCAGCGGCGCACCGGCGTAAAAGCGTATGCCGCTTTTGCCGAGAACGCTGTCCCGATAGCAATCGTCCTCCGCCATATCGGGGACGACCAGCAGTTCCGCTCGCTCGGCAACCTGGGCGCAGGGCGCACCATCCCGGGGAATGGTACAGTGATCGACACCGACGCGGGATTTGAACCATTGCCGATCGACATCTGTCAAAGACACTGCGGCGATCGGGAGATTGAAGATCTGGCTCGCCATGCGGGTGATGCGATCGAAACTTTCGCTGGCCGGCGTGTCGAGAAGGCCAAGACTGTAGAGCGCCTCCAGGCGCTGATGCTCTGTGAAATCTGTCATATGCAATCGTTTCAAGCTGACGTTCTTGCGCTCCCGTACACAACTTAGCTCATGTCAATTATGAATGGTGTAAGAAAGCACTTTCTATTTTAACAATTTCGAGATTCTAATTTCATCGCCGACACGGCTTGCCCCAGCCTTTCCACACATGCGCGACCGCACACTTTGACAATTGCGCCCCGGCTGCTAAACGGCGACGCTTTAGTTGAGGGAAAACAATATGAAGAGACTGATCCGCCTGCTGCTCGTGATTGCGATCGCACTCGTTGCGACCATCGGTTTTCGCTGGTATCGCTACGTGACCAACACCGTCAGCCCCTACGACGAAGTCGGCATAACCCTCAATTCCTCGATGCCGGCACCGCTGAATGCCTGGGGCTGCGCCAAACTGAAGACCACATTTGCAAACGGCCTTCCCCCCTACGGCTGCGCAGCCGCCGATGGCTCCAGCTGGAAATAGGCACAAGCCTTCGGCCAGCGTGTCGTTCGCACGCATGCCGGCCCAGCGTTACGCACATTAAATATGCAAACATGAGCCATGCCCAAAAAAGCGCTTGACGCTGTGCCGTAACCTGTCTTGTATGGAACCAATCAACTATTGGTTCAGTCGAGCTAGGACGCAATCGTGAGCAACCTGCCGGAGAATTCGACCTACGCGCTGGACAGGCTGAGAAGCCTGCTCCACTCCGGCGGGCTGGAAGCGGATGGCAAGCTGCCGACAGAGCGCGCGCTGTCCGAACAGTTCGGGGTCAGCCGCCGGGCGCTGCGCAGGGCGCTCGAGGTGCTGGAAGCCGAAGGGCTGATCTGGCGCAAACAGGGATCGGGCACCTATGCCGGGCCCCGCCCCGATGGCTGGACCGAGCATGTCGGCAGCACAGTCGCCAGCACCGACATTACCGAGATCATGGAAGTCCGCTTGCGCATCGAACCGCAGCTGGCCCAGCTGGCTGCGATCCGTGCCAAGAGCGTCTCGATCGGGCGCATGTACGAATTGGCGGAGAAAATCTACCGCAGCGACGATGCCGACGGCCGCGAGCTATGGGACGGCGCCCTCCACCGACTGATCGCCCAGAGCGCCGGCAACCAGTTCTTCCTGACGATTTTCGACTTCATCAATCACGTCCGACAGGACGAGGCATGGCAAACCATTCGCGAATTGGCCCGCAGCAACAACCGCACGCGGGAGCGGACTCACGACCAGCACAGGGCGATCATCGACGCGATTGCCGCTCGCGACCCGATCGGCGCCGCCGAGGCGATGCGCCAGCATCTGTTGCTGCTGCAGGAAAGCCTGATCCGCGTCACCTCGTTCGATGCGCCGCAGGCGGAACGCCAGGAAGAAGACGCTTAGGGGTTGGCCCGACGACACATGCAGACATTCCGGCCCTCACCAGACCGGACAGACCAGATTAGACACAGGGGAACACAAGAATGAAGATCGCCAGATTTCTATCGCTACTGTCCGTCGGTACCCTCTGCGCCCTTCCGGCGCTCGGTGCCGAATTGAAGATCGGCCTCCAGGACGATGCCGATGTGCTCGACCCCGCCCAGTCGCGCACTTTCGTCGGCCGCATCGTCTACACGGCGCTCTGCGACAAGCTGGTCGACGTGACGCCGAAGCTCGAATTCGTGCCGCAGCTGGCGACCGCCTGGAAGTGGTCGGCAGACGGCAAGGAACTGACGATGACACTGCGTCAGGGCGTCAAGTTTCACGACGGCACGCCCTTCAACGCCCAGGCCGTCGTCGACGATATCCAGCGCAGCAAGACGATGCCGGAATCGCGGCGCAAGAGCGAACTCTCCTCGGTCACCAACGTCGAGGCGACAAGCGAATACGAAGTAAAATTCACGCTGAAGGCACCGGATGTCACGCTGCTGGCGCAACTTTCCGACCGCGCCGGCATGATGGTATCGCCAACGGCCGCCAAGGCTGCCGGTGCGAAATTCGGCGACCATCCGGTTTGCTCCGGCCCGTTCAAGTTCGTCGAGCGGGTGCAGCAGGATCGGATCGTGCTCGAGAAGTTCCAGGATTACTGGAACAAGGACAACATCTTCATCGACAAGATCACCTATCTTCCGATCCCCGACACGACAGTGCGCCTCGCCAACCTGCGTTCGGGCGATCTCGACATGATCGAGCGCGTTTCGGCCACGGATGTCGCCACTGTGAAGGCTGACCCGAAGCTCGCCTATGCCGATGCGGTCGGCACCGGATGGCTCGGCATCTACGCAAACATCGGCAATGGCCCGCGTGCCAAGAACCCGATGGGTGAGGACAAGCGTCTGCGCCAGGCCTTCTCGCTCGCCATCGACCGGGAGGCGGCAATGCAGATCGTCTTCGACGGCACGGCCCTGGCCGGCAACCAGCCGTTCTCGCCGAACAGCCCCTGGTTCGACAAGGATATCCCGGTGCCAGCCCGCGATGTCGACAAGGCGAAAGCCCTGATCAAGGCCGCCGGCTTCGAGCGTGTGCCGGTCGAGATTGCCGTGACCAACGAGCCCGTCATCCTGCAGACGATGCAGATCATCCAGTCGATGGTCGCCGAAGCCGGCTTCGACGTGACGCTGAAGCCGACGGAATTCGCGACCCTCCTGGACGCCCAGACGGCCGGAAATTATCAGCTCAGCCGCTCCGACTGGTCGGGACGGGCCGATCCGGATGGCAACATCCAGCAGTTCGTCACCACGGGTGCCGGGCTGAACGATTCCAAGTACAGCAACCCCGAGGTCGACAAGCTGCTGGTCGAAGCCCGCCAGTCGCAGGACGCCGCCGTTCGCAAGCAGAAATACAATGCGGCTCTGACCATCCTCAACGACGACCTGCCGATCATCTATCTCGGCCACTCCGCCTGGATCTGGGCCTACAACAAGTCCGTCACCGGCTTTGTCCCCTCGCCTGATGGCATGATCCGCATGGTCGGCGTCAAGAAGAGCGGCTAATCGAGCCAGCCGCGCGGGGAACTCTCGCGCGGCCGATGCAACAGGTTGGGATCGGCCATGTACACCTACATCGGAAAGAGACTGCTCGTCGCCATACCGACGCTGCTGATCATCTCCATCTTCGTCTTTTCGCTGCAGAAGCTTTTGCCCGGCGACCCCGTATTGGCCATGGCCGGCGAGGAACGCGATCCCCAGGTGATCGAGTTCCTGCGCGAAAAATACCGGCTGAACGATCCCGTCGTCTATCAATACGGCTACTGGCTGGGCGCGGTGCTGAAGGGTGACCTCGGCACCTCGTTGCGCACCAACCAGCCCGTCCTCACCCTTGTCGCCCAGAAGCTGCCGGTGACCCTGCAGCTGGCCATCATGTCGATGATCTTTGCCGTCGTCATCGGCATTCCGATGGGGATTCTGGCGGCGGTCAAGCGCAACACCATCATCGACTTTTTCGCCAACATCGTCGCGTTGTGCGGCCTTTCCATCCCGAATTTCTGGCTCGGCATCATGCTGATCCTCCTCGTTTCCGTGAAGCTCGGCTGGCTGCCGGCTTCCGGTTACCAGCCGTTCTTCGCCGACCCGCTGCAATCGATCAAGACGATGCTGATGCCGGCCTTCGTGCTCGGCAATGCGCTGGCGGCAACCCTGATGCGCCACACGCGCTCCTCGATGCTGAGCGTGCTCAGCGCCGATTACATCCGCACCGCGCGCGCCAAGGGCCTGAAGGAATCCGCCGTGGTGCTGCAGCACACGTTCCGCAACGCGCTGCTGCCGATCATTACCGTCAGCGCCCTGCTCTTCGGCGAATTGCTGGCTGGCGCAGTGCTGACCGAACAGATCTTCACCATTCCAGGCTTCGGCAAGCTGATCGTCGATGCCGTTTTCAACCGCGACTATGCCGTCGTCCAGGGCGTGGTGCTCTGCACCGCCGTTGGTTTCATCTTCATGAACCTGGTGGCCGACGTGTTTTCCGTCCTGCTCAATCCGAGACTGAGGGCCGCCCTATGAGCACGATCGACCCCGTCGCTTCCATCCCGGTTTCCGCAGCCAGCCCGCGCTCCAGCAGTCGCGCATGGCGCAAGCTGAAGGCCAACAAGGGAGCGCTCGTCGGCCTCGTCATCATCCTGTTCTTCGTGATCCTGGCCATTGCAGCGCCGCTCCTGCCCATTCCCGACCCGATCGCGACCAGCTGGTCGGCCATCCGCAAGGCACCGTCGGCCCTCCATTGGCTGGGCACCGACGATATCGGCCGCGACATTCTTTCGCGCATGATCTGGGGCGCACGGGCGTCGCTGATGGCCGGCATCTTCTCGGTGGCCATCGCGGTCGTCATCGGCGTGCCGCTCGGCCTC
>CAZZZI010000023.1:0-32081 GCA_964658415.1 uncultured Sphingomonas sp. | reverse complement strand
TGCAACGGGGACTGGCACCGGTGCTCAGGCTGCGCGACGCCGTCCGCGCGCGCGGTCGCAACCGGCTCGATCCGCTGTCGCCCGACATGGTGCAGAGCGAGCTGCAGCCGCTGGTCCATGCGCTGAACGACCATATGGAGCGGGTGCAGAACCAGATGGCGGCCCAGCGCCGCTTCGTGTCCAATGCCGCGCACCAGCTCCGGACCCCCCTGGCTTTGATTTCCACGCAGGCCAGTGTTGCTGCACGGGAGGGCGATCCCCTGAAGCGCGACGAAGCGTTGCAGGCCCTGCGTCTGAGCACCCGCCAGGTGACGCGCCTGGCGAGCCAGTTGCTGACCCTGTCACGCGCCGAGCCGGGCAGCCGGCGGCCGCGCAACGACGTCATCGATCTCAGCGCTACGGCGCGGCAGGTGCTGGAAAGTCATGCGGAGGAAGCCTTGCGCCGCAACATCGATCTGGGCCTCGAGGCCGAGGGGCCGGTGCATGTCGAGGGCGACGGCACGATGCTTCGCGAAATGCTGGTGAACCTGGTGGACAATGCGCTGCGCTACGGTTGCCGTGATGGGGGCGTCGTCACTGTCTGCGTGCATCGCAGCGACGCGACGGCGATCCTGACGGTCGAGGACAACGGACCCGGCATAGCGGAGCCGGAGCGCGGTCCGGTGTTCGAGCGGTTCTACCGGGTCATGGGGACTGAATCGGAAGGCAGCGGGCTCGGGCTTGCCATTGTGCGCGAAGTGGTCGACGGCGCCGGCGGCGCTGTCGAACTCAGCGACGCCGAGGCGGGTGGCCTGCTGGTCACCATCCGCCTGCCGCTAGCGGTTGTCCTGATATAGAAAAAGGCCGGGAAATCCGGCCTTTTCTCGCTGTATGGAGGATCGCCTATTGGGCATCCATGTGCTGCTGCGGCCGCCACTTGGCGAGGCGGTTTTCCACCATCGTCATGATGAATTCGGCGATCAGCGTCACTATCATGACGAGGATGATGGCGGCGAACATGCCGGCGGCGTCGAAGGTGCCCTTGGCGATCGAGATCAGCTGGCCGATGCCGTAGCGCGCACCGACGAATTCGCCGACGATGGCGCCGATGATGGCAAAGCCGAAGGACACATGCAGGCTGGCGAAGATCCAGCTCATCGCCGATGGCACGATCACCTCCCGCGTCACCTGCCAGTCGGAGGCGCCGAGGATGCGGGCATTGGCGATCATGTTGCGGTCGGCTTCACGCACGCCCTGGAAGGCATTGGCGAAGACCACGAAGAACACCATGATAAAGGCGAGCGCCACTTTCGAGGCGAGGCCGAGACCCATGATCATGATGAAGATCGGTGCCAGCACGACGCGCGGGATCGAGTTGATCGCCTTGATGTAGACCGAGAAGATATCGGCGAGGAAGCGGTTGCGGCCAAGGCCGACGCCGACGAGGACGCCGGTGATGGAGCCGGCGAAGAAGCCGATCAGCGCCTCTTCCATGGTGACCCAGAGATTGTACCAGAGCGACCCTTCGGTCGTGCCCTCAGTCGCCCATTCGTAGAGGCGCGAGGCGATGGAACTCGGGCTCGAATAGAAGAACGGGTCGATGATACCGAAGCGTGACGTCAGTTCCCAGAGCGCGATCGTCAGGACCAGGATGGCGATCTGCCAGAACAGGACGAGCTGCTTGCGGCGCGTGATGAGTTTCAGCGCGGCGGCTTCGATCTCGGCGTCTGATGTGCCGGCACGGAAGATCGGCGCAACGCCGGTTTCGAGTGTGGTGATTGACATGATCCGATCCTCCCTCAGGCTGCTTCGCTGGCGCGGCGATAGCTGGTCTCGACCTCCTGGCGAAGGTCCTCCCAGATGGTCTTGCAGTAATCGATGAAGCTCTGCTCGTAGCGGATTTCCGAGACCACGCGCGGGCGCGGCAGGTCGATCTTGTAGACCGACTTGACCGTCGCCGGCCCCGCCGTCAGTACATAGACCTTGTCGGCCAGCGCCACGGCTTCCTCGAGATCGTGGGTGACGAAGACGACCGACGCCTGACGCTCGGCCCAAAGCTTCAGCAGTTCCTCGTGCATGACGGTGCGGGTCTGCACGTCGAGCGCCGAGAAGGGCTCGTCCATCAGCAGGATTTCCGGCTCGTTGATGAAGGTCTGGGCGAGCGAGACGCGCTTGCGCATGCCGCCGGAGAGCTGGTGCGGATAGTGATGGAGGAAGCGGGTGAGGCCGACGCGGGCCAGCCAGTCCTTGGCGGTGCTCTCGGCTTCCGCCTTCGACTTGCCGCGAAATAGCGGGCCGGCCATGACATTGTCGATGACGTTCTTCCACGGAAATAGCGCATCCGTCTGGAAGACGAAGCCGACGCGTGGGTCGATGCCGTCGACCGGGCCGCCCATCAGCCGGACTTCGCCGGCGCTGGGCTTGTTGAGCCCGGTGACGAGGTTGAGCGTGGTCGACTTGCCGCAGCCGGTTGGGCCGACGACGGCGACGAATTCGCCACGCTCGACGGTCATGTTGAAATCGCGAAGTGCCGTCAGCGACTTGCCGGTCGGCGAGACGAAGCGGCGGCTGACATTGATCAGCTCGATCGCCGGTCCCTTGGCTTGATCCTGTTGCATATTGAACCCTGATGCGTGCCTGTCGAGGGGCGTGCACGCGCTGCCCCGAACGATCGGTGACCGCCTCCGGCGCTTGGCCGGAAGCGGTCGAAACCGGCTATTTGACGTTCTTGACGTATTCCGTCGTGTAGGTCTTCGAGAGGTCGATCTGCTTGCCCTTGACGTTCTTCGAGAACTCCGAGAGCACGGCGAGAACAGTCTTCGGACCGTCTTCCGGCATGACGCCATCTGGCGTGAACATGCCCTTGCCGGCCTCGAGCGCCTTGATGTAGCCGTCCTTGTCGCCGACGTAGAAATCCTTCGGCATCTTGTCGGCGATCTCGGCTGCCGAATGGGTGTTGATGAAGCGCAGCGTCTTGACGAAGGCGTTGGCAAGCTTCTGTGCCTCTTCCTTGTGGCTGTCGATCCACGCATTCTCCATGTAGAAAGAGGCCGCGGGATAGGTGCCGCCGAGGGCAGCGCGGGTCGATTCGACGGTGCGCATGTCGACGAGGATCTTCGCCTCATCCGTTTTCAGCATGCGCGAGATGGTCGGTTCGGTCGTCATGCCGGCCTGGATCTGGTCCTGCTGCATGGCGGCGATGAAGGTGCCGCCGGCGCCGACCGGAATGGTCACCACGTCGCCCGGCTTCAGGCCGGCCTTCGAGGCCATGTAAAGCGTCAGGAAGTTGGTCGACGAACCGAGGCCTGTTACGCCGAGGTTCTTGCCCTTGAAGTCGGCGGGCGACTTGATTTCGGGATGCTTGGTCGACACGAGTTCGACTTCGCCGGGCGCCTGGCTGAACTGCACGAGGGATTCAACAAACTTACCCTTGGCCTGCAGGTCGACGCAATGGTCGTAGAAGCCGACCACGCCCTGGACGGCGCCGGCCAGCAGCTGGTTCTCGGCGTCGACGCCGGCCGCTTCGTTCAGCAGCTCGACATCGAGACCTTCGTCCTTGAAGTAGCCGAGCGCTTCAGTCAGCTTGGCCGGCAGGTAGATCTGCTTCTCGAAGCCGCCGACCATGATGGTGATCTTATCGGCAGCCTTTGCAGCCGTGGTCGCACCGAGCGACGCTGCAGCCATGACGGCGGAAAGGGCGACGCAATGAAAAAATGCGTTGGAACGCATGGAATATCTCCTCCTGTTGTTGGCATCGCTCTCAGCCCTTGTCGGGCATGGGCTCCTCCACGATGCGGCTGCACCGTAACGCGCCAACCTTTCATTCCGCTTTCAGTCGAAAAACTTAGCCGGCGCTCCGGCAGTTGCTGCTCGCGACGACGCCTCGAAAGCGCTAAACAAGTGTTATCGATAAGCGGAAAAGGATCCCTCATGAAAATCGCGCTCGCAGCCCTGGCGCTGCTCTATCTCGCCTCTCCGGCGCTGGCGATCTCGCGCTATGTTGCGACGGACCGAACCTGCGGTGATATCCAGCAGGCGATCGCACAGCAGCGGGCCGTGCTGTTGCGATATCCCTCGCGCCACGGCAATGTAACCCTTTACGATCGTTATGTCGTTGACAGCGGCCAATGCGATTTCGGCTCCTATGCGGCCAGTACCTCGGTTCCGACCAAGGACAACGGGAGCTGCCCGGTGCGAAGCTGCCGATCGTCTTCGGTACTGCAGCCGCGCTGAGTGGGAGACAGGCGACCAAAAGATGTGCGCTGGGTGAACTGAACAGAAAGAATGCAAGACGCGGCTTTTGGGGTCGCTTTTCGAACAAATTTGTTATTTATCATATCGCCTGCGTTTTACTGAACATTCCGAGCGTCGGGGTGTCAAAGTTCTCGTGCCTTGTGATCCAGGAGACTGTGCAGTGACTGCAAAAGTACCAAACCCGATCGACGTGTACGTCGGCTCCCGCGTTCGTATGCGACGCCTTATGCTCGGCATGAGCCAGGAACGGCTGGCCGACCAAATCGGCGTTACATTCCAGCAGGTTCAGAAGTATGAAAAGGGCACCAATCGCATTGGTGCCAGCCGGCTCCAGACGATTGCCGGCGTCTTGGCGATCCAGGTCAGTTTCTTCTTTCAGCAGGACAACTCCCAGTCCCTGACGACGGATGGAATCGGCCACCTGAACGGACTCGACGACCTCTCCGAATTCCTCACCTCGAAAGAGGGCCTCGGATTGAACAAGGCTTTCATGAAGATCGGCGATGCCGGCATTCGCCAGTCGATCCTCACGCTCGTGACATCCCTTGCCGATGCGTCCGAAGCCGCACCTGCGGCCGTGGCCGCGCCGAAGGAAGCGCCGGCGACACTTCATCACTGAAGAATCACCGGTTAGCTGGTTGTTTTTCCGCCCAAAAGCACGCTCTGGTCAGCCGGAGCGTGCTTTTTTTATGTACTCTCTGATGGTGCAGTTGCAGTGTGGCGAGCGCGTGTTCTAAAAAATCGGCCATAAGTTGTAACTAAAAATGAACCGCACCCGAGCAGTGTGTCACGTCTTTTGTCACGCGCGCCAGCGCGTCGTCTGCGTTATAGAAGCGGCATATCACGACGGCGCATGTGGGGGCTGCAATGACAACGATAGTTTCGAATGAAAACAAAGAGATCGATTCTGACACCCTAAAAGAACTGGCATCGATAGCGCGGCTAATCACCTATGCGCGTCAGAGCGCCAAGGGAATGAACGCCACCTTCCCGGTCTGGTGCCTCGATCTCGCCCTTGGGGCGGTACTCCAGGAAATGTACGCGGCAGGCGAGCAGGAACCGTTGCTGGGGGAGATGGATGAGGAAGTCTCAGCGATGATGCAGCGCCACTGATCTCGTTGCCTCAGCCATGGCATCAGGGGCGCAGCGTCTCCGGGCGCGGTAGCGCGCCCTTGAGGAAGATGTCGAAGCAACAGCGCAGATAGTCGTTCCTGGCCGCGCGGCTCGGCCAGCGATCGAAATTACCGGGCATGGGCGCGAGTGCGACCATGACCATGCTGAGGAGCATGCGGGCGCCGCTTGCGGTATCCCGGACGCTGAGCCTTCCCCGCTCTATCTGCGTCTGTAGCCACTCCGCCAGCAGTTGGCGCGATTGCAACAGGCCGTGCTTGTGCAGCAGCCCGCCGATTTCCGGGTAATGCTCGGACTCCCCCACGATAAAGTGAACGAAAGCCTGTCGATCCCTGTCGACCTCCTCATCCATGTCGATCATAAAGATCAACTCAAGCGTTTCCATCAGTGGCAGCGTCTCTCCGTCTGGGCGCGGAAGGGCGACCATCGACGCGCGATGAACATCGATCATGGCCATGAAAAGCTCGGTCTTGCTGGCAAAAAGCTTGTAAAGTGTCTGTTTCGAGACTTTGCAGCGGGTCGCCACAAGATCCATTGTCGTGCCCACGTAACCCATTTCGTGGAAGGTTCTGCGTGCTTCCGCGATGATCGTCTTTCGCCGCGTATCGTCGCTTGCGGTTTGCGGGCGACCACGCGGGCGACGAATGGCCTCACCGACTAACGCTCCCCGCGTGTGATTTTTCATTGACAAACTCCGGAAGCGATTGACATTGAGGGCTACGGATATAATTAGCGTACTAGGTCGTACTATAAATAACAGGACTGGAAACCGCAACGTGCAAAACCTCGCCCCTTCTTCGCATCTGCCGCAACGCAAGTCTGCCCGGGTGGCCCGAAGCCAGGTTGCGTCGATCCCCAGGTTGTGTGTGCTTGCGGCCGCAGGCCTCGGGATGGCACTGATGGTGGCCGGCTGCAACGAGCAGAAGTCCGCCCAGAACAACGCCCCGGCGGTCAAGCCTGAAGTGTCCGCCATGGCACTGCACCCGCAGTCCGTTGCAATCACGGCGGAACTGCCGGGAAGAACATCTGCCTATCTGACCGCAGATGTCCGCCCCCAGGTCGGCGGCATCATTCGCAGCCGCAATTTCAAGGAAGGCAGCGAAGTCAAGCAGGGCGACATCCTGTACGAAATCGACCCCAGCGCCTACCAGGCCTCTTACGACAGCGCGGCTGCCGCGCTCCAGAAGGCCGAGGGCGCGATCCCCAGCGCGCAGGCGAAGCTCGACCGCTACAAGGGCCTGAGCCAGCAGGCTGCCGTCAGCCAGCAGGATTTCGACGACGCCAATTCGACCTTCCTGCAGGCGAAGGCAGACGTTGCCTCCGCCAAGGCGTCGCTGGAAACTGCCCGCATCAATCTCGACTACACGAAGATCCGCGCCCCCATCGACGGTCGCGTCGACGCCTCGACCGTGACGGTCGGTGCGCTCGTCACCGCAGACCAGACGACAGCGCTGACGACGATCAACAAGCTCGACCCGATGAACGTCGATGTGACGCAGTCGAGCACCAATCTGCTCAAATTCCGCCGCGCGGTCGACGAGGGTCGTCTCAAGACGAATGGTGACAATGTTGCCGTTCACCTCACGCTCGAGGACGGATCGACCTACAAGCAGACCGGCAAGTTCCAGTTCGCCAACGCCACGGTCGCCGAGACGGTCGGCACGATCAGCGTTCGCGTGATCTTCACCAACCCCGACCGCACGCTCCTGCCCGGCATGTATGTGCGCGCCAGCATCGAAGAGGGCGTGGCGCCGAACAGCTTCCTGGTGCCGCAGCGCGCCGTGACCCGCAACACCAAGGGTGAACCGACCGCAATGTTCGTGGGTCCGGATGGCAAGGTCCAGGCCCGCACGCTGATGGTCCAGCGCAGCATCGGCAACAGCTGGCTCGTCAGCGAAGGCCTGAAGGACGGCGATCGGGTGATCATCGAAGGTGGTCAGCGGGTCAAGGACGGACAGGACGTCAACGTCTCGATGGTGACGATCGACGATGCGACCGGCAACGTCAAGCAGGCTTCCGCAGACGCCAAGCCGTCGACGGATCAGGCGAGCCTCGAAAATACCGACAAGGGTGCCGCCAGCGGCACTGCGGAGTAAGCTGCACGATGTCACGTTTCTTCATCGACCGCCCCATCTTCGCGTGGGTCATCGCCATCGTCGTCATGCTCGCCGGCGCATTGGCGATCACCACGCTGTCGATTTCGCAATATCCGCAGATCGCGCCGACCACGGTGCGCATCACGGCCACCTATACCGGCGCTGATGCCTCGACCGTCGAAAACTCGGTGACCAAGGTCATCGAGCAGGGCATGACCGGCATCGACAACCTCGACTATATGACGTCGACCTCGACCTCGACCGGCCAGACATCGATCTCGCTGACCTTCACCAATGCCGCCGATCCCGATACGGCGCAGGTGCAGGTGCAGAACAAGCTGGCGCTCGTCCAGTCGCAGTTGCCATCCTCGGTCACCAGCACCGGCATCACCGTCTCGAAGTCCACGTCGAACTTCCTGATGGTCATCGGCTTCGTGTCGATGGACGACAAGCTCAACGCCAACGATCTCGCCGACTATGTCGACAGCACGCTGAACGACACGATCAAGCGCGTCGAGGGCGTTGGCGACACCACGCTGTTCGGCTCGAATTATGCCATGCGGATCTGGGTCGATCCCGACAAGCTGGCGAAGTACCAGCTGATGGTCAGCGATGTCTCGGCTGCCATCCAGGCGCAGAATAGCCAGGTCGCCGCCGGCCAGCTCGGCGCCCTGCCGCAGCGCAAGGGCCAGGAGCTCAACGCCACCGTTACGGCCAAGAGCCGGCTGCAGACGCCCGAGCAGTTCGAAAACATCATCCTGAAGAGCCTGCCGAACGGTTCGCTCGTGCGGATCAACGATGTCGCGCGTGTCGAACTCGGTGCCAAGAGCTATGCCAGCTCCAGTACCTATAACGGTCATCCGTCGGCGGGTCTTGCCATTCAGCTTGCAGCCGGCGCCAACGCCATCAGCACCGCGGAAGCCGTGGAATCGACCATCAACAGCCTGAAGCAGACGCTTCCGGCCAATGTCTCGGTCGTCTACCCCTATGACACGACGCCGTTCGTCCGTCTGTCGATCGAAGACGTCGTGAAGACGCTGATCGAGGCTATCGTCCTCGTCTTCATCGTCATGTTCGTGTTCCTGCAGAACCTGCGGGCAACGCTGATCCCGACGCTGGCCGTCCCGGTCGTCCTCCTCGGCACATTCGGTATCCTGTCGTTGTTCGGCTATTCGATCAACAACCTGACCATGTTCGGGATGGTACTGGCGATCGGTTTGCTCGTCGACGATGCCATCGTCGTCGTCGAGAACGTCGAGCGCGTCATGGAAGAGGAAGATCTTTCGCCGCGCGAGGCGACGATCAAATCCATGGGCGAAATCACCGGGGCGCTCGTTGGTATCGCGACGGTGCTCTCGGCAGTGTTCATCCCGATGGCCTTCTTTGCGGGCTCCGTCGGCGTCATCTATCGCCAGTTCTCCGTGACGATCGTCTCGGCCATGATCCTTTCGGTCATCGTCGCCCTCATCCTGACGCCTGCGCTTTGCGCCACGCTGCTGCGCAAGCCCAAGCACGATTCCAAGAAAAAGGGCGTGTTCGGTTGGTTCAACCGCAACTTCGATCGTGGCACCCATGCCTATCAGAGCGGTGTCGGCGGCATTCTTCGACGCAGCTGGATCGGCCTCGTCGTCTTCGTCCTCATCGTGGTCGGCGTCGGCTATCTCTTCAACCGGCTGCCGAGCTCGTTCCTTCCCGACGAAGACCAGGGCATCCTGATCACCAGCGTGACGCTTCCCCCCGGTGCGACCGACGCGCGGGCGAAGGAGGTGCTCAACCAGGTCCGTGATTATTATCTCAACACCGAAAAAGACTATGTCGACGGCGTCTTTGCCGTCGCCGGCTTCGGTTTCGGTGGCCAGGGCCAGAACATCGGCCTGGCCTTCATCAAGCTCAAGGATTTCTCGGTCCGCACGACCCCGCAGTCCAAGGCCCAGGCTGTCGCCGGAAGGGCGATGCAGGCGTTTTCCAAGATCAAGGACGGTAGCGTCTTTGCCCTGGCGCCGCCTGCCATCCCGGGCTTCGGCTCGTCCAGCGGCTTCGACTTCTACCTCCAGGACGTCAACGGCCAGGGGCATGAAAAGCTGATGGCAGCCCGCAATCAGCTGCTCGGCATGGCGGCCAAAAGCCCTCTGCTGGTCGGCACGCGCCCGAACGGCCAGGAAGACCAGCCACAGTACCAGGTCGAAATCGATCAGGAAAAGGCAAGCGCTCTCGACATCTCGCTCGCCGACATCGACAGCACGCTGGCAACCGCTTGGGGCGGCAGCTACGTGAATGACTTCATCGACAGGGGTCGTGTCAAGCAGGTCTACGTTCAGGGCGACATAGACTTCCGCATGCAGCCAGAGGATTTCGATCGCTGGTATGTCCGCAATTCGGAAGGGTCCATGGTGCCGTTCTCGGCCTTTGCGACGGGCAGCTGGAGTTTCGGCTCGCCGCGTCTCGAGCGCTATAACGGCTCGTCCGCCGTCGAAATTCAGGGCGCAGCCGCACCTGGCGTCAGCTCGGGCGACGCGATGAACGAAGTCAACAAGCTGGTATCGCAGTTGCCGCCGGGCTTCCGTCTGGAGTGGACGGGCCTTTCCGAGCAGGAAGAGCTGTCCGGCAGCCAGGCGAGCAAGCTGTATGCGATCTCGATCCTCGTCGTGTTCCTCGCCCTTGCGGCCCTCTACGAGAGTTGGTCGATCCCGCTCGCCGTCATGTTGTCCGTCCCGGTCGGTGTCTTCGGCGCACTGCTCGCAGCAACGCTTTTCGGCCAGTCGAACGACGTCTACTTCAAGGTGGGCCTGCTGACCACGATCGGGCTTGCGGCCAAGAACGCCATTCTGATCGTCGAGTTCGCACTGGAGCAGCAGAAGCACGGAAAGAGCCTGATCGACGGAACGCTCGAGGCGGCAAGGCAACGTCTGCGGCCGATCCTGATGACGTCGCTCGCGTTCATCCTGGGCGTGATGCCGCTTGCCGTTGCGAGCGGCGCGGGCTCGGGCAGCCAGAACTCGATCGGTATCGGCGTCATGGGCGGCATGATCGCAGCCACCGTCCTCGGCGTCTTCTTCATTCCGCTGCTGTTCGTCACCACAAGGCGGATCTTCAAGGGCAAGAAGGCAGAGGATACCGATGCACCGGCGCCCGAGTCCAAGCCGGATCCGGCCCCCACGACGGCCCACTGAACGGCCAATTGACCTGCCGATTGACCTGATTGCAACAACAGCCCGGAAGCCGTCAAAAGACAGCTTCCGGGCTGTGGCGATTCCGGGAGGAAGTCGCTATGACAGCATATGAGGAGAGGCCCGTGCGACAGTGAGCACGGGATGGGGAGGTAACATGATCAAGGCGCTGCGTATCGAAGCGGAAAACGTAACACGGTTTCACGAGGTGGAGGCCGCGCCTGTTGGCCCTGGCCAGGTGCGCGTCAGCGTCCGCCACATCGGCCTTTGCGGCAGCGATCTCAACACTTTCAAGGGTCTCAATCCCCTCGTCCAGCTGCCGCGTATTCCCGGCCACGAAATCGGTGGCGTGATCGTCGAGGCTGGCGAAGGCGTTTCGGCTGACTACGCACCCGGCCGCCGGGTCATCGTCATGCCCTATACCAGTTGCGGAAAATGCACCTCCTGCCGCAAGGGCCGGGTCAATGCCTGCCGTTACAACAGGACCCTCGGTGTCCAGCAGGATGGCGGCCTTGCCGAAGAGATCGTCCTGCCGGCTGAAAAGCTGATCCTGAACGATGTCCTGCCGCCCCGCCATCTGGCTCTCGTCGAGCCCCTGTCCGTCGGCTTCCACGCCGTCGAGCGCGGTCGCGTCGCCCGGGGCGACCGCGTTGCGGTGCTCGGCTGCGGCATGATCGGCATGGGCGTGCTGATTGCCGCCGTCGCTCGCGGCGCCGAGGTCATCGCTGTCGATCTCAGCCCGGAAAAACGCGCGCTCGCCATGCAGTTCGGGGCGGTCGCCACGATCGACGCCGGCAGCGAGGATGTGGTGGCTGGGGTGATGGCGTGGACCAACGACGATGGCGTCGACGTGGCATTCGAGGCCGTCGGCCTGCCCGCGACCTTCACCCAGGCGGTGGATATAGCCTGCTTCAGCGGCCGCGTCGTCTATGTCGGCTATTCCAAGGCGCCCGTCACCTACCAGACGCAGTTCTTCAACCTCAAGGAACTCGACATCATGGGATCGCGCAACGCCATGATGCAGGATTTCATCGCGGTCGTCAGCCATCTCGAAACGATCGGCACCGCCGCGGATCGGCTGATCAGCAAGGTCATTGCCTTCAGCGACGCTGAAACGGCGCTTCCCTATTGGGATGGCAATCGCAACGCCCTCAAGATCATCATCGAGCGCGACATCTAGATCGCGCCGGTCACGATAGGCGGGCTTCGCCCATAAAGACAAGACGGGGCGCTTGACAAAGGTGGCCTGCCTGTATTTTACTCAGGCCTGCCGAATAGGCAAATCTATCACATGACCTTGTTGTCGCTGGGCAGTTTCGCCCCCATGATGCCCCATCCCGGATGGGACAAGCATCGTGGGGCTTTTCGCGTTTGGGTATTGAGCAATGATCGACGCAGTCAAGATCGGCATCCTGTTCTCGACGACCGGACCCTACGGGTCGATGGGCCGGGACGCGCGCGACGGAGCGGAATTCGCCATCGAGGAATTCGCCGCCACCGGAAGGCAACGGATCGAGCCTGTTTTCGCCGATCCCCACGCCGAGCTGTCCGCCTACCTGGAAGGCGCGCGCCATATGCTGCGCAACGAGGGCTGTCGCCATATCGTCGGCACGATCACCTCTGCAGCCCGCAAGGAAATCATCCCGCTGGTCGAAAAGCACGATGGCCTGCTCTGGTACATGTGCCCCTATGAGGGGTTCGAGGCCAACGAGAACGTCATCTATATCGGCGGCTGCCCGAACCAGCATCTATTGCCGCTCTTCCAGCACCTCATCCCGCGCTACGGCAAGCGCCCCTATCTGGTCGGCGCGAACTATGTCTGGGGTTGGGAAATGAACCGGCTGGCCCGCGAGCTTATCGGGGCGGCCGGTGGCGAGGTGTTGGGGGAGCGCTACCTGCCGCTCGAGGAGACTGCGGTCGAGCGGATCGTCGCGGATATCGCCGAACGCCGCCCGAGCTTCATCCTCAACAATCTCATCGGTCCCTCCAGCTACGCATTTCTGGCAGCCATCCGGGCACTGGCGGACCGGGATCCGGCCTTCCTTCCGGAAAATTGCCCGGTCGTCAGCTGCGACCTGATGGAGTGCGAGCTTGCCGATATCGCCGCAGGGGCGGGCGTCGGGCAGCTCTGCGCGGCATCCTATTTCGCCAGCATCGCCTCTACTGAAAACGCCGCCTTCAAGGCGCGGGTCGCGGAGAAATCAGGCCCGGCGCGCGCCGTGTCGGGCGTCTTCGCCAGCGCCTATACGGCGGTTACCCTGTGCATCGACGCGATCCTTGCTGCCGGAAGCGACGAGCCGCAGGCGGTGCGGCGGGCGCTGCATGGCGCGACCTGGCCGAGCCTCTTTGGCCCGCTCACGATCGATCGGCAGACCAACCATGCGGCCCTGCCCTTTCATCTCGGGCGCATCAATGCCGCTAAGGGCTTCGACGTCATCGCCTCGCGTCCCGCGATTCCAGCCGATCCCTACCTGACGGCGCGGCACGCGGACGCCCATCCGAAGCTGCGGGTGGTCTCATGAGGGAAACCCCGAATTTTACCGGCTGGCACGTCGCGATCCTGCACCGGGACGACAGCAATACCGAGCGCCTGATCCGCCAGCTGCGGCTGCTTGGCCTGCGCACATCGCTGCGTTGGGAGCCGCTCGGTGCCGGCGAACGACCGGACCTTGTCATCGTCGATGCCGATCAGGGCTGGGACGGGCTGCTGCCCGGAGCCCATGCGCAACCTGCCGTACCTGTCATCGCCGTGCTGGGCTCGGAAGCGCCGGGCCGCATTGCCTGGGCGCTGGAACAGGGTGCCGGCGCCATCATCGCCAAGCCTGTCGCCAGCTCGGCGGTCTATCCGGCGCTGGTCATGGCTGTCGCGATCCACGAGGAACGCGCCGCCTTGCGCAGCCGGGTGGACCATCTGGAGGAGCGCGTGCGGATGCGGCCGCTGGTGCACGCCGCCGTGCAGAAAATCATCGAGGCGCGCGGCGTCGGCGAAGAGCAGGCCTATACCATCCTGCGCAGCTGCGCGATGCGGCGGCGGCTGCCGATGGAGCAGCTGGCAGCCTTTATCCTCGGTGGCTCCGAACCCTTGCCGGAGGCCGTCTGATGCGTGTCCTGAAATCCATGTTTCGCCAGCCCTCGGCGCTGTTCGGGCTGATCATCGTCATCGCCGTCGTCGTCATGGCGGCTGCCGCGCCGCTGATTGCGCCGTTCAGCCCCGATAACCAGATGTTCGACGGCCTGTCGCTGGATGGCGCGCCGCTGCCGCCCGGCGGCCCCTATCTGCTCGGCACCGATACGCTCGGCCGCGATCTGTTCTCGCGCCTGCTGTACGGCGCGCGGACCTCGCTGGTGATCGGCCTCGTCGCCAACGGCATCGCTGTTGCCATCGGTCTCTTCATCGGCATCGTCGCCGGCTATGTGAGGGGTTTCTTCGGCAATCTGCTGATGCGCTTCACCGACCTGATGATGGCGTTTCCGGCCCTGCTGCTGGCGATCGTGCTCGCAGCATTGCTGCACCCGAGCCTCTGGATCGTCGCCATGGTGATCGCGCTGGTCAACTGGGTGCAGGTTGCCCGCATCGTCTACACGGAAACGCGCGGGCTGGTGGAGCGTGATTTCATCATGGCGGAGCGCTCGCTCGGGGCCGGGCATGGCCGCATCCTGCTCCTGCACATCCTGCCCCATCTGATGCCGACGGCCATCGTCTGGGGAACGCTCGGCATCGCCACTACCGTACTGCTCGAGGCGACGCTCTCCTTTCTCGGCATCGGCGTGCAGCCGCCGCAACCGTCCTGGGGCAACATCATCTTCGAAAGCCAGAGCTACTTCGAATCCGCGCCCTGGCTGGTGTTCATTCCGGGTGCCGTGATCCTGCTCACTGCGCTGTCGTTCAATCTGGTCGGCGATGCGCTGCGCGATATCCTCGACCCGACCCAGAGAGGCAGGGGCTGATGGCACTTCTCATCTCGAGACGGCTTGTCCAGGCCGCATTGATCCTGCTCGGCGTCGCCGCCATCACCTTCCTGCTGCTCTATGCGCTGCCGGCCGATCCGGCCGTGCTGATCGCCGGGCGCAGCGCAACGCCGGCAACCGTTGCCGCCATCCGCCACGAACTCGGCCTCGATCAGCCCCTGGTGATGCAGTTCCTGCATTACCTCAGCGGCATCCTGCACGGCGATCTCGGCCGCTCCTATACGCAGAAGACCTCGGTTCTGCCGCTGATCCTTGCCCGCCTGCCGGCAACGCTCATCCTGATGGCGACGGGCATCCTCGTGGAAGTCGTGCTCGGCATCACGCTCGGCACCATCGCCGCCCTGCGCCGTGGCGGCTTTGTCGACCGGCTGGTGATGATGGCGTCCTTCGTCGGCGTGTCCGCGCCGCAATTCGTGGTCGCGCTGCTGCTGCTCTACGTCTTTGCCGCCACGCTCGGCTGGTTCCCGATGAGCGGCTACGGCACGCCAAACCATGTTGTCCTCCCGGCCGTCACGCTCGGCATCCTCGGCGCTGGCTGGTATGCCCGCATGGTGCGCTCGGCGATGATCGACGTGCTCAACCAGGATTATGTCCGCACCGCCCGCGCCAAGGGCCTGTCGTCCTCCCGCATCATCTTCCGCCACGCGCTTCCGAACGCCATTCTGCCGATCATCGCGATGATCGGCATCGATATCGGCCAGTTCATGAGCGGCGTCGTTGTGGTCGAGGCGGTCTATGGCTGGCCGGGGATCGGCCAGCTCGCCTGGCAGGCCATCCAGCAGGTCGACATCCCGATCATCATGGGCGTCACCATCGTCTCGGCGCTTGCCATCGTCATCGGCAATTTCATCGCCGATATCGTCGCCCCGTTCATCGACCCGCGTATCCGCGCGCAATAACCAAGCAAAAACCAACAGAGGAGTTCAGACAATGACGAAAACCTTCCTGCGACGTGCGGCTCTCGCTGCCATGCTCGCAACCACGTCCCTGGCGCCGGCGCTCGCGGTCCACGCCGCCGACAAGCCGGCCGACGGCGCCAAGATCGTCGTTACCTACAAGGACGACATCGCGACCCTGGATCCCGCCATCGGCTACGACTGGCAGAACTGGTCGATGATCAACGCGATGTTCTCGCGCCTCGTCGATTATACGCCTGGCACCACCGAGCTGAAGCCGTCGCTGGCCGAGAGCTACACGGTGTCCGAGGACGGCAAGACCTATACGTTCAAGCTGCGTCCCGGCGTCAAGTTCACCAACGGCCGCGAAGTGACGGCCGCCGACGTTAAGTACTCGATCGAGCGCGCCGTCAATCCGAAGACGCAAGGCCCCGGCGCCGGCTTCTTCCACTCGATCACCGGTTCCGACGCAATGACGGCCGGCACCGCGCAGGGGCTCGACGGTATTACCGTCGTCGACGACCACACGGTCAAATTCACGCTGGTGCAGCCGGACGCGACGTTCCTCAACGTGCTCGCCCTCAACTTCGCCTCGGTCGTGCCGAAGGAAGCCGTCGAGGCTGCCAATGGCGACTTCGGCAAGAAGCCCATCGGCTCCGGCGCCTTCATCCTGAAGGAATGGACGGTCGGCCAGAAGCTGGTGTTCGAGAAGAACCCCGATTATTTCGTCAAGGACCGCCCCCATATCGACGGCTACACGGTCGAGATCGGCCAGGAGCCGCTGGTGGCGCTGCTGCGGCTGCAGAAGGGTGAAGTCGATGTCGCCGGCGACGGCATCCCGCCGGCCAAGTACCTGGAGATGAAGAACTCCAAGGACTTCGAGGGCATGATCGTCGATCGCCAGCAGCTGGAAACCAGCTATGTGACGCTCAACACCCAGGTGAAGCCGCTCGACAACGTCAAGGTTCGCCAGGCGCTGAACATGGCAATCAACAAGGACCGGATCGTCCGCGTCATCAACGGTCGCGCCGTGCCGGCCAACCAGGTGCTGCCGCCGCTGATGCCGGGCTATGACAAGACCTACAAGGGCTATGCCTATAACGTCGACAAGGCCAAGGCGCTGCTGGCCGAGGCAGGCCTCAAGGATGGTTTCTCAACGCAGCTCTACACCTCGAACACCGATCCGCAGCCGCGCATCGCCCAGGCGATTCAGCAGGATCTGGCCGCCATCGGCGTCAAGGTCGAGATCAAGGCGCTCGCCAATCCGAACGTGATCGCCGCCGGCGGTACGCAAGGGCAGGCACCGATGGCATGGTCGGGCGGTCTTGGCTGGATCGCCGACTTCCCGGATCCGTCCGACTTCTATGGACCGATCCTTGGCTGCGGCAGCGCCGTTGCCGGCGGCTGGAACTGGTCGTGGTACTGCAACAAGGACATCGAGCCGCGCGCCCAGGCGGCCGATGCCATGCCCTTGCCCGCCAAAGCGACCGAGCGCAACGAAGCCTGGAGCAAGATCTTTACCGAGATCCAGGAAAAGGACGCCCCGTGGATTCCCGTCTTCAACGAGCGTCGCGTCGTTGCCAAGTCGAAGCGGATGGGCGGACCGGATGAGATCTACATCGATCCGACCCGCGTCATCAATTACGAAGCGATCTTCGTGAAGAAGTAAGCCGATCGGTTCAACACCTCCCTGGGATCAGTCCCGGGGAGGCCAATTCTTCGGAGGCACCCCATGTGCATCGTCTGCACCCACACCATTCACCGCGCCCAGCATAATTTCGGCTGGAACCGCGATTTCGAACCCGCCGTGATCGCCAAGCCGGGCGAAACGATCCATTTCGAATGCATGGATTCGTCCGGCGGCCAACTCGGCGCCGGCGCAACCCTGGATTCGCTGAAAGAACTGGATTTCGGCAAGATCAACCCGGTCTCCGGTCCGGTCTACGTCGAAGGCGCGATGCCGGGCGATGCGCTGAAAGTGACGCTGCGTCGCTTCGTTCCCTCAGGCCTTGGCTGGACGGCCAACATTCCGGGCTTCGGCCTGCTCGCCGACCAGTTTCCCGATCCGGCGCTGCACATGTGGTCCTACGACGCCAATGCGATGACCCCTGCCCTCTACGGGCCCGGTGGCCGCGTGCCGCTGAAGCCTTTCGCCGGCACCATCGGCGTTGCGCCTGCAGCGCCCGGCCTGCACTCGGTCGTGCCGCCGCGCAATGTCGGCGGCAATCTCGATATCCGCGACCTCAGCGCCGGCGTCACGCTCTACCTGCCCGTTGAAGTCGAGGGCGCGCTGTTCTCGATCGGCGACACGCACGCGGCGCAGGGCGACGGGGAAGTCTGCGGCACGGCGATCGAAAGTCAGATGAATGTCGAGGCCACCATCGAACTCGTCAAGGACGCACGGCTGAAGAGCCCGCGCTTCACCACCACCGAGCCCGTCTCCCGCCATTTGGACGGCGCCGGCTACGAGGTGACCACGGGCATCGGCCCCGACCTGATGACGGGTGCGCGAGAAAGCCTGATGCGGATGATCGACCTCCTCGGCGACGAGCACGGCATGAGCCCTGTCGATGCCTATATGCTGTGCTCGGTCTGCGGCGACCTCAGGATCAGCGAGATCGTCGACATGCCGAACTGGGTGGTTTCGTTCTACTTCCCGAGGATCGTGTTCGCGTGACGGAGCTCTCCACGCCGCCAGCCGTGCTTTCGGTGCGAAATCTGTTTGTCGATGCCCGCACGCCCGAAGGACGGCGGCGGGTGCTCGACGACATCGACTTCGATCTCATCACCGGCGAGACGCTCTGCCTGGCCGGTGAATCCGGGTCCGGCAAGTCGGTCACGTCGCTGGCCATCATGGGATTGCTGCAGAAGGCCTCGTTGCAGGTGGCGTCGGGCAAGATCCTGCTTGGCAACCGCGATCTCCTGCCATTGCCCGAAAGGGCGATGCGCAAGGTGCGTGGCGGCGAGATCGCCATGGTGTTCCAGGAGCCGATGACCTCCCTCAACCCGGTCATATCGGTCGGGGACCAGCTGACGGAGGCGATCCGCGAACACCAGCAGAGCGACACGGCAGGCGCCGAGGCAATTGCCAGGCAGATGCTCGACGCGGTCCAGATCACCGATCCGGCCCGCCGCCTGAAGCAATATCCCCATGAACTTTCCGGCGGCATGCGGCAGCGGGTAATGATCGCCATGGCGCTCTCCTGCCGTCCCAAGGTGCTGATCGCCGACGAACCGACGACCGCCCTCGACGTTACCGTCCAGGCGCAGATCCTCAAGCTGATGCGCGAGCTGAAGACCGAATTCGGCACGTCGATCATTCTCATCACCCACGATATGGGCGTCGTCGCCGAGATGGCCGATCGCGTCGTGATCATGCAGAGCGGCCGCATGGTCGAGCAGGGCTCGGCCATCGATATCTTCGAGCGCCCGCAGCAACCCTATACCCAGCAGCTCCTGGCCGCCGTGCCACGCCTTGGCAGCCATGCGGGCACGGATGGTCCGCCGCGCGTCACTGCGGCAGACGGCAAAACGCCTCCGACGCTCGACCGTACGCCGGTTCTGAACGTCGCCAACCTCGTCGTCCGCTATGGCGCCCAATCGGGCGGCCTGTTCAGCAAGGCGAAGCCGACGCCCGCCGTCGATGGCGTATCGTTCGACATCCTGCCCGGGCAGACGCTCGGCCTCGTGGGCGAAAGCGGATCGGGAAAATCCACGACCGGCAAGGCCGTGCTCGGCCTCATTCCCTACGAGGGCGACGTGGTGATCGACGGGCGCAACATCGGCGGGCTCAGCCAGCGCGAGATGCAACCGGTCCGCCGATCGGCGCAGATGATCTTCCAGGATCCCTATGCCTCGCTCGATCCGCGCATGGCCGTGGGCGCTGCCGTTGCCGAACCGATGATCATCCATGGCATCGGAAGCAAGTCGGAACGACGCGACCGGGTCGCCGAACTCCTGCGCCGCGTCGGGCTGACGCCGGATGCCGCCACCCGCTATCCGCACGAGTTCTCCGGCGGGCAGCGCCAGCGCATCTGCATTGCGCGTGCGCTGGCGCTCGAGCCGAAACTGATCGTTGCCGACGAAAGCGTCGCCGCACTGGATGTGTCGGTGCGGGCGCGCGTGCTCGACCTGCTGCTGGAGCTGCAGGAGACGATGGGTCTCGCCTATCTGTTCATTTCCCACGACATGGCGGTCATCGAGCGGATGTCGCACAATGTCGTCGTCATGCGGCATGGCAAGATCGTCGAATCAGGCACGCGCCGGCAGGTGTTCGAGGCGCCAAAGAATGCCTATACGCAGGCCCTCATCGCCGCCGTTCCGGCACCGGATCCCCGGGCTCGCAGCCGCAGCACGGCGGCGATGGAGGCCTGACGCGGCGTGACAGCGACGAGAGCGAAGTCGCGGTGCCCGAGCGGTGGCGTCAGCGTCTGCTGCGCCAGGTGATCGCCGAGTTGGTGACATAGTTCCACGCGGCGCCGATGGCGGCCCCGGCGATGCCTGCCACCCACCAGCGCGGTTCGCTCTGGTAGAATGCGGTGGACACACCGACGCCGGCAAAAACACCGAAACTGCACAGGGCCGCAAACATTGCGAGCCCGGTGACGAAGCGCCAGCCGCGCCGGCGTCGGTCCCTGTAGGTGAGCGCGTTGTTCAGCGTATAATTGAACACCATGGTGATCAGCATGGCAGCTGTCTGCGCCTTGGAGAAGTCCAGCCCAGCGCTGAGCAGCGTGCGGAGGAAAGCCAGGTGCACGATGAGGCCTGCCGAGCCGACCAGGCAGAAAGCCAGGAACCGCGCGGAGATGAGGTCGCCGGAAGCCTTGGAAACCAGCAGCCCGAGATATTCGAACACCACGGATGCATCGAGCTTGCTCACGCCGTGCAGACGCGGGCTGAACGCATAGGATATTTCCTCGATGCGCATCTTCTTCGGCGAGGATGCGACGATGTCGAGCAGGATCTTGAAGCCCTGGTCGGAAAGGCGCGGCGCCACCGCTTCGACGAACTCGCGCCGGATCATGAAGAAGCCGCTCATCGGATCGCTGAGGCGGACACCCAGCAGCGACTGGGCCATCCCCACCGCCAGCCGACTGCCGGCATGGCGCACCCTTGACAGCCCGTCCGATGCACCATCCGCCTGGATGTAGCGGCTGGCGACCACCAGGTCGGAATTGCCGGCGTTGAGGACCCGGAACATTTCGGCCAGGCGCGTCTCGTCGTGCTGGAGGTCGGCATCCATGACGGCGACGATGGGCGCGGAGCTGGACAGGATCCCCTCGATGCAGGCGCCTGCGAGGCCGCGCCGGCCGACGCGGCGCAAACCGCGGATCCGCCGGTCGTCGGCGGAGAGCGCGCGGACCCGGCCGATCGTGTCGTCGGTGGAATCGTCGTCGACGAAGATCACCTCCCAGTCGATGCCGGCCAGGGTCTCGCGCAGCCGGTCGACAAGAATGGCAATGCTGTCGCGCTCGTTCAGGGTCGGCACGACAATCGAAAGTTCGGGACCGGCATGATCGAGGCGGGTTTTCGAAACGGAGCCCGGGAGATCGTCCTCGACCAGGCGCGCGGCAGAAACGTTTACATTCATCAATCTTACGACCTTGGAGCGGAAGCCGGACCCAGGGACACCCAAGCCCCATTCAGCTGCCAGAAACGATCATCATATGCAGCCTGAGTCATCGACGCAGATCGCCTGATGCGACCACTCTTGCACTTTACCCTGACGGCAAACTGAACCGCGGCCGCGACGGGAGGCGCGGGAACCGCTTTTCATGGGAAAGCGAAACTCGCGCGATCGAGGACTATGGTGTCGCGCAGTCGGCCTGGGGAGAAACGCAATCGCGGTAGCGATAGCCGATCCGGTAGAAAAACCGGCCTATCGTCTGGCCGTCCCGGCTGACGTCCTGCGTCGCCATGTCCGTCAGGCGATCGAAGTGCTGTGCGGCCCCGGCCTTGTCGACGTCGCTTTTCTTCAGGCCGACGAGGATGATTGTCCGGCCGTTCATATCGGAGGGCTTGTACCAAAAGCCATACATCAGGCTGTCGTCGCCAAGCGGGCCGCCACCGACGGAGTTGCCCATGACGCGGCCGTCACGCCTGGCGTAAAAGGCGACCTCGCTGGCAACGAAGTATTTGTCCATGCCGGCGATGAGGACGCTCTGGCCGGTTTGCTGTTCCACCGTCGATGCGATCCGGCCGACTTCGCGACCGAAGTCGTCCCAGGCGACGGGCAACGTGCGGATATTGCCGAGGTGTCCGGCAAACGGCAGGCCGAGAACCAGATAGTGGAGAAACACCGCATAGACGGAGAGCGTTGCAAGCAAGGTCGGCGCCCAGCACTTGCGCAGCGCGGCTGCAATCCCGGCAGTTTTCGTGGTGGCAGCAAGGATTGCCGCAGCGATTGCCGGCAAGATGGCGAGCCATACCGGCCCCGTCCAGTTGAGCTTGACTTCGTGGCTGAGACTGAATGCCGCAAACACCGACAGCGGCGTCAGCGTGAAGACCAGCATGAACAACAGCCGGCGTCTCGCCTGCGGATCGCCGGCCGGGTTCGACGCCAGCTGTCGCAGGTTCGATGCCAGCGCTGCGACCGCAGCGACCAGGCCGAGAGGCGTCAGCAGCAACGCCGCGCTGGCAACCAGCGTGGGTGTCGAAAACTGCGGCGTGTCGGCGAGGCGCTGGGTGCTCTGGAAGGCAAAGGACGCCCAGCCGTGGGTGGCATTCCAGTAGATGACGGGGCTGAACAGGACGAGCGCGGTGGCCGCCGCGATGTAGGGTTGCGGCCGCGCCAGCCATCTGCGTGCCCGGGGGTCGACGAGCACGAAGATGAGGGCTGCCGGTCCGAGAAGCGCGATGGTGTATTTCGACAGCATCCCGAGGCCGGCGCAGATCCCCACCCCCCACCAGGCATTGCGCCTGTCCGCAACAAGGGCGCGCTCCAGGAAATACAGGGCCCCGGCCCATGCCGTCGTCAGGGGAACGTCCGGGGTCATCAGGAATCCGGTGTAGAAGAACACCGGCAGCACCGAAGCAAGGACAAGCGCGACAATGGCCGCCGCCCTGTCGAAGAGATGCGCGGTCAGCCGGTAGACGAAGACGCACAGCACGATCGAGCAGAGATAGGCGCCGATCCGGACGCCGAACTCGGTGTTTCCGAAAAGCGCGGTGCCAAGCCAGATCATCCAGGAGGACATCGGCGGATGATCGAGGTAGCCGATGTCGATATGCTGGGAGAAATTCCAGTAGTAGGCCTCTTCCGGCAGGAGATCGACGAGGCCGATGAACGCGAGCCGCAGGGCCAGCATGTAGGCGACGACGCCCAATGCCGCCAATTGCCACCGCGTGGCCGTCGCCCGGGGCCAGGCAGCCTGGAAGACGAAGAAACGATTTCCAAGATGGGTGGTCACCGCCGCCGCTCCGGCACCGAGGACGATACCGGCGGCCGGCGACCAGGCCAGCAGGGCCATCGCATCCGCGACCACCCCGCCGCGCAGGCCGAAACCGAGGAGGCAGATCGTGATGATGCGAAACAGCCTACCGGCAGTCCCGGCACCCTCCGCCGACCCTTCGGATCCGGCCATTTGCCTCCAGAGAAGAACGTAGGAGAAGACCGATGCGACGGCAAAGCTTGCTGACAAGGCCACGGGCAGCCTGATGCCGAGACCGAAAAGCATCTCGAAGACGAGAATGTCGATCGCGCAGGCCGTCATGCTCACCCAGAGGAAGGAGCGTGTCGCGCCGCCGATACCCTGTCCCACCGCGATCCCGAGCGCGTCCCGAATTCCTGGCTGATTGCTGGCTGTTGCCGCTGCCTGCCTGGTCATGCCGCGCAGGGCCCGAGACGGAGCGCGGTACGATGGCTGATAACACTCTTCATGTCAGGATTTCGGCTTTCTGCAAGGGACGGTCCGGTGCGTCAGCGCACGGCTGCGCGGCGAAGACGCCCGGATGGGTTGCCTTGCACTATCTCCGGTAAAGCTGACACTCTCCTGAACCGTCGCCCAGCGGATGGTGGAAGATCCGGCACGCGGTTTGTAGCCTGCGCCGGCTCTGTCGAGCCGTTCGCGTTGCATTTCAGGTGAGTGTCAGCATGAACGTGCATCTATCGCCCCTGAAGCTTTGGGGACAGCGGATTTGCGTATTCTTTTGGTCGAGGACAACTTCCTCATCGGCGATGCGCTGCACGATCATATCGTCGCGGATGGATGGACGGTGGACTGGGTGCTTACCCTTGCCGCAGCCCATGCCGCAGCGGAGGCGGGGTGCTATGCCCTGATCCTCCTGGACCTGCATCTCCCCGATGGAAACGGGCTCTGCCTCCTCAAGCACCTTCACCAGACCGCGCCCATCGTCCCGGTCATCATCCTGTCAGCCTATGACCAGGCCTCGGACAGGATCGAGGGGCTGGAGAACGGCGCGATCGATTATCTGACGAAGCCTTTCGATCTTGGCGATGCCCTTGCCCGCATCCGCCGCTTTGCCAGCCCACCGCGCAGCACGCTGCCGCGACCGCGCCTGGAGACCATCGCGATCACCGGCGACTGCTGAGAGAAACGGGCGGGAACGCGCGACCGAGGGTTTAAGGTCGGAGGTTTGGCTAGAGATAGCGCCGGTTGGTTAGCGCTTCGGTCGCGGCCAGCAGGCCTGCGAAGATCACCACGGACGACAGCCAGCCGAGAATGACGTCCGAGAGATAGTGCGCACCCATCATCACGCGCATCGCGGGGACCGCGAAGGAGATCACCGCCAGCGGCAATCCGATCGGTATGCGCAAGCGCGCCGGCAGCAGCAGGATGAGACAGAAAAGCCATCCGGCCGAGGATGATTCTCCCGATACGAAGGAACAGTTCTTGAGGCATTTTCCGGCGAACGAACCGGCCTGGACGAAATCGAGCGAGCCGCCGAACCAGGATGTCTCGCGAGGCCGTGGCCGGCCCGAAAATGCCTTGAGGAAAAGGTTGACCGTCAGCCCGCAACCGAGCGCCAGCGTCGCCAGCGCAGTCAGATCCAGCACCATCCTGCGATTTGTCCAGGCCGTGCGTTTGGCGATCCGGAAGCGGACGACGTCGCCGATGAGGATGATCGCCGCGAGATATGGCGTGGCGAAGAGGATGCTGCGCGCCACATTGAAGGCCGAGTCCGAATCGTAGGCAAACCGGCCGCAGGTTTTGCCGACGCCATCCCATATGCTGCAGGGTGTCTGGGTGAATACGCTTTGGGCAACCGCGATGTCGAGCGAAGGAAAGACGTTGAACAGGGCAAGCAGTGCCCACCAGAGAAGAAACGTCACCATGAAGATGACGCGGCTTCTTGCGGGGTAGGCTGTCTGGGCGGCAATTCCGGTGAAATCAGACATCGGGGCACTATTCTCTCTTACTGTAATCTATTCCTGCCTTGCTCCGGTGACGCCCACGATCCTCGCAGCAATTCGTTGACGGATACTTCGAGACGCTGACAGGAGCCTGAAGTCTTCGGGGAAATTGAAGGAGCGATGTCGGTGACCGCTTTCGCGCCGCGGCTGTCGCTGGACCCGCCGGACGCCGATCCGGTCCATTGTTTGCGCTTCTCCTGCCCCATGCCCCCGCCGGAACGCTCGCGGATCGCCCGCCGATCCGGCCTGCCTATCGCGCCGATGTGAAGCGTTGATGATCCGCATCAGCAGCGCTTGCCCTTCGGTTCCCGCCGGCTGTTGCGTCGATAAGAGGGAACCGCCATGTCGGGAAGGTATCTGTCTTCCCCGAGAAGGGCCCGCTCGCGGCTGCCCTCACCGGTGCCGCCGCGAGCGCGCACGGACAGCAACCTGATGCCGCGGCTGATCAGCCGGGTGGCCTCGAGCATGGCTCTGTACGGCTGGACGGAAAGATAGTGCCAGCGGGAGAGATGAAACGCGCGCCGGTGACCCTGTATCTGTGAAACGAGGCCGATGTCCTGGATGACAGGCACGGGATGGACGAATGCAGCCTTCAGGCCGGCGAAATATTCCAGATCGAAGGCGATGTCGAAAGGCAGTCGCATCGGCATCAAGCCGGTGACAAACCAGGTCGCCGCCCGTCGGTTGATGACGTAGGCACCGGAGCCTTTTTCGCGCGTCAGCGAAATCGCGAGGCTGCGGCGGGGCGCTATCTGGCGGAAGACATGTTTCTTGCCGCTGTTGACGCTCGACAGGCGCAGGATGTCCCAATCGTCCCCGGCCTCGATCGCGCCGTTGACGATGTCGTGGATGTCATCGGGCAGAACGGCGTCGTCTTCGAGCACGAGCGCGTGCTCCGCCGAAGAGGCGAGCAGTTTGTGGGCGCATGCGATATGGCTGAGATAGCATCCGACCTCGGCCTGATTGCGCCGTCTGCCGTGGCGCATGGTATAGCTGCGCTCGCAAAAATCGGCCGTCGGAAACTGGAGCGACTTGCCGTCGATCGCGCTCACCCGTTCAAAGGGCAGCGACAGATCCGAAAGCATCGCCTCCATCAGAGCCAGCCGATCGGGCGCCCTGTCCAGATTGATCAGATAGACAGGGGTTGAAAATGTCTTGCGATTGGCCCGGTGCATGCGCGTGATATCCGCTGTGGTCGCCCGGCGTTGGCGCCGATTTCCTGCCGCAGATATCGGCGGCAGGAATTACAGGTGACTTACGCAATCGCGGCAAGACAGCAGCACGCCGCCGCAGGATTCCGCAAGCGCTGCGGAGCCGAATTCAGCGATCGTCTGAATCGCCGTCGGACGCCTGTCGCAGCGAGAGGGCGGCGATGGCCGAGGGAACATTGGCGGCGGAGGAGGTGCCGACGGTTGGCTTGGAGGAACTGTCCGGCGCCGATGCGGCTGGCGAAACGGCTGGCCGGGCCTGGACGACGGATGTGGCGGTGGGGCCGGACATCGGTGAAATTGCAGTCATGGGCGTGTCTCCCTTGGCAGGGCCTTCGCGTCATGCGTCGGGCACAAACCAGATTGAGCGCACGGTTCATCCATCCGCGGTCCGCAACCGTGCCCGTGGGCCTTCGGTCGCGCCTGGAATATGGCGGGTCTGGCTTACGGGCCGCTTACAAGACAACATGAAAGGCGGGTTCAGACCGACGGCGGAAAAGCCATCTTCGCCGATGCCCCGCCGCCCTTCGGATTGGACAGGATCAGCCGGCCGCCATGCGCCATCATCGTCTCGTCGACGATCGAGAGCCCCAGCCCGAGGCCATCGGAGCGGTCGCTGACGGACTGCTGGGTCCTGCGGGCCTCCGGATCGAGCTTGATTGCCGGAAAGCCCGCGCCCTCATCCGTCACGGTGATCGCGTTGTCGCGGCTGACGATGACCGTGACGATGCCGCCGACGGGGCTGTGCTCGACCGCATTCTCGATGAGGTTGCGTACGGCCCGGAAGATGAAGTCGTCGGCGCCGCTGATGCGGACGGGATGCTCCGGGGTGACGATCTCGATCGACCGGCCCTTCTGGACGATGATCGGGGCGAGGAATGCGCCGACGCGCCGAACGATTTCGCACAGGTCGACACGGTCGTTGGTTTCGAAATGCAGGCCGCCGAGCCTTACCCGGTCCACCAGCTGCGTGACGATGCGCTCGAGCGATTCGAAATCCCGCTCGAGATCGCGGGAGAATGCGCCTTCGGTCACCGACAGCTGCGCCTTGATGACGGTCATCGGCGTGCGCAGCTCATGGGCGATGTTGCCGGAGAAGCGTTCGAGCGCGAGATAGCCGCCCTGCAGCCTTTCCAGCGCGTTGTTGACCGCCTTGACGATGGCGAGAACATCCGGCGGCATGTCGCCCTCGGTCAGGCGGACGCTGATGCTGGCGGGGCTTATTTCCTCCGCTTCGCGGGCAGCGCGTGTAAGCGGCCGGAGCGCAAGCTTGGCAACCACGATATTGGTCGCCAGGATGACGGCCACGAAAGGCAGCCATATCCAGGCGATGTCGCCGACGAATTCTTCGAGCACGCTGTCGAAGACGAGATGGCTGCTGGGGAACGCAACCTGGACATAGGCGGCCGGTTCCTTGTCGGAGAGCCGCAACGACAGGCCGTAGAGCCTTGGAATGTCGTCATGGGGCGGCAGCGAGAAGTAGCGCTGGTCGACATCGTCGGTCGGGACGAGCGGCCGGGCAATGCCATCGGACGCGCTCACCACGTCGCCGGTCTGGGTAAGAACCGCATATTGGCCATGAAGCTCGCCAAGCCGGCTCACCACGAACCTGAAGCCGCCCTTTTGCAACGGCAGTTCCTTGGCCATTCCCCGGGCGAAGGTCAGCAGCGTTTCCTCGCGAAAGCGATTGTTGGCGGAGGCAAAGCGAATGTAGAGAAAGCCGATGCTCACGAAGACGGCGAGGGTCGCCACCAGCGACATGGAGAGCACCAGGCGCGAAAACAGCGACAGCTTGCGATAGTTCATGACCGTTTTTCTGCCAGCATGTAGCCGAGGCCGCGCAGATTGTGGATCTCGATCTCCGCCCCTGCCCCGTCCAGCTTGCGGCGCAACCGGTGGATCAGGACTTCCACGGCGTTTGAGCTGACCTCTTCGCCGAAGCCGTACATCGATTCCTCGAAATCGGCGCGCGAGATGACGCGCGACGACCGCCGCATGAGAAGTTCGAGGGCCGAAAGCTCGCGCCGGCTGATGTCGAGATCCTGTCCGCCGACACGGACGCGATATTGCGCGGGGTCGAGTTCCACGTTGCGCTCGCTGAGCACGGCGGTGCGCATGGTCCCCGGCCTGCGCAGCAAGGCCCTGATCCGCGCAATCAGCACATCCATCACGAAGGGCTTGCACAGGTAGTCGTCGGCCCCGCGGTTCAGCAGGTCGACAACGGACGAGCTATCGTCCCGCGCCGTCAGGATCAGGATGGGCGCCGAGGGCGCGTGCCGACGCGCCGGCTCCAGCAGCGACGTGCCATCGCGATCCGGCAGGCCGAGATCGAGGACGATCACGTCGTAGGCGACGACGGCCATCGCCGCCTCGGCCTCCTCGGCATTCGAAAAGAGATCCGCCGCAAATCCGGCGGTCTTCAAGGCGTTGCAGGTCAGCTTGCCAAGGCGCACGTTGTCTTCGACCAAAAGCAGTCGCATCCGGACGTATCTCCCGATGAGATGTGAATTTCCTGTAACGTTTGTGTCCGGAGGTCGAAAACTGTCAGCCGACAGTCATCCGACGCAGAACGTTGGTCTTCCAATAGAACTGGTGAACCAGCGCTCCGAGGATATGGCCGCCGATGAGCGCCCAGAGGATGACCTTCAGCACCTCGGCATGGAGGCTGCCCGCCACATCGATGTCGAAATAATAGGCGGCTGCGCCGGTGATCGGCATGGCAAGAAGCAGCAGGTAGAGGGCCACATGCGCGAACTTGGCGGCGATGGTGAAGATCATCGGCTCCTGCGGCGGCGACGCCGGAACGCCGCTGGTAAAGCGCAGGAAAAGGCGCGCGAGGACGACGATGAAAATGGCAATGCCGACATAGGCGTGAATATTGGCACTTGCGACCTGGTCTGCGGTCGCCGAGCCGGTGTGCTCGACGGCCTCTTTCCAGTCGCTCATCCCGTCGGGCAACAACAGGTTGAAGAAGACCAATACGACCGTCAGCCAGTGGAGCACACGCTGTGGCAGCGAAAATGAGCTTGTAGCTTGATTTTCCATCATAGAATCTTTCTGGTTGGGCAGCCGATTGGTGTGAGCAATGACACCAAAGAGCTGACATCGACCTGAACACTACTGGAGCGATTGCAATTTCATCCTTTTTTACAAGGGCGGGTTGCTTCGAGAGCATTGTAAGTTTGCTGTAAGCTTTCGCCGCCAGGAGCCGTCGCATTCCGCGATTTTGTCTGGTATGGAACCCGCGGTCCAGCGTGAGCAAGGGAATAGGGCGTGCTGTTGAGAATGACGTATCGACACTGGTCGGCGGTGGCGGCTGTTGTCGTCGCAGGGCCTTGCTGCTCCATTATTTCGGTCATCCGCAGTGCACGATAAGGCGAAAGGGCTGCGCGGCGCGCATTGGATGCCTCTCCTGCTGATGGCTGCAGCGCTGACCGCGTTTCGCCTCTTCGCCATGGCGCACACCGATCTCAATTCCGACGAGGCCTATTACTGGCTTTGGTCCCTCGTTCCCTCGGCAGGCTACTACGACCATCCGCCGATGATTGCCTGGTGGATATGGCTGTCGACACAGGTCTTCGGCGATACTGCCCTCGGCGTTCGTGCCCTGCCCGTGCTGTCGGTTTTCGCAGCGTCGGTCGCGGTCTACGCGACGGTGATGGAGCTCTATGACGACGCGCAGCTGGCCGCGCGTGCCGCGATCTGGCTGAACGCGATGTTGCTCGTGGCGCTGGAGGCGATCTTTGCGACGCCGGATGCGCCTTCGCTGCTGTTCTGGTCCCTGACGATCTGGGCCCTGGCGCGGTTGCGTCGCACAGGCGATCCGCGCCTGTGGCTGGTCGTCGGCGTGGTGGCCGGTGCCGGCTGCGTCGGCAAGTATACGAATTTCTTCATCGGCCCTGGAATCCTGCTCTGGCTGTTCCTCGATCCGAAGGCGGCACGCTGGCGGTTCAGCCCCTGGGTCCTGTTGGGCGGAGTTGCGGCTTTTCTGGTCTTCCTGCCGGTCCTGATCTGGAATGCCGATCATGGCTGGGCATCCTTCGCAAAGCAGTTCGGACGGCTTGGGGATCATCATCTGGCGATCGCTTCGCTCACCACTTTCGTCAGCGGACAATTCGGGCTCATGAACCCGGTGATCGCGATTTTCTCCGCGATTGCAGTCTGGCAATTCAGCCGTTTTACGCGGGATCGCCGGTCGGACCCGTTCATCTTTCTGGTCGCGCTGACCGCGCCGTTGGTCGTCTACCTGTTCATCCACTCGCTGCACGACTGGGTTCACCCGAACTGGCCGGCACCGGCCTATCCGACGCTCGCGATTGCCGCAGCGACGGCGGCTGGGCGGGCGTCGAACAACATCCATCTGCGACGCCTGCGACTTTGGGCGGTGCCGGTTGGCATCGGGCTGTCGTCTGTCCTTCTTCTCTATCTCGCCACGCCGATGGGAAAGGCTTTCCCCTGGGCGAGCCCCGCCGATACGGTCATCGGCTGGCAGGGTCTGACGGGTGAGCTGGAAGAGCGCAGGCAGCGATCCGGTGCTGCCTGGATTGCCACCACCGACTATGGCCTGACGGGCGAAATCGCCTTCTATTCGGGGAACGCCGACAATGTTCAGTCGATCGTCGACCGTCAGCGCTACGTCTTCCAGCATCCCGACCTCGCGCTTGCCGGAAAGCCCGCGCTGCTCGTGGTGCGCACCGGAGAAGGACGTCTCGACCTCTATCTGAAATGCTTCCGCACGACCGGCCCCGTCGAGCATGTTGCGCGTCGCGCGGGCCAACGGGTGATCGAGGACTATTCCGTCATTGCCGTCTCCGGCGCTGCGGACGATCTCCTGTCCAAGGGCTGCCTGGCCGCCCTCTGATCGTTTCGAAGCCAAGTGACGGATATGGCCGAAACCATGCGCAGCAGAGCGGGCTCACCCCGCTTGCGGCAGTTCCGCATCACCTTGCCGGCACGGCCTTGAGATAGGCGGCAATCGCCTCGCGGTCCGAGGCGGGCAGATGGGCGAGGTTCTGCTGGACCTCGACCATGGAGCCGCCGACGCTGTCGAAGTCGGGGGTCATGCCGGTTTCCAGATAGCTTGCGATGTCGGCTTCGCTCCACGAACCGATCGACTTGGAGCCGGGCGTGATGTCGGGGATGGAGCCCTCGCCCTCGGGATTGGGCGCGCCGGCGAGCCAGCTGTCAGCCTTGAAGCCGCCCAGCGCGTCGCGGGGCGTGTGACATTCGCCACAATGGCCCGGACCCTCGACGAGGTATTGCCCGCGCTTGACCTTGTCGTCCGGATTGTTCAGCTGAACGCGCGGTTTGTCGTTGAAGTACAGGAGCTTCCAGCCGCCGAGCAGAAGCCGGACGTTGAATGGAAAGGGCAGTTCGTGCGGCGGGGCGACATTGGCGCTCTTCGGCAAGGTCTTCAGATAGCCGAAGAGATCGTTGACGTCGCCGTCGCTCATGCGGCTGTAGGATCCGTAGGGAAAGGCCGGATAGAGATGTTCGCCCTCAGCCCCGACACCGCGTTTCATGGCGTTGCCGAATTGGGCCAGCGTCCAGGAGCCTATGCCAGCCTTCTCGTCCGGGGAGATGTTCGGGACGTGAAATGTGCCGAACGGGCTCTTGAGCGCGACGCCACCGGAGAGCACGAGCTTGGCGTCGCCTTCTGCGCCCTTGGCGGCATGGCAACTGGAACAGCCACCGGCCCAGAAGACCATCTCACCCTTTTTGACGTCGGCCGCGCCGAGGTTGGCCCAATGGTCGTCTGGCAGCGGGCTCGGCCTGGTCAGGACGTAGAATCCCGCAGCGCCGACAACCCCTGCCACGACGAAAGTCGCCAGCACGCGCCGAAAAGTCAGGACCAAGTTCGTTCTCCCATCTCACGCCCGGCGAAACCCGCCCGGGACAACGAAGCCGTCCTTGACGGCCGGAGCGTGGACCTATTCCTTCAGCCGGTAGGCCTGATGACAGGCGCTGCAATCCGCGCCGAGCTGCTTCAGCGCCGGTCCGAGAGCCGC
>CAZZZI010000022.1:0-33182 GCA_964658415.1 uncultured Sphingomonas sp. | reverse complement strand
TCCAGCGCGAGACGATATGGGCGATGTTGTCGGCGGTGACGACTTCCTGCACCATGGCGTTCTGCGTGTGATCCTGCGCCTCGGCCTCCGTCAGGTCCTTTTCGAGACCCGGGATGACGCCATAGGCAAGCTCGCCGGCCCGTTGGAACTCACCCTTGCGCTGGGCGATGGCGAGTTCGTTGCGGGCTTCATCCAGCTGCTTCTTGAGATCGGCGGCAAGGCCCAGTTTCGACTTTTCCGCCTGCCAGCGCGCGGTCAGCGCATCGGCCTGCTCCTCGAGGTTGGTGAGCTCGGTTTCGAGCCGCACCAGCCGGTCGGCGGAGGCGACGTCGGTTTCCTTCTTCAGGGCTTCGCGCTCGATCTTCAGCTGGATGACACGCCGATCGAGCTCGTCGAGCTCTTCCGGCTTGGAATCCACCTGCATGCGCAGCCTTGCAGCCGCCTCGTCCATCAGGTCGATGGCCTTGTCGGGCAGGAAGCGGTCGGTGATATAGCGGTTCGAGAGCGTTGCCGCCGCCACCAGCGCCGCATCGGCGATGCGCACCTTATGATGCTGCTCGTATTTTTCCTTCAGGCCGCGCAGGATCGAGATCGTGTCCTCGACCGTCGGCTCGCTGACCACAACGGGCTGGAAGCGACGGGCGAGAGCCGGGTCCTTCTCGACATGCTTGCGGTACTCGTCGAGCGTGGTGGCGCCGACGCAATGCAGCTCGCCGCGCGCCAGTGCCGGCTTCAACAGGTTGGAGGCATCCATCGCCCCATCGCCCTTGCCGGCGCCCACCAGCGTGTGCATCTCGTCGATGAACAGGATGATCTCGCCGTTTTCCGACTGGACTTCGTTCAGCACGGCCTTCAGCCGCTCCTCGAACTCGCCGCGGAATTTCGCACCGGCAATCAGCGCGCCCATGTCGAGCGCCATCAGCTTCTTGTCCTTCAGCGATTCCGGCACGTCGCCATTGACGATGCGCAGCGCCAGACCCTCGACGATCGCCGTCTTGCCGACGCCGGGTTCGCCGATCAGCACCGGATTGTTCTTGGTGCGGCGCGACAGCACCTGGATCGTCCGACGGATTTCGTCGTCGCGCCCGATGACCGGATCGAGCCGACCCTCGCGGGCTTCGGCGGTGAGGTCACGGGCATATTTCTTCAGCGCTTCGTAGCCGTTCTCGGCATTCGAGCTATCGGCCGTGCGGCCCTTGCGGATCTCGTCGATGGCCTTGTTGAGGCCAACAGGCGTGACGCCGGCATTCTTCAGCGTGGTCGAAGTCGAGGCGCTCGATTCCATCGCCAGCGCCTGCAACAGGCGCTCGACCGTGACGAAGCTGTCGCCGGACTTCTTGGCGAGGTCTTCCGCTGTGGTGAAAACCTTGGCCAGCGGTTGCGCCAGATAGACCTGGCCGTTGCCGCCGGACACCTTCGGGATCTTCGCGAGTGCTGCGTCATTGGCAAGCTTTGCCGCCTTCGGATCGCCGCCGGCGCGCTGGATCAGCGAGGCCGCCATGCCCTGGTCGTCGTCGAGCAGCACTTTGAGCACATGCTCGGCGGTAAACTGCTGGTGATCCTGGCCGAGCGCATTGGTCTGGGCCGACTGCAGAAAGCCGCGCACCCGTTCCGAGTATTTTTCGATATCCATTGTAGAACCTCCATATATCGCCCTGCCCGCTGTCGGCACAGAACGAAGGTTGAGAGCAGACCCCCTGAAAAGGCAGATCCCGGTGCCGGTATCATCCGTGAAGATGCGGCAACTGAGGAACATATGGGTGGAAATTTACGCTGTTTAAAGGGTGGTGAAAACGAAAATACCCCGGATGAACCGGGGTATCTTGATGTGTATCAATTCCATGCCGAAGGAGGCAAAAAAGCCTATTCGGAGCCGACATCCGCAAGGTTCGGCGTGTCATTGCCGCTCTCGCCGGCGTCGCCGTCGGTGAGGCGCGGACGACGCGGGCGGCCGGCGGCGCGACGACGGGGCGTACGCGGCTCCTCGGTGCCCTGGCTTTCCTCGATGGCCACTTCCGCCGGCGTGCCGACGATTTCAGGCTGGGGGCCCGTGCCGTCATTGACGGGGGCGGCCGGTGCGCGCGGTGCGTGGACACGCGGGGCGCGCGGCTGGCGCGGGGCGCGCTGAACGTCGGCCTGCGGCTGCGGCTGATCGCCCTCGCCCGGTGCGGCTTCGCTCTGGGCGGCTGCCGGCTGCGGAGCCGGGTTCGACTGCTGGCTGGCGACAGGACCGTGGGCCGGCTGCTGCGGCATCGACTGCTGCGGCGCGTTGCGGCTCTGCATCTGCGGGGCGATCATCGGCTGATCGTCCATCTCGTTGCCGTCCATGTCGTCCATATCGCGCTCGTTGCCGTCGCGATCGTTGAAATCCTGCCTGTCTTCGCGCTGGAAGCGTTCCTGCATCTGCGCCTGTGCGGCAGCGATGATGCGATAGTAGTGCTCAGCATGCTGAAGATAGTTTTCCGCCATCACGCGGTCGCCCGACGAGTGCGAATCGCGAGCCAGGGTCGAGTATTTCTCGGCGATGTGCTGGGCGGTACCGCGGATCTTCACGTCGGGACCGGAGCTGTCGTAGGTCCGGGTCAGGGGATTGGAGCCCTTCCGATTGAAGTTGCCGTTGTTGCTGTTATTGCTGCTGCCGCCGCTGCTGGGGTTTCCGCCGCCGCTGCCGCCGCCGTTGTTGCCACGCCCTCGACCGCGCTTGTTCTGCTGTCCTGGCCTCATAGATCCTTCACCTGAATTCTCTTGTTGTGATAATTGTGCGCGGCACCCTGCCGCCATGGCCGGACGAACCGAGCCAGGGCCTGCGTGCCGCAAGCAGATCGGGTCAAACCCCCGTCTGCCGCTCGACTACGTCAGATTAACTGAATCACGCATCGGGTACGTTCAACCTTCAACACTCTTTCAAGAGAGCGGACCCCTGAGGCTGACCGGAACCCGAACGAATCTCCCATTCGCTTCCGGCTGCCCAACGCGTGAGCGCAACCTATATTGCTTCCAGACGAAATCCAAGTCCTTTTCTTTGGCGGCGCAATAAAGAAGGAAATGCGGGCTTTTTCAGCTTGTTAGACGTTCTTTGCAAAGATTAAAGCCCGGTCGTTGTGACCGTAATCGCGCGCTGCCTCGATCAATCTGAACCCCGATGCCTCGAACAGCGCCGTCACTGCGAGCCGCTGGTCATAGCCGATTTCGAGCCCGAGAACGCCGTCGTCATGCAGGAATTTCGCAGCCTCCAGCGCGATTGCCCGGTAGGCATCCAGTCCGTCCCGACCGCCATCGAGCGCCGCCACGGGATCGAAGTCCCTGACCTCGGCACTCAGCGTCGCCATGACATCCGAAAGGATATAGGGGGGATTTGAGACGATAGCGTGAAAGCGGCCGGAAATGGGTTCGAACCAGCTGCCATGGGCGGTCCGGAACCGGTCGGCAAGGCCGTTGCGATCAGCATTGCCGGTGGCCGTCGAAAGCGCCTCTTCGGACAGGTCGCTGCCGAGGCCCCTGGCCGCAGGGCTTTCCTGCAGCAGGGCAAGACAGATGGCGCCGGTGCCGGTGCCCATGTCGAGAATGTCGATAGCGCCATGCACGCCGGTGAGCCTGCGCAGGTGCGGCAGGAGGCTGTCCACCAGGATCTCCGTGTCCGGCCGTGGCTCCAGCGTTGCCGGCGACAGGCTGAGCGGCAGGCCGTAGAATTCCCGCTCGCCGAGAATACGATGGACCGGCTCACGCGCGAGGCGCCTGAGGACGGCCGCATCGAGCCGCGCGACCTGGTCCGCATCGACGGGTTCGTAGCTGCGCGTCACCGTCTCGGTGAAGCTGAGCCCGAACAGACCGGCCACCAGAACCTTGGCATCGCTGGCCGGATCGTCGAGGCCCGCAGTCGCGAAACGGCTACGGGCATCGGCCTGCAGCGCACCGATCGTGGAGCCGGTATCGCTCACATGCGTTCCCCGAGCTGGGCCAGCTGGCTCGCCTGGAAATCGGAGCGCAGCGCGTCGACGACTTCGTCGATCTCGCCTTCCATCATCCGGTCGAGCTTGTAGAGCGTCAGGTTGATGCGGTGGTCGGTGATCCGGCCTTGCGGAAAATTATAGGTGCGGATGCGCTCCGAGCGGTCGCCCGAGCCGACCTGGCTCTTGCGGTCGGCCGAACGCTCGTTGTCGACCCGCTGCCGCTCCATGTCGTAGAGCCGCGAGCGCAACACCTGCATCGCCTTGGCACGGTTCTGGTGCTGCGACTTTTCCGATGACGTGACCACGATGCCGGATGGAATATGGGTGATGCGAACAGCCGAGTCCGTCGTGTTGACGTGCTGGCCGCCGGCACCGGAGGAGCGCATCGTGTCGATGCGGATATCCTGCTCGCGCACCTCGATATCCACTTCCTCAGCCTCCGGCAGAACCGCGACCGTCGCCGCCGAGGTATGGATACGGCCGCCGGCCTCCGTCGCCGGCACGCGCTGAACGCGGTGCACGCCGGATTCGAATTTCAGCTTGGAGAACACACCCTTGCCGGTGATGGTGGCGATCACTTCCTTGTAGCCGCCGGCCTCGCCGTCGCTGGACGACAGGATCTCGACCTTCCAGCCATTCACCGAGGCAAAACGCTCGTACATGCGGAACAGGTCGCCGGCAAACAGCGCCGCCTCCGAACCGCCGGTACCGGCGCGGATTTCGAGGATCGCGCTCTTCTCGTCGGCAGCGTCCGTGGGCAAGAGCAGGATCTGGATCTCGGTCTCGAGCGTCTCGATGCGCTCGCGCACGCCGGGCAGCTCCATGTCGGCCAGATCGCGCATCTCGCGGTCGACCGTCCTGTCGCCGAGCATGGCCTCGAGGTCGGCACGCTCCGCAATCGACTTCTCGTAGTCGCGGATTTTCAGGACGACCGGCTGAAGTTCGGAATATTCCGACGCCAGCTTGACGTAGACGTCGGCGGCCGGACCTTCCGACATGCGCGCCTCGATCTCGCCGAACCGGCGCTCCAGATCGCGCATTTTTTCCACAGGAAGTGTAGCCAAAGTCGAACTCCGAATTTTTTCAAGACGCCCGGATGCCGGGCGCAGTCATACATGGCGATTGCCTGGAAGCCAGCCGGCGAACCGCGCGCCTCGCTTCCAACCTCCTCATTCCTCGCACCTCCCTCATTCCTGTGCCTGTCACAGGAATCCAGTGCGCCCCGTCCGGGGTGCGAGAGACCTCTTGGTCGCCGAGAAAATCCCTTCCACGGCGCAGACGCGCCGTGACTGGATTCCTGTGAGAGGCACAGGAATGAGGGGGAGAGCGTTGCGCCTTTCCGAACACGTGCCAAAGCCCGACCGTTCGAAGGCGCACTCCAGCTTCATATGCCGGCGCCCTTGGAAGGGCGGGTGGAGCGCCTCTTACCCGTTTCCAGCGCCGCCAGCAACAGAGGCCTTCCGAGCGACTACAGCGGAATATTGTGGGCCTCGGCGAACTGCGCAAGGATATCGCGCACCGACAGCACCGGATTGCGGTCGTCCAGCGCCTCTTCCATGACGGCTGCCAGCGCACCGACATCCAGACCGAGCAGCATCGCCTTGACCGGCCCGATCGAGGCCGGCGACATCGATACCGAGCGGAAGCCGATGCCCATCAGCGCCATCGCCGAGATCGGCTTGCCGGCGAGTTCGCCGCACAGCGTCACCGGCGTCTTGTTGCGTTCGCCGGCGCGCACGATATCGCGCAGGATGCGCAGGAACGGCCGGCCCAGCGTATCGAAGCGATCGGAGACGCGGGCATTGCCGCGATCGACGGCCATCGAAAACTGGAACAGGTCGTTGGAGCCGACGGAAACGAAGTCGACGACGGCCATCAGCTCGTCGAGCTGCCAGAGCAGTGCTGGCACCTCGAGCATCGCCCCGAACTGCAATTTGCGCGGCAATGCATGGCCGAAGCGCGACAGGTGATGCACTTCCTTCTGCAGCAGTTCGCGCACCGCCTTGATCTCGGAGACCTCCGTGACCATCGGCACCATCATCTTCAGTTCGCCGTCGGCGGCGGCCTTCAGCATGGCGCGCAGCTGGGTGCGCAGCAGGCCCGGACGATCCAGCGACAGGCGAATGGCCCGCCAGCCGAGCGCGGGGTTCTCTTCCTGGTGGGCCCGGAAATAGGGGACCACCTTGTCGCCGCCGATATCGAGCGTGCGGAAGGTAACGACGTGATCGCCCGCCTGCTTCAGGACGTTGCGGTAGAAAAGCTCTTGCTCGTCGGCCTTCGGCATGGTCGAGGCGATCATGAACTGCAGTTCGGTGCGGAACAGGCCGATGCCCTCGGCACCGGATTCCGCCAGCTGCGGCAGGTCGACCAGCAGGCCGGCATTCATCAGCAGCGAGATGCGCTGGCCATCGCGGGTGACCGGATCGACGGCGCGCAAGGCGCGGAACTGCTCCTGCCGGCGGGCCCGGAATTTTACCTTTTCCTCGTAGGATTTCAGGTGGTCGGCCATCGGCCGCAGATGCACATGGCCCTCGTCGCCATCGATGATGACCGAATCGCCGTTTTCCGCCAGCGCCACGACGCCGGCCGCCTGGCCGACCACAGGAATGCCCATAGCGCGTGCGACAATGACGACATGGCTGGTGACGGCACTGTCCTCGAGCACCAGACCGCGAATATGGTCGCGCGGATAGTCGAGCAGCTCGGCCGCCCCCATCGCACGGGCAAAGATGACAGCATCGTTCGGAAAGCCGTCGGTCGTGTTGCGGCCGGTATGGCCGGTCAACTGCCGCAGCAGCCGGTTGGCCAGATCCTCGAAATCATGCATGCGGTCGCGCAGGTACGGATCGGTCAGCCGCATCATCCGCGCCTTGGTGTCGCTCTGCACCTTCTCGACGGCGGCCTCGGCGGTGAGACCGTTGCGGATCGCCTCTTCGAGCTTGCGCACCCAGCCCTGGTCGTGCGCGAACATGCGGTAGGTTTCCAGCACCTCGCGGTGCTCGCCCTCCATCGACACGTCGCGGCGCGACAGCATGTCGTCGATCGAGATGCGCAAGGAACCGAGCGCGTCCGCCATCCGGGCGATTTCATGGTCGGTGTCTTCGTTGAGCAGGTTGGTGACGACGACGCGCGGCTCGTGCAGCACGACATAGCCGAGGCCGATGCCTTCATTGTAGCTGTCGCCGTCGATGGTGACCGACCGGGTCAGGTCGAGCTCGAGGCCGGGCTTCGAGATCTTCTTGAGGTCGCCGGTGGCGATCATCTCGGCCAGCACCATGGCCGTCGTCTCGAGCGCTTCCAGCTCTTCGTCGCGATAGGTGCGGCTGGCCTTGTTCTGGACGACGAGAACGCCGAGCGACCGGCCGGCCCGAAGGATCGGCACGCCGAGGAAGGAGTGGTAGATCTCTTCGCCTGTCTCCGGCAGGTAGCGGAAGGCCGGATGCGACTGGGCGTCGGACAGATTGAGCGACTGGGCGGACGCGGCGATCGTGCCGACCAGGCCCTGGCCCATCTTCAATTGCGCCAGATGGACGGAGTCCTTGTTCAGACCTTCGGTGGCGTAGAGCTCGAGAACGCCGTCGGCGCGCAGCACGTAGACCGAGCACACCTCGGCCACCATATTGCTGGCGATCTGGCGAACGATCCGGTCAAGGCGATCCTGCGGTTCAAGCGGCTCCGCCATCAGCTCGCGCAGCCGCTTGAGCAGGACGCGCGGACCGCCGGAAAGGTCTCTCATTGCGTCACGCTCCCGAAAACCATGTTCACGCCGCCAGACCTCCTAGCGGAACAGTTTCCGTTCCGCATTGTCTTCCGGCCGTTTCAACTCAACTCTTATCCAGACCGTAGCAGGAATGCAAAGTCCTGACTGCAAGTTCTGCATAGGGGCCGTCGATCAGGATCGAAATCTTGATTTCCGAGGTGGTGATGGCCTTGATGTTGATGCCTTTTTCGGCAAGTGCACGGAAAGCGCTCGCTGCAACGCCAGCGTGAGACCGCATGCCGATGCCGATCACCGAAACCTTCACCAGACCCGATTCGTTCTGGATGACGTCGTAGCCGATCTGGTCCTTGTGATCGCCGAGCACCTTCAGCGCCTTGTCGACGTCGCCCGACGGCACGGTGAAGGTCATGTCGGTGGTCGAACCGTCCTCGGAGATGTTCTGGACGATCATGTCGACATTGATATGATTCTCGGCCAGTGGCCCGAAAATCGCCGCCGAGACGCCGGGGCGGTCGGACAGCCGCCGGAGCGAAATCTGCGCTTCATCCTTGGCATAGGCGATGCCGGTTACGACTTCCTGTTCCACGATCTCTTCCTCATCACAAATCAGCGTTCCGGGCGGGTTCAAAAGGTCGCCCATGCCCGGCGCATCGGGGTCCTCGAACGACGAGCGCACGAAGGTACGGACCTTGAACACCATGGCGAGCTCGACCGAGCGCACCTGCAGCACCTTGGCACCGAGCGAGGCCATCTCGAGCATTTCCTCGAAGGCGATCTTCTTCAGGCGGCGTGCCTTCGGCACGATGCGCGGGTCGGTCGTGTAGACGCCGTCGACGTCGGTGTAGATGTCGCAGCGGTCGGCCTTGACGGCAGCAGCGATCGCCACCGCCGAGGTGTCGGAGCCGCCGCGGCCGAGCGTCGAGATGCGGTTGTCCGGGCCGAGCCCCTGGAAGCCGGCGACCACGGCCACCTGGCCCTCGCCCATGCGGCGGACGATCTCGTCGCCATTGATCTCGAGGATGCGGGCGGCACCGTGGGCGTTGTCGGTCTTGATCGGGATCTGCCAGCCCTGCCAGGAACGGGCGTTGATGCCGAGGTGCTGCAGCGCGATCGCCACCAGCCCCGAGGTGACCTGCTCGCCGGAAGCAACGACGGCGTCATATTCGCGCGCATCGTGCATCGGCGAGGCATCGCGGGTCCATCCGACCAGCTCGTTGGTCTTGCCGGACATCGCCGAGACGACGACGGCGACCTCGTGGCCGGCATCGACCTCGCGTTTCACATGCCGGGCAACGACGCGAATACGATCCATGTCCGCGACGGATGTCCCGCCGAATTTCATCACGATGCGTGCCATAAGCCTCTACCCAATTGGCGCGCTCGCGACCGAGACCCGCCATACGACAAGGCTCCGCCCGGGGCAGCAGCAAAAGCCGGGGGCTTCCACACTGCCGATGCACCGGAAACGGAGCGTTTATTTGCGGCGTCTCTTAGCGAGTTTGCCGGGTGCGTGCAATGGGCATGCGACACCGGGATGACAGGCAGGACCGGCGATGTCAGGGTTTTCCACGCCGGCTGCGCGCTCTCGCGAAGCGGCGCGCGCCGATCCGGCCTTTCATCCCGAAGCCGAACCCGCAACAAAGTTTTAAAACTTATGCGCGATTGTTATAGACGCTGCTTAAGTAAGGCCGGAAACCGACGATGACCCAGCCGCCCGAAACGCGACCCGACGGTACGATCCCCGGCTTGCTCGACCGCCTGAGGACGTTCGGCGCCCTCATTGCGTCCCGCCGCCGCCACGCATCCCTTTTGCGCCTGGAAGCGCAGCTGCGCGAGAAGGAAGCCGTGGTCGCGGCCAAGGCCGAGGCACTCGCCTTCGGGCAGAAGATCTTCAATCGCGCCGCCGAGGCCGCCCGCATCGGGGTCTGGCAATGCAGCCTGCCCGACGACACCCTCATCTGGACGGATGTCGTCTACGATATCTTCGACCTGCCGCGCGATATGCCGCCTGACCGCGAGGCCACGCTCGCCTGCTACACAAGGACATCCGCCGAGGACCTGCAGAAAAATCGGCAGCTTGCCATCGCGACCGGCAACGGCTTCTCGATGGATGCGGAAATCGTCACGCGGAAGGGCAATCGCCGGTGGATCCGGATCACCGCCTCGGTGGAGTGCGAAGACGGCGTGCCTGTGCGCATCTTCGGCATCAAGCAGGACATCACCGAAGCCAAGCTGCTGTTCGACCGCACCCGCTACCTTGCCGATTTCGACATGATGACCGGGCTTGCCAACCGCGCGCAGTTTCAGCTGCGCCTTGCAGAATTGTGCCGCGAGCATGACGACACGTCAGCGCCGGCAGCGCTGCTGCTAATCGACCTCGACGGCTTCAAGGCGGTCAACGACACGTATGGCCATGCCACCGGCGACGCCTGCCTGACAGAGATTTCCGATCGGCTCCGGGCCGCCTGCGGACGCGCGCAACTGATCGCCCGCATCGGCGGCGACGAGTTTGCCGTGCTGCTGCAGCAGGACGCCGATGGCGGTACGGCGAGCGACCTTGCAAGCGACATCGTCCGGATGGCCCGCCAGCCGATCCTCGTCAACGACCGACGCCTGCAGATCGGCGCCTCGGTCGGCGTCGCACTGGTCGACGGATCGGGCCCATCGGACCTGTTCCAGCGCGCCGACACCGCGCTCTATGCCGCCAAGGCGGCCGGCCGCAACAGCTTCCATCTGTTCGAGCCCTGCGACCGCCCGGAGCTGCCAGCGCCGCGCAGCGCCGCCTGAAGGCAGCCGCTCAGGTCAGAAAGCCGCCCTTGCGCAGCCATGCCTCGTACCACGCCGGCCAGGCCGCCGACGGCGTACCCGCCTTGCCCATGCCGAAACCGTGGCCACCTGTCGGCAACCGGTGCATCTCGACCGGCACGCCTTCGCTCTTGCAGGCGGCCGCCATGATCAGCGTGTTGTGTGGATCGGAGACCGTATCGTCCTCCGCCTGAACGAGGAACATCGACGGGCAATGGGAGCGCACATGCGGCTGCACCGACCACTCGGCGCTTTCCTCGTCGTTCGGATGCCGGCCGATCAGCACTGTTTTGGTCGAGGTGTGGTCGTAGGGCGGTTCCAGCGTGATGATCGGATAGATCAGCGCTGCCGCATTGGGCCGTGCCGATTGCTTGTCGGCCTCGTCCACGGCGCGGTAGGAGCGATAGGCCGAGCGGGTCGAGGCCAGTCCCATCAGGTGGCCGCCGGCCGAAAAGCCGAGCACGCCGATATGGTCCGGCCGCACGCCGTATTCGGAACTGCGGGCCCGGATCAGGCGCAGGGCGCGCTGCGCATCCTGCAACGGCGCCCGTGGACCTTCCCGCCAGCCCTCCAGCGGCAGCCGGTAGGATAGCACGAAGACGGTGATGCCGCGATCGGTGAGCCACTGTGCCGCCGGGAGCGCCTCGGTTTCCATCTCGATGCGCTTGTAGCCACCGCCGCCTGCGACGAGCATGGCCGAGCCGTTCGGCTTGGCCGGCCTGAAAACCTCGATCGAGGGAACGGCGATATTGCTGATCGCCCCCTTGGCGCTGGTGTTGACGGGGCCCTTCGGTCCGCGCCCGCCCGGCGGGCCGGCCGGCCAAAGCGGAATAACCGTATTCGCTGCGGCGGCCTGCCGCGCACCGGCGAGCAGCAGGGCGGCGCCGCTGGCCATAAGCAATGTTCTGCGATTGATCATGACGGTGTGTTCCCATTGGAGTAGCGCTCAGACAGGTGCGGCAGACTGAGGGCAAAACTGAGGCAGGAAAGCCTTAAACAGCGCCCATGCGCTCAACCAAATCGCGCAAATAAGTGATGATCATGTCATCATACCAGTTGACGTGGCTGTTTCGATTTGGCAGGGTCGGGCCATTGGACTGGGAGGAGATGCTCCGGATCCGTATTCTGGAAGCCGATCTGCCCCAAGCAGACGGGCCGCCGGCGACGTTTCCCGCATCGCATGAGATCAACAGGAGCGATCCCGCAGCGGGAAGCGCTCCGCAAGACATGGGGGCTGCCCTTCGGGCGGCTCCCGTTCTTGTCTGGGAGAATGATATGGACGCCAAGACACATGCACCGAGCGCCGACGAGCAGGTCGAGACGTCGACGATCCAAAAGATCTCGATCCGCATCGTACCCTTCATCGCGCTGATGTTTTTCATCAATTTCCTCGACCGTACGGCCATTTCCTTCGCCGGGCCGAACGGCATGACGCAGGACCTGGGCATGACGGCTGCCCAGTTCGGCTTTGCCGCCGGCATCTTCTTCTTCGGCTATATCGTGCTCGAGATCCCGAGCAACCTGGCGCTCCACCAGTATGGCGCGCGCCGCTGGCTGTCGCGGATCATGGTCACCTGGGGCATCGTCGCCATGCTCTTCACCTGGGTCAGCAGCATCAACGGGCTCTATGCCCTGCGCTTCTTCCTCGGCGTCGCAGAAGCCGGCTTCTTCCCCGGCGCGATCCTCTATCTCAGCACCTGGGTGCCAGGACGACATCGCGCCAAGATCCTGGCGCTGTTCTATCTCGCCCAGCCACTGACGACCGTGATCGGCGCGCCGCTGGCCTCTGCCCTGATCCAGGCCCATGGCATGTTCGGCCTCGAGGGCTGGCGGGTGATGTTCCTCGGCGTCTCCGTGCCGGCCATCGTCATCGGCGTCATCACCTGGTTCTATCTGCCGGACACCCCGGTCGGCGCCAAATGGCTGACCCCGGCGGAAAAGTCCTGGCTCAACCGGGCGCTGGCAAAGGAAGAATCGGAGAAGGTCACCGGACGCCGCCACATGACCCTGGAAGCGCTGAAGGACCGCCGCGTCTGGCTGCTCTCTGCCATCTATTTCGGCCTGATCTACGGGCTCTATGCGCTCGCCTTCTTCCTGCCGACGATCATCGGCGGTTTCGAGGCCAAGTTCGGCACCAAGTTCGGCGTGTTCGAAAAGGGCATGATCACAGCCATCCCCTATCTGCCGGCCGCCTTCGCGCTCTATTTCTGGAGCCGGGATGCGAGCAAGCGCGGCGTCCGCCTCTGGCATGTCGGCATTCCGGCGCTGGTCGGCGCCGTCAGCATCCCGCTCGCCTTGCTGATGTCGTCGCCCGAGACGACCGTTCTCGTGGTCACCATCACCGCCTGCGCGATCTTTGCCGCCCTGCCGAACTTCTGGTCGCTGCCGACCCGCTTTCTGACCGGTGCCGGTGCCGCCGCCGGCATCGCGCTCATCAACACCGTCGGCAACATTGCCGGCTTTGCGGCCCCCTACATCACCGGTGCCGTCAAGGATGCGACGGGTCTCTACGAAATGCCGATGTTCATCGTCGGCGCCTTCATGCTGGTTTCCGCCGTTCTCGCCTTCTCGCTCGGCAAGACCCTCAGGGACCCGGCCGCCTGAATTTGAAAGCCGGCCGTCGCGTTCCCCGCGACGGCCCTCCTCCCTCGACCCGCGTTAACCCTTATTTAACTATTCGTTTGCAACTGCCGCGCCGACGGGCAACAAGACGACCATGCCCCTCGTAGCTCAACGGTAGAGCAGCTGCCTCGTTTGCAGAAGACCCAGGTTCAAGTCCTCGGCAGGGGCTCCCGCCGTGTCGGCCTCCTCATAAGTCCGAACCAACGTACGAGAAAGCGAACTGGCCTCCTCATAAGAGCGAAATGGGACTGGTTCCCCCTTTGTGGATTACTCCCCGGCACATTCATGACCTTGAGTGTCTTCCTGAGATCCACGCCCGCACAGGACTGCCCGCCGCGGCCTGCGACTCTGTCGCAAGGCTTAGTAGACTTCAGGTTGAATAATTCTTTTCTGTTCGGCGTTTCATGGTAGCTTTATTAGTGGCCATGGGGGAACTGGATGACTAGCAGAAAAGCAAACTCACTGAGTGATTCCGAGGCATCGATAATCAAAGCGATGCTGCTGAGAAAATTCATCCCACAGGACATCCAAGCATATTTCTCAAGGCCAACCCGCTCGATAAATCACGCCCGTATTTCAGACATTCGCGATGGCCGAAAATTCAAGGATACGCCTACAGCGACAGAGGATGAACTCGACCCTTTCCTCGAGTGCTGGCCAGATGTTGATCCCGATACGGGTCTCAAGATGAGCGGCGATGAGCTTCTTATAAAGGCTAGGGAGGCAATGATCGCCGCCGTGCAAATTTTCAACAGCGGTGGTTTTTCATTCCGAGCTGAGCTTTTCATCGTGACGAGTGTTGTCGCATGGACATACCTAATGCATGCGTTCTACCGGCGTGAGAATGTCGACTATAGATACCGAAAGAACGGTGACGTGGAGTTGACACCTAGTGGCGCTGAAAAGTTTTGGGAGCTTTCTCAATGCCTGTCTTCTGGGAAGTGTCCACTTTCTCCGGGCGTGAAAAACAACTTGAGACTGTTGATCGAGATAAGAAACGAGATTGAACATCGATCCACTGACCGTATAGACCATGCACTCGGAGCCGAGCTGCAGGCTTGTTGCATCAATTTTAATGACAGCATCAAGGGTCTGTTTGGTGCGCAATTCGGCGTGGACAAAAGACTGTCGATGGCGCTTCAGTTTGTGACCTTCGATGGGGGGCAGAGAGCAGCGCTTAAGGGTGCAAAGCTACCGCCAAATCTCTCGGCGACACTTGATGCATTTCAAAAGCATTTAACAGAGGCCGAGGCAGCAGACCCACAGTACCGAATTAGATTTGCCTTCCTCCCGCTAGTTGGAAAAGCGAATTCCGCAGACGTCACGCTTGATGTTCTTAAGGCAGGTTCCGAGCAGGCTAGTGCCATCGAGCGCATTCTTCTCAAGGAGGTCGAGCGACCTAAATTTCTCCCAGGGCAGGTTGTCAGAAAGATGCAAGAGCGCGGCTTCAAGCGCTTCAACATGCATGACCATAATCTACTTGGCTCGATTCTAGGTGCAAAGCAGGCGGGTAAGGGTTTTGGTACCGAAGTCGCTGGCAAGTGGCATTGGTATGAGAGCTGGATCGAAAAAGTTACGTCCGTTCTCGCGGAAGGCTGGGAACGTCCAGGCAAGAAGCCGGCCGTCGTCAAGCCTATCCACCCAAACGCGATCACGGCAACTGTGCGAGATCACGCTCCCGATATGGTGGAAGGTGTCACCGAGGGCTGAGCCAACTTCATCCATATCTATGCCACAGCCATTGGGATGCCTGACATGACAACGGCCAGGCTTGAAGCGCGCGCGTGCAGGCCGACTGACCGTGAGTTTTCAGACGAGGAGGAACAGTTACTTTCGGGCTGCTAACCGGTTGTTGCCCTCTTCCCGAGGGCCAACCTCACCTCTTCGCCCGACAATTCCCGTCGTTCCAGAAGCTGCTTCCAAAGCCATTCCACGGACGAACGGTTTTCCTCAATGATTGACGACGCCCGCCGGAGTTGCTCCTGCAACACGGCATCTACACGCACCATTACTGCGGGACTAAACCTTTTGGTCGCCTCGATCTGATCCGTGTCGCCGGGCCCGAAGCTCGCCAGATGTTTTCCCATGCCAAGGGCCTGCTCCATGGTGATGACGATGTTGGTCGCCTCATGCAGATCGCCTCCTGCCCCGCCTCCGGCACCATCGTCGTGTTCGCCGAGCATCAGCGTCTCCGCAGCGATGCCCGCCATGAAGACCGCTACGCGATCCAGATAGTGCTGCTTCGTGCGCCGCTCCAACCTCGGCTGTACAAACTGCGCACCACCCATCACCTGCCGTCCGACGTCAACCCGCGCGGTCTCCCGAATGCTGACGATTTCGAGTTCCATGCCAAGGGCGACACCTACGACCGCATGGCCGATTTCATGGATGGCGTTGGCTCGCAGCGAAGCGGCCGGCAAATTGAACTTCTTGGGAAGCACGCGGCGGATATCGTCGGCAGTCAATCCTCGACGCTCCTGTCTGGAGAACCGTCTTGCCTCTCTGATAACCTTGACGATATCGGCTCCCGAAAGCCCGTCGGTTTCCGCTGAGAAGTCGATGAAATCCTCGGCAGGAAGGTCTCCCCGAAGATGCGTTCGAAGGATTCCGATCCTGGCATCGGCATCCGGCATCGGGATGCGGATGTGGTGATCCAGCCGCCCTGCCCTGACGATGGCCGGGTCGAGGAAATGCGGGTGGTTGCAGGCACCGATCACGACGACGCCCTCCCGATCCAAGGAGCCGTCGAGCTGTTCGAGAAGACCGTTGATGACCTGCCTCACGTAGTTGTCGTTATCACCGTTCTTGCCGTCGCGGGATCCGAAGCTGTCGATCTCGTCGATGAACAGGATGCACGGAACCTGCTGCCGGGCATCCTGAAACGACTTGAGCATGGCCTTTAGGAAATCTCCGAGATGCCCTTTCGCCTGCCATCGGGCGGATGAAGCGTAGACGACATGCATGTCGCACGTCGTTCCCAACGCCTGCGCGAAGATGGTCTTCCCCGAACCGGGAGGGCCGGATAGCAGCAAGCCCTTGTCGACATCGTGCCAGCCGATGATCCCGGCCCGCCAGTCTGCGATATCCCGCGCAAGGTTCAGGCCCCAGTCCCTTGCCTCGCCGTATCCGGACATCGTCTCGAGGCGCAGTTCCAGCTTCTCGTCCGAAGGCTTGGACGGAATAGGCACTGGGGCCTCCTTCGCTCTCAGCGCGGCAATGACCCGCGTTAGCGAACGGCCGGGCCTCATCACCGCCTTGAGCCGCTTCGGATGCGTCGCTAGCAGCATCTCCGCGGTCTCCACGTCGATGGTGGTGTCGTGGAGCCACCTGATCGTTCCGATGACATCACGGACGGTCGGGCGACGAAGTTCGACGACGGCATCGAATGCCGCGTGGCTGTCCGCCGGGATGCATTCGAGATTGGGAAACAGCACGACAGCCTGGTTCTTCTGCAAGGACTCCATCACATCGAGCCTCAAGGATGCCGACTGCTTGGGATCGAAGCTCGACGGCTGGTTTCTCGTCCGCCTGTAGGCCTTCGGATCGGGGTTCATGAATGCTTCCGCCGCGCGGTAGTAGACATCCTTCTCGACATCATCCGGCAGGACGATCGCGAGGGCGTAGTATTTGCATCGGCGATAATGGCGCAGGGCTGCAGACACGGTGCAGTAGGCCAGGAATTCGGGCAGGCCAAAGCCATCCCGCTTCTTCGAGAGGTATTTCATCTTCATGATTTCCAGTGGACTGATAGGGCGAAACGAGTTGTCTCAGCCCCTTATCCGTCGCACAGTCGTCTCAGGCCCGATCAGCGCACCGTCGAGGTCGACCTCGACGAAGCCTTGCAGAATCATGGCGGCAAGGCTGGGCATCGGCTTGCCTTCCTGAAAGGCGGCCATGGACTCGGCCACAGTCAGGGAACCCATCTCTTCAAGGGCCGCGAGCAGCCGGACACGGTCGCCCAATGTCGCCCTGTAGAACCCGTATCTCAGCAGGTCTCTGGCGTTCCTGAGCCGGAAGCCAATGGCAAGCTCCCCTCCGGCCACCGGCCGATAGTCCAAGCCCAGCTTGCCTGCGGCGGCTGGCACCCAGTCGGGCGGCTCAGGAAGCTTGCGGCCAACATCCGCGAGGAACGCGTTTCCATTCGCAGGAGTGATGACGAAGTCCGTCGCATATTCGTCCGACTTGTGTCTGAGTTCCGGCATCACGCAAGTCCAAGACACGACATCGGAATCGACGTCGAGCAAGCAGGCGTAGTCGCGGGCATACTGCGACCGGAACGCGGGGGAGCCGACACACCTGATCGTAGCCAAAGGATAGTGGATTTGGGAAGACATCGGCCTGCGGACAACATCGTCCTGTGGCCCTGTCGAGACGCTCGTCATGGCATCCCTCGTTTTTGAATACAGATCGGGGCGACCGCCGGATCAAGTCCAGGCGTCGGGGATCATATTCGTATCGAGCGGGGGCGGCTGAGGTTCGACATTCGCGAACAGATAGAGAACGGGGCGGCATCCGTCAAGGTGATGTCGCAATTTTTGCGGATTACGCGTCAGTGGCAGCGGAGCGTTAAGCGGCGATGGCGTATTCAAGCCGAGTTCCACAGATACAAGCCGACAAATCTGAACTTACATCGTTGCGGACTTAAGCGACGACCGCACCTAGAAATAGCCAAACCCACATCAGGGCAAAGCCGGAGAAGAACCGCCAAGGGGTAACTTTCTCGGTGCGGAATAGGACAAAGATGACATAGACTACAGCAATAAAGCTGAGCCCGGTAACGCCTAGAACGAAATAAGACATCTGCGCGTCACAAAGCAGACAACCGTCCTTGCCCATGACGTAATACGCGTCTGCTGAATAGAGAGCGAACGTCTGGTAGGCCCACCATGCGACGAAAATGATGATTGCCCAGGAAAAAATCCGGATTCGGTTGCCGATAAACGCGATGGCAAACGCCAGAAACCCGATCACGTCAAAGAAATGAGGATCAGCATCTTCGCCTGCGTCGGGGAGAAAATCCGCTTCATCGCCGCTGAAAGCTCGATGGTATCCTTTGGTAAGAAAGTACATGCCGATAGTGATCACTATCGCAGTCAGCGCAAGCCTCACTGATTGTTTGACCCAGGTATCGCGAGTTAGATCACGGAGGAAAGCTGTGCTTGGAAATTTCATGATTGGATGCTCTTCCACATTTCGCTCAACGGTTCCCCCTTAAAAAAATGAGAAGTTATTCGGTCCGCCCATCTGCGTACACAGATGGAATTACGCATTTCTTGAAAAAGTGCCAAAGGGTTAACGTAGTTTCGTACCAATCACAGATCCGTCACGAAGCTACTGCCAAGCTATTTCCAGTTTTTCGTGAGGAATAATCGTTGAAATACAAGCTTGCACTCGCCATGGCCGCATCTGTCATCATTCTTCTTGGCGCTGGAATTGGCTACGTCTGGGAAAGGAACGGAGCCTATGGTCTCAACACTCTTCTGAGGCGGGGTGGAACCTATTGGATCAGCATCAATAAAGACGATCCGCGATTGTCTCCGTCCATGCGCCTGGCACTGCAGGACAATCCTCCAATTGGCATCGCAGGCCCTTTCGAATGGCGGGAAGTCGAACCCGGTTACGAGGTGGCCGAAATGCCTGTGGTAGCTAACGGGAGCGAAGTCGACCGAATTCTGCTGAACCGGATCGATCCGGCCCGCTTCAAGTTCGTCGCCCGCAATGCTCCGGCCGGGGACAAGGGTATCGACGAATGGGAGAAGGCGCTGCCGAATGCCGTTCTCATCGTCAACGGAAGCTACTTCGACCTCCATGCGCGTCCAGACACTCCGATCATCAGTGAAGGCGTCGCGATGGGGCCAACGACATACGATGCCAAGGCCGGGGCATTCGTGGCGAGCGATGGTACGGCCGATATCAAGGAACTTGCCGACCAGCCATGGCAGACAGCCATTTCCGGGTCGACCAATGCCATGGTCTCTTATCCGCTGCTGATCGGAACCGACGGGCAGACGCATGTCCCGACAACAAGCAAATGGCTGGCGAACCGCACCTTCGTGGGCAAGGACGGCGCTGGCAGGATCGTTGTCGGAACCACCAAGGAAGCCTTCTTCCCGTTGGCGACCCTTGCCCAGTTCCTGAAGTCTTCGCCGCTCGACCTGAAGGTCGCGCTGAACTTCGACGGCGGGCCTATCGCCTGCCAGAGCGTGAGACTGGGTGGTTTCACGCGGAAGTTCTATGCAAAGTGGGAATCGCAGTGGCATGAAGACAAAGTCAGCCTTCTACGCTGGCCCTTTCCCCATGCCACTTGGGCAATGCCCATGATCCTCGAAGTCGAGAGAAGATAGGCCGGGGCGACTTGCAACGCCGCTGGCCCCGACGGGATACATTGAAACACACGGAGATCTGCAATGGGCAGACTGACGGATTGGCCGGATTGGGCCAGAGGCGATCATGACAGGAAAGGGCGCTGTAAGCTCACCTCAACGTCATGTCACAGTTTTCTCCCTAGATATTTTTCGACCTGCATTTCTCCCAGTCTCCATTCAAGAAGGGGATTTTGTCAAACACCCTCAGACCATTAATGAGGACACCTGTTCCCCACCCAAATATAATCCAACCAGCCCAGAAATAACGCGGCATATAAATCAAGTTGTAGCCGGACAAGATGCTCACGACGATCAGGTACTGCACTGCATGCATGTAGAAACCTTTGATATTTCGCACCTTGCGGAAAGCAAGCTCTTCCTCGTTGGAGACGGCAAGCCTGTTGTTCGTTTCCATGGTCGGCTCCCTTAACTGGTTGAAATCGATCTCGAAGACTGCCGCCACAGCCTTCAAGGTCTCGGCGCTGGCCGGTGTACCGCGTTCCAGCCTTTGAATGGTTCGAACACTTAGGCCGCTCAGGGTCGCTAACTGCTCCTGTGACCATCCATGCCGAAGGCGGAGCTTCTGAATTAGGATGTAGGGGTTCTCGTTCATGTGAAGACCATGGATCATAAATGGAAACTCGACCACGACAATTACCCGTCAGTGATCGGACACAAGGGTGACAGACAATAGACTGACGAACGTTTTGGCAAGATTGCGATCTGCGATGAGGGTTGAACGCATGAATCATAATACCGCTTTCGGCAGTGGTGGACATGACGGCACTGCTCTCAACACCGGCCGTGGCGCTGTCAACCAATCACCAAAAGTTGTTCTCCCCAATGCTATCTTGGCGGATCCATTCTTGTGATGTTGCAAGAAATTGTGAGGGGAATTGCATGAGAGCGTTCTTGAGAATTGCGGCGACATTCATCGCTCTGGCGTTGACATCTCCAGCATTCGCAGTTGGCTTTCATTATCTTTCGATCCCGGACGACGCCGGACGACCAATTGAGATTGGCGTATGGTATCCGAGCAAATCGGAAGCCGCGAAGGTTACCGTCGGCATGATCGCTCAAACTGTCGCCATCGACGGGGCGGTAGATGGCAACAGCCTACCTGTCGTAATCTTCTCTCATGGCAACGCTGGCTGGTATGGCGACAGATCAGATACGGCAATTCTGCTGGCTGAGCATGGTATGGTCGCCATTTCGCTTACCTATCCGGGTGACAACTACAAGGACAGCAGCGATCGCGTCAAACGCTGGCTGACTAGCCGCCCGGTAGTCACCAGCGAAGTCCTTGACTACGTCTTGGATGTCTGGAGCGGGCACGACCATCTTGATAGGGACGCTGTCGGCTTCTACGGCTTTTCGGCTGGGGCATACACTGGCTTGGTTGAACTTGGGGGAGAGCCAAACTGGACACTGTTTGCGCAGCATTGCGCCAGTCACGGCGACGAGATGATTTGCAAGCAAGGCGGCGCGGCGTACCTGTCAGGCCCACAGGCCGCCGCGCTTCCATCATCGACGTGGCATCATGATGCGAGGATCAAAGCAGCCATCCTCGCGGCTCCAGCATTTGGTTTCGCCTTCGACCCGAACTCTCTGAACAGAATTTCAATGCCGGTGGAGCTTTGGGGTGGAAGTGAGGACGCCAACGTGTCGTTCGCCAGCACAGTGCCTTACCTTAAAGAGCATATGCCCAACGTGTCGGCTGTACATCAGGTCGCCAACGCCACGCACAATTCATTCCTGCGGCCTTGTAGCGAAGCGCTAAAAGCCAAAAACGTGGAAACATGCGCCGACCTTCCCGGCTTTGATCGAGCGGCATTTCAGGAGATGCTCAACCAGGACATACTCACGTTCTTCGAGTCAAAATTGATGGCACATGCCCAACAATAGAAGATTATCAGCGCTGGGTATTTCTCACGCAGAGGTTTAACCGCGAACGGCGACCGTCTCACCGAGATCGCGCTTCGCCTGAAAGCAATCACGACCGCTCGCGTTTAGACGCAACTTAGACCGGCACCAGAAATATTTACACCAAATATTGACATGACGAACGGAACATGAACATATGCGGTCGATCCTGCTATCTCGCCGCGCATGAAGTCGCGGTGCAGGCATATGCCCGGCCCATGACGGAGACCGCAATGACGACACGGATATCGATATCACGCTTCTGAGCGAACCGACCTGAGACGCTTACACCGCGCACGTCCTCTTCGTGTGCCTCATCGATCCGTTCTCGGCGGCTATCATCTCGCATATTAAACCCATCCAGCACGCCGCGGAGACATCTGCGGTGAAGAAGAATTTTGCCATGTCAGTCATGGACTTTGGGCAAAACCCATCGAAGCGGGAGATTACAGCCAGTCCTTGGAATGCCGTCCCATCTTCAGAGAGGGACATGGTCGTCGAAACCACGATGGACACTGAAACGCGCTGTATTCTCGGCTTTCTGGTGCGGCCTCGCCGCTTTGACGACTCCTCGGATCGTTGAAACGACGCTCCCCGCATCAATGCCTCGAAAAGACTCAGGCCGTTAAGATTCTAACGTTTCCCGGAGGAAGCCATTAGGATCTGAACGGTATCGTTCACGTTGTGTTAGATCCCATGGAGAGAAGCTTTGAACAACCTTGCCAGCATACGCATAGCGGAACATTTACCGGACGGTAATCTGGTTTCCGACGCGCGCTGAGTTCAAATGCTCGGCCGCGTCGCGGCCAGAAAATCGTCCCCAGACTTTCGCTAGAAACGAAATGATTGGGTGCCGAAATGTATAGTTCTTTTTACGATATCGACTTCATGGACGGCTCCAACGAGCTTTCGTCCTTCGTATCGCCGCTCGTCCGCCGCGGTCGCCCCTCCTCGTCCCTTCTCTTTTTCGAAGCCGGAATAGCGGCCTGACGCTCATCTGAGCCACCAGTTCTCCGCTTGGGTTTCACCGCGTATGACCGATGCATTCGGCTGCGCGATCGGGAAGGCGCGTGCCATGTTCTACCTCGTCGAAAACAACTTCACGCCGACGTTGCCGGTCGATCCGGATCAGCTCGAATCCTTCGGGATCACCTGCAGTCTGATGGAGCGTCTCGCTCTTGTCGGCCAGTCTCCGCTCGTCCCCGTTCCCGAGATCGACTTCTCGGAACTGTGGGACGGCACCTTTCATCTCAGCTCCGTCACGAAGGAGTAGAGCCATGCCCTCCATGGAATTCATGAAGAAGGCTAGGCTCGATGCGCTGTGGGACAAGGTCTTCGGCCCGGATCACAAGCCTGAGAAGATCCTCAGGTCGGGGATCAAGCATCGCAACATCGTGGGGAAGTTTCCGACGGAGCGCTACGCTGCCGGAGGGATCATCCGCACGCGCCTGCCGATCATGCTGGACGGACTGATCCACCTGGACACCGATCCGCGCGTGGTCGGCCTGTCGCCATATCCGCTCAAGATCCATTATCTCTCAGAGGAGGATGGCGAGGTCGTCGGTCGCCATCATGTGCCCGACATCGGCGTTCGGTTCGATGACGGATCGGTCGGCTTCGTCGACTACATGCCATTCCATTCGCAGGATCCCGCCTGGTTTGACCAGAGAACGCGCGAACTGCGGCTTCATTTCTCCGAGGAATACGGGGCTGGCTACGCCGTGCATGACGAGCGGTGCATCTACCCGCAGCCCCTGTTCCGCAACCTCAGCCTGATGTGGCGGCACAAGCCGCTTCCCATCGACCATGAATCCATCGGCGTGATCGCCAAGGAAATCCTTGCCGCGAACCTGCCGATGACGATGGGACAGCTCACCCGTGCCGTCTCGATGAACGCCTTCGTCTCGCGCTACGAAGATGAACCCGACAGTGCCTTCCGCGTGCTCGACGACACCAGCCCGGTGTTCACGGCATGCATGCAGCTCGCCATCGCGGGGAAGGTCAAGCTCGACCTCTCCCGCCTGTTTTCTCCCTCGACGATCGTGTCGCGATAGAAGGTACCCCGCCGTGTCCATGGAATCCCGCCAGTTCGAGTTTCTGAATCCCGTCCAGACGTTTCATGACCTGGGCATTCCGCCGAATGAGATCGGCGATATCGACGGGCAGATGTACGATCTGCGGCCGGGAGACCGCTACACGATCTTCAATGCGACCAAGCGCAACTTCATGAGCTTCGTGTTCAAGGAGTGGCTCCAGTTCGATCCGACCGTGCGCAAGCTTGCCGTCTTCCGCGACGTGATGTCGAACAACGAGATCGCTGTCACCAACACGCAGCTCGCCAAGCTCGAGAAGCTCCAGCGCATCTGCCCGACCTCCAACGATTGGGATGGCAAGCGCTTCGTGCCCGGCGCTTCCCTCAATCTGAGCGACGTCGACCGCGACCGCGCTGAGCGCGCCATGGAGTATGTCGATGCCATCTACGCCGAGCGCGAGCACCGTGGCACCACCGATCTTCCCAAGGTCGTGACCATCCGCGTCCTCGATGAAGTCGCCGCCCGCCGCGGCGAGAAATCGCCGGGCGTCACCTGGATCTACGAGCAGCTCAAGAAGGACAAGGTCGGCAGCCCGTTCGACCGTCTGATGAACTTCGCCTGGAAGTCCGGCCGTGGAAACTCCACGATGCGCTTCAGTCCGCTCGTCTACACCGCCCTGCGCGAGGCGTCGCATGCCGGCTGGCGTCTGTCCAAGGGCACCTATCATAGCGTCAAGGAGGAGCTGAAGCGGCTTGTCCTCGAGGTTCCGCAATTTCAGATCGTCCGTGACGAGGTGCTGACGAAGGCAGGCCGCATCCGCCTCGACAACAGCACAATCCAGAAGCACTTCGCCAACGTCGACAAGTACACACGCGACCTTCTGCGGTATGGCCCAGAGCGCGCCGTCGTCCAGAACCGCCTCTACATGGCTCGCAACCTGCCCCATTATCCGCTCGACCAGGTGGACGTCGACCATTGCACTCTCGACGTCATGGTCTACGACGAGAAGCTGCCGATCGCCTACGGCCGTCCCGACATGGTCTGTTTCCGCGACCGGGCCACAGGCATCGTGCTCGGCTACTCCATCTCCTTTGGAACGCCCAGCTTCCAGACCTTCCTCGACGCCTCGAACACGCCATCTTCGAGAAGGATCCGGCCCGTCTTCTCTCGGGATGCGCATATCCTTGGCATGGCCTCTTCAGCCGCATCGGCGTCGACAATGCCAAGCACTTCATCGGCAAGTCGCTCGAGCGCGCAGCCAAGGCGTTCAACTTCGAGATCGTCGAATTCCGTCCGGCCGAACCATGGCACAAGGGTGCCCTCGAGCATCTGTTCGCCACCTTCAACAACGAACTCGTCCATAACCTTCCCGGCTCGACCGACATGTCCCCGGAGGAGCGCGACATGTTCGACGCCGATGCCGAGAAGGCGCTGCCTGTGCTCTCCATTGGCGAACTGCGCGGCTTTTTCGACTACTACCTCTCCCGTTTCCACCACTACAAGCCGCGCGCCGGACTGGATGGCGATCTGTGCTGTCAGGCAGGCGTTCCGGCGCTGCTATGGGAAAAGGGCATCAAGGACGCCCCGCGGCGGCCGATCATCGACCGCACGATCTTCGTACGCCTCGGCGGCGAAGCCTTCGACGTGACGGTTCAGAAGAACGGCGTCACCTGCGACAGCATCCTCTATTACGCGGACGAACTGCTGGGCATCTTCACCCACAGCAAGAACCTGCGCGGGAAGAGCGGCCGCCAGTCGACCGAATACAACGCTACCCGCGATCCCAACGATCTCGGACGCCTCTGGGTGCACGATCCCTATCGCGACGTCATGATCGAATGCCAAGCCGTCGGTCGCGACGCCGCCTATGCCAACGGTCTGAAGGCCTACCAGCATCGCCGCATCCGCGACTACCAGCTCAAGCGGCAGCGCGAGGACGAAGGCAATCTCGGTCTGATGGAAGCCAAGCAAATGCTCCACAAGCAGATGATGGCGCTGATCGAAAAGGGCCGAAAGAAGGTCGATCCGGCGACCAAGCTTGCCCGGTTCTACAACGATAACGAAAAACTGCACAGTCGCGGCCGCGTCCTTGCGATGGCCCACGTGCATGCGGGAGACCGCATGGACATTCTCAATCCTTCCAAACTGATGCCCGCAGCTGTCGTCAACCCGAATGCCGTCGGAGTGATGCCGGGAAGCCACGCAGCGCCCGACGCGCCAGTCGAGACCTTCAAGGAATTGCATGGCAATCCGCGGCCTCCGGAAGACGTGGTCGCGGAGAAGCCTGCGGGCAAGAAGCGCACAAAGACCGCCGCGCTTCCGCCCGCGGATATCGCCGAAGACCCTGCAGACACGACCGGCAACGAGACTGCCGACGAGGTGACGGTCACCTCGTCGATCAAGGACATCGCCGCCAAGCACGAAGGCTGGGGCGAATAAAGGAGACGACCATGTTCCACACTGACCCCTACGACGACAACGGGCGTGCCGCAGCCTCCAAGCTGTCGAAGACCGAGCGCCAGCACCTGATCCGCACGGTTCTGGTGAAATATCCCGTGTTCAACCAGGCATCGGCATTCATCGCCGGATATCACCGCCCCGTGGAGGGCGGAGAGCACGACATCGGTTCGGTTGCCGGTCTCCTTGGCGAGACCCGCGCCGGCAAGTCTGCGATCTGCAAATACTATGCGTCCCAGTTCCCCACCGTCATCAGTGACGGCGGCGAGCGCTACCCGGTCATCTATCTCGAGGCATCCACCGAGATGACGCCCTCGTCGATGGCCGAGAAGCTCTATCTGCTCACGGGTGCCCGTTCCATCCCCGGCAAGATGAAGGTTCCCGCCCTCATCGCCAACTCGATCCAGCGTCTCGTCCGCCTCGGAACCCAGCTCCTCATCATCGACGATGCCCAGTACCTGTTCTTCGACCGCAGCCGGGAGCACAGCAAGCACTTCTTCAGCTTCGTCAAGCAGCTTGCCGATGCCAACAGCTTCAACATCCTGCTCTCCGGCGAGGATCGCGTCGGCGGCTTCATCGGCCAGCACAATGTTCTCAGCGGACGCGGCGGGTTCCCGCAGCACGCCGTCAAGCCGCTCGGCGACAGTGCGGACGACTTCGAAAGGTTCAAGCTCCTGCTCCACAGCGTCGACCAGCGCCTGCCGTTCGCCAAGATGTCCGGTTTGAGTGAGACTGTCGTTGCGCAGGACTTCTACCGCTATTCCGACGGCATGATCGGCCGTGTCATGAACATCATTCGTCCGGCCGCCTACCGCGCGCTCAACGCCGACAGTGCCAACATCATGATCGAGCATCTCTACGAGGAAGCCGCAATGCGCCCGAAGGCTGGCGACCGCCACATCTTCTTTAGCCGGGGCAAGTGATGGATATCGAACCTCACAGCAAGCGCGCCTTTCCGTCGTGGCAGATCAAGCCTGCCAACGGTGAATCGTCGCTCGGCTATTTCACGCGTCTCGTCGGAGAGCAGGAGCATACGAGCGCCCGCGTCTACGCCAACGAGATCGAACTCAATGGTCGTAATGTCGTCACCGACGATATCCTGTCCGAACTGCTCCGCCTGCCTATCGCGGCCGAGCACAAGGAAGGCCTGAAGCGCTGGACGCCGATCTACCGCGACGGTCAGTGGAGGCTTTCCGGCGAGACTTTCGGTCGCCGACACATCTCGTTTATCGATCGCCGCTTCTGCCGCGGCTGCCTGGCCGAGGGGCGCTATCATCGCGCCTGGTGGGATATCGCCTGCTTCGAGGTCTGCCCTTTCCACTCCACACCGATCGAAGACCGCGATGGCAATGGTCACCATATCAAATGGTGGCGGCCGTCCTTCGACGTGTCCCCGACTGGCGAGCAGCTCGCGGTCAGGATGGAACGTCGAGAGAGCGGTCACTCCTTCGAGCGGTATATCCTGTCGCGACTTGGCGAGGGCGAAACCACTCCCTGTCCCTTGCTGGACAGCATCCCACTCCATCAGGTGATCGACATTTGCGATGTGCTTGGCCGCCTTCTATCCCATCCCTGGCGCGCGCGCTCGCCGAAGTTTTCCACGAGCCACGCCCGACAGGGATTCGAGAGCATGCGGGGCACCGCCGACGATCTCGAGATCGTCGTCCGGAGGTGGCTCGTGGAGATGGTGCCCGGCGACAAGCTTAAGCGCGGACTTGGCAATGGATTTGGCTGGTTCACGCGTCAGGATGTCAAAGGCTATGCCAGGTCTCCATTGTGGCCGACGATCGATCTCGTTCTTCGGCGTGCGTTCGCACAGGAGGGGCGCATCGGTAGGCAGGCTGCGGGAGTTTCCGATCTCCCCCATCGCGAGGTCACCATGAGGGAGGCGTCAGCCAACTTCGAGATCGACGGCCGCGGCCTTCGCGAGCTTGCCCGTCAGCTCGGATTGATCCCGGCGACCTCCAGCTATGACAAGCGTGCGTTCCTGACCCATGGCGAGGTAGCTGTCCTGTCGTCCCTCGTCGACGACATGATCTCCGTGAAGACCGCGGCGGTGGTGCTCGGTTGCGGACAGTCTGTCGTGCGGGATCTGATTGCAAGCGGCATGCTGCGCGGATTTCAGCGTTCGGGCCTCTATGGACACTCCGGTCATGGCCTGACGCTTCTCAAGACCGAGGTGGCGGCATTGCAGGCGAGAGCGGAAGATGTCGTTGTCTCCGGTGCGTGTGGCCTCACTCATGATCTGGCGTACGTTGCCCGGATCGGCTCGGCAACATCAAGCGAGATCATCGCCGAAGTCCTCGATGGCAGTAGGCAGATCGTTTCGCGGGATAGCCGGCGGCGCGGTTTTGCGTCTTGGCGGTTTTCGTCGGTCATCGGCAAGAAGACCTACCGCAGGCAGGCAGTAGCTGGCCAGATCCGCGCCGCCGAAGCTGCCGTTCAAAGTGGTCTGAGCATCGAGGTCGTCACCGCGCTGGTAAAAGCAGGGGTCATCGAGACCCTCCACGCCAATGGAAGGACTTTGCTCGACGAGAAGTCCTTCCGGGCGTTCGACGAGCGATATGTCGATGCCCGTCTTTATGTTGATCGCCTTGGCTGCGAGCCTCTCGATCTCGAGGAAACGCTGTTGAAGATGAAAATCCCTCGCTGCTTTCCCGGCGTGCGTTTCCGTCGGGCCAACGTGAATCTCGTCGAGCGTGGCGTCATCGACAAGGCGCTGGAGGTCGCCCCTGGAACCTCCGAGGTGAACCCTCTCTGGGAGCTGTTTAAGGAGGAAGTGCGCAGGCAGTGCCCGTCCTTCGTGTTGCCAGATCAGCTTCCAGAAAAGCCTATCAAGGCGCATCTGTCGAACCGCACGACCTACGTGATGATCGAGCGCGTCGAAGGCGGGTTCGTCGTCAGCAAGACGTTCAGCGAAAAATCTCCGAGAGAGTGGGGAGTGTTTTTCGATCGCCGAGGTGTGATCGTCTCAGGCATGTCGGGCTTCACATGGACGAACGATGCGAAGGGCGGATTCGAGTCATCCTGCCGAGTTGAGACAATCGAAGAGGTTGTCGTTGCCGCTTCGGGGATGGCTATTCTCTATCACCATTTCAAGAATCCGCGGAAGTTTGTTAACGTCGAAAATGGCTAGGATAGACCGCGGTCGCAGCCAAATCACAGTTTTACTTGCACCTGTCCGCCTTCGGATTGGTATGGAATGTGACATAGGAGTTGGCGTCGATGACTGCGTTTCTGAAGTCTGCTGCGGTCAGCTTTTTGGCAGCGTCGGACACGCGCTCGACTGCTACACACGCAGAGCGGATCTGCGAGCGCTTCACATAATTGCCGGGGCTGTTCTTCACCTTGATCATCAGTAGTCCGTGAAAATCTTTCTCAGATCCCTGTCGCTTACGTTGTCTCTGCATGCATCGCCTACTCGGCGTGCCTTACCACCATTAACGCTTTTGTAGCAGGTACTGGTTCCATCAGCGTTAACGGTAAGCTCATACTTGGCCTCAGAACTGGCCTTTGTCCATACCTTTCGATCAGGGTGAGTGGCGAGACGCCAGTCGAGGCATTGGCCGTCGATACCGGCCATCGCGTTGGCCACGTCTAGCGCCGACTGATAACGATCTTCTCGCTTTGTCTCCAGACACTTCTTAATCACATTGCGAAGCGTGGAAGGCACATGGGCTGCGAAAGACTTGCGGTCCGGAAACCGCCCGTTACGAACGTCGAACCGGAAGCTGTCGCGGTCGAAGGCGGCACCTGCCCCGTACTTCGCCATCTGCTCGTAGAAATGCTCGTTGCCATTACACATCCGATAGAGCGTCAATCCAACCTGATAGATGTCGAACCTGCGATCGAGGTGATCCGTTTCCAGACCCTCGGGTGCTATCATTGGATGGTAGTGACGGTCTTGCACGGCGATGCCGCTGTAGCTCATCTGCTTAGCTTGGCCGAAATCGGAAACGAGTGCCTCCAAGCGAGGCGACAACAGAATGTTGTCGGGCTTGACATCGAAATGAACGAGGTTCTTCGAATGAATGTTGTGCAGGCCTGCAAGGATTTGTGATCCAAGGGTGACAATCTCTCGCACGGTCATGTGCTTTCCGGTGATCAAGTCCTTTACGGAGCCGTTCCTGTAGTAGGGCATCGCCACATAGATATGATCGGCGTCGAAGCAGGCGTAGTGGATTTGCACCACATGCGGATGCGTGCTCGAGTATAGGGCTTGCGACTCCGCGAAGAACTCATCGGGAGAGTTGAGAGTATTCTTCCGGATTTGCTTTGTGACGATCTCGGCATTGAGTTGGTGATCCCGCGTCACGAAAGTCCGCGAGTTGCGCCCATCCTGCCCGATCTCCTTGATGATGTCGAAGGTCAGTTCTGCCTTGTGATAGGGCTTAAGCATCCTTGGCTCCTATAGCGCAGAGGATTGCTTCCCTCTCTTCCTTGCTCATCTTGCCCCAATTCTCAACACCTGGATCCTTCTTGCCATCAGCGAAAGGTTTGAAATCCTCTCGGTCGATCCCAATGCGCCGCGAGATCGAGGCAATCTGTCCGATGTAGTAGGACTTGAGTTCGCTACTCGCGAACGCTTCAAGTATGACACCCTCGATCTGGATGCGTTCGATACTAGGATTGGCCAATCCTTCGGTTATCCGAAGACCGGCGCGCTCAACACCGTATTCCCGCAAAACATCAAGAAGGTTCGATCGCACGTACTTCAGTGCCGCCGGTGTTTCGAACGCCGCAGGAATCTTGATTTCTTCGACGTTGACGATGGATCCGTCGTCGGTGTCGTAAATCGCGAAGGTGACAACCTTCGGCGTTGCGCGAATTCCTATCGTTTTCATCAGTCCCCCCGGCCCGATCAAAGCACGCTATATGCGCAACGCTGGTCGAGTCGGGATATTGTACTCATGCGGCGGCATACAACTCAAGGCCATATGTGAGGCTTATTCCAAGTAGATTGTGACGTTAGCGGCCTATGCGGCCTTGTCTGGCATCTGACTGCGGATCACTCATAGGTCGAGACTTGGTCTGCCCTCGCTTAAAAAATTATCTTTGCCTTTGACGTTTTAGAGCACTTCGGGACTGGTTTCTTTGTAGGTTACTCACCGGCACATTCATGAGTGATCGATCATACGGTCGAGGCGCGAGCGTCGTGATCGGCAGATTTACCCGCCGAATACCGCTTTGCGTTCGCAACGGAGGTTGCTGGCAGCCGAACTCGTCTCGATTGGTCGGATAAGGCATCGATCAGAGGATGGAGAAGGTTCAACATGGCTCCGCTACCATGAATCTTCTCTAGCGCGGCCCAATCGCGCTGGGTTTCATGTAGAACTACCCATTCATCAGCTCTCGACTGATCAAGACTGTTTTTCATTCGAGTTGCCCTCGTCAATCCAGGCAGACTTCCTGTCCGGATTGCTCCCATGGCGATATCAAGAGCAATCTGGTTTTGGCTCCTAGGATCCATCTCATCGAACTTCATCTGTTACGCCTCCGCTGCCACCGATGTTTGAATGTGGGATCCGCCGGCGCAAGCTAACGATGGATTGCGTCGTCAGGATTGCGCCTCGAATTCTCACGGCGAGCCTCGGTCCGTCGTTTGCTCTGAAACTGGTTATCGGAAATAAACTGCCCATTTCGTTCTTATGATACAATGAGGCTTCTATTTCGGACTTATGAAAGGTTCGGTTCGCTTTTGAGTGGCGTTGCGATCAAAAAAACGCAACGGATACAATAATTCCTATTTCGCACTTATGGTCAGGCAGACACGCCGGGGCGCGGCGCCAGACGCCGCCGCCCTGCGCCCACGGCGACATGCCGTATCCTTGCCGATCAGGGACGTGCCACCTGGGGCTATGCAAAGCCATCGGCCTCAATCCCCTACACCAAGCACCACCATGCGGCGCACCAGCCCCACACTCTCCGTTATCAAGTCAGCCCAAAAGCCTCTCCCTGTGCACAGGCCCCCGATCTCCCCTCATCCCTGTGCTCGTCACAGGGATCCAGTCACGGCGCGTCTGCGCCGTGGGAGGACTCCGCGTCATGGAAAGTGCTTTTTGCCCAAGGACTTGGGCGGCTGGATTCCTGTGACGAGCACAGGAATGAAGGTGGTTGGGGGTGCGCTTCGCCCGTTCGGCTCGCCTCGATTGTTGCACTTGCCTTCAGTGCAGCCAGACACTCAGCTTCCGAGGTCCAGCGCTCCGACGAGGCTCATGCCGGATTGCCAATGGACGGCTCCCCATCCATGGCGCCGCGCCGCCAGTATATTTTCCTCGGTGTCGTCGACCAGAAGGATACTCTCCGGCGGCAGGCCGACAATATCGGTCACACGCGCATAGAATTCGGGACTGGGCTTTCGGAACCCCAGCCGTGCCGAGTAGAAAATGCCGTCGACATGGTCTTGGAGGCCCATGTTTTGCATAAGATAGTTGGCCCGCAAATGCTCCTGGTTTGTCGCGAGATAGACGCGATGGCCGCAGTCTCGGAGGTCAGATACGGCATCCAGGACAGCGGGATCGATGCGGGAATCGTTGACGAACCAATAGTCTATGAACGCGTCGACAGTCACTCCCGGCGCTATCTCGCTGAGAACTTCGGTCAGTTCCCCGACCAGCGGCTTGCGCCCGGTGACAATGGCCTGCCATCTCGGCGCAAAAAACGCGCTTCGCAGCGCATCGAAGGAAATACCGAAGTCTTTTTCGAGGTCGGTTCGCCAGTGAGCCCCGTCTTGCGGACGACCACAGACCAACACCCCATCGACATCGAGCATAACAGTGCGCATCGATTGATGCCTTTCCCAAATCACCGCATGCTTTCCACAAGACGATGACGCCTTTATTGCAACGTCACCAAGTCCGAAGCCGGTGTCGATATGTTGGGCTGGCAGATTGCGATGACCCGGAAGCGCGGCTGAGCCCCGCACCGGATGCGTCGTTAACGGCATGAATGGAAAGGCTGGCTTTGCGGCTTCAGGATTATGCGGACGACGAGGAGGTGCCGCGGACGAGACTGGCGCAAGCTGCCATCTCTACCAGCCGCCGCCCCCTCTGTATCCCCAAGCCCCCGCTGCCCTCATGCGCCACATCATCGTCATCGCAAATGCAAGGCTCAGGAGCACGAGAGAGGGGTTTGCGACTGACTGATGAGGGTGTGGGGGCTTTCCGCTTCGAAATGGGCTGTGACTGCTGGGGCAGCTTGGGGGATAAACCGTTGGGATTTTCCAATGGAATCAATGAAAACCAGAAATATTCATCCCCGCCTTTCCACTCCGGACTATACTCACCCCGTTCCGCCCTCGGATACA
>CAZZZI010000021.1:0-33262 GCA_964658415.1 uncultured Sphingomonas sp. | reverse complement strand
TGCCTGCCTTCCCAGCGAAGCCACAACCCTGTGGATGCGCACGGTCGCGCCACGCCGTCCCGTGCCCCACGGCGGGTGTCAGCTGTGGGCCGGTTCGGTGATGGCGCGAAAGGGGAACTTGCGGCCGCAATGGCAGCGGATGATGAAGCTTTCCTGATATTTCGAGGCCCGTTGCTCATAAAATCCGCGCGGCATCGTATCGATCGCGAATCCGGGATTCTTGCGGTTCCGGTCGTCGTCTTCGGATGCTTCGGCAAAACCGGAATGGCCGCATTGGGGACAGATGAGTTTCTTCGAAAAACGGTCGCGCGCGGCCATGTCTATCTCCGATGTCGCTCTCGGCTAGCTACGGGACGATTGGATAGCGGCCAAAGCCATTTACCATGAGAGATGGCGGACAAGGTGGGATTCGAACCCACGGTACGCTTTCACGCACACACGCGTTCCAGGCGTGCGCCTTAAACCACTCGGCCACCTGTCCATCTGCACTTCGCATCCGGTAAAGGAGCAATCGTGGGAACGGCGCGATATATACCGAGGAACGCGCGGGGATCAACCCCATAAACGAGAGTATTTTCGACTTGGCTGCACAAACCGTCCGGCAATGCACATTGCGCGGATAGCGGCTCTACCATATCTCTAACATCGGGCGGGTCATCCAGCCGGCGTAGAGCCGGCAGCCGCAGGGTGGCCCTTGGAGGAATGGATGCTTTTTCTGTTGCGCTTGCTGAGCCTCGTCTGCCTGGTCATGGCCACGATTGCCGGTACGGTCGATTCCATCCGCTCGGTGGCGTCGTCCTCTGTCGTCATCACCTCCTTCGGCAACTTCTGGAAAGGCATCAGCCCTTCCACCTTCGATCAGCTGCAGTCGGCAATCGTCGACAAGGATGGTGGCACATTCTTTGGGCCTGCCTGGGAGTGGTGCCTTTCCCAGCCGTCCTTCGCCGTCCTTCTTGTCGCCTCGCTGCTGTTGTGGATGGTGGCCTATCGACGGGTGCCCGCCACCGGTCGCTTCCTGGCTTGACGGCAAGGGCCCGGCGAGCGGCCGAAATCCCCGCTGGTGTCGTCATTGATCGATGGCTATGTTCTGGCGGATGACGCGGCGCAGGGCGCTCTTGGCTAGAAAAAGCGCATATTAGCGCCCCCTCGGACCAAAATTCAGCCACCCAAGCTGCCTTTTCAGCAGTTCCTACAAATCTTTACCAACTGAAAAATTTCTGGTGAATTTTTGATGTCAGCATGCAAGGATGCGCGCAAGCCAAGCCTCGGGGGAGGTTGGCGGTTCCGCAGACATGTCCCGAAAACGGGCTTGCGGGAGGACCCAATCATAGCAACAACAGGGCTGCGCTAATGAAAAAATCTGTTTTGACCCTTTTTGCCTTGGCTGCAATGTCGGCGACGGCGCTCGCTGCCGATATCAAGCCGGCAATCGTCTATGGTACTGGCGGCAAGTTCGACAAGTCCTTCAACGAAGCAGCCTATAACGGCGCCGAGAAGTTCAAGAAGGAAACCGGCATCGCGTACCGCGACTTCGAGCCAAGCGGCGATACGCAGGGCGAGCAGGCATTGCGCAACTTTGCAAGCAAGGGCTTCAATCCGGTTATCGCAGTGTCCTTCGCCTGGTCGTCCGCCCTGCAGAAGGTCGGCGCCGAGTTTCCGAAGACGCAGTTCGTTCTGATCGACGATCAGGTCGACCTGCCGAACGTTCGCTCTGTCATGTACAAGGAAAACGAAGGCTCCTATCTCGCCGGCGTCATGGCGGCCATGTCTTCCAAGACTGGCAAGATCGGCTTCATCGGCGGCATGGACATCCCGCTGATTCGCAAGTTCGAATGCGGCTACGAGCAGGGCGCACGCGCGACCAATCCGAAGATCGAAGTCCTGCAGAACATGACCGGCACGACCGGTGCTGCCTGGAATGACCCGGTTCGCGGCGGCGAGCTGACCAAGAACCAGATCGACCAGGGCGCTGATGTCATCTACGCGGCAGCCGGTGCCACCGGCCTCGGCGTGCTGCAGACCGCTGCCGACAACAAGAAGCTCTCGATCGGCGTCGACTCGAACCAGAACTACCTGCATCCCGGTTCGGTGCTGACCTCGGTCGTCAAGCGCGTCGATCTTGCCGTCTATGATGCCTTCATGGATTCCAAGAATGGCAAGTTCACGCCCGGTGCCCAGCATCTCGGCCTGAAGGAAGACGGCGTTGCCGTTGCCATGGACGACAACAACAAGCCGCTGATCACGGCTGAAATGCTGACCGCTATCGACAAGGCCAAGGCCGATGTCGTCTCCGGCAAGGTCAGCGTTCATGACTACACGGCTGACAACACCTGCCCGAAGTGATCTGATACGAGGGCGTATGGCGAGCCGCCATACGCCCTTTTCATATCCGGACGCGCCGTTTCGGGAGCACCATAGTGAACCAACCGCCTGCCATCGAGCTTGTCGGGATCGACAAGAAGTTCGGTACCGTACACGCCAACAAGAATATCGACCTGACTGTCGCCAAGGGCACCATCCACGGTGTCATCGGCGAGAACGGGGCCGGAAAGTCGACGCTCATGTCGATTCTCTACGGTTTCTACCAAGCCGACAGCGGCGAGATCCGCGTCAACGGTAAACAAGTCACCATCCGCGACAGCCAGGCCGCGATCGACGCCGGCATCGGCATGGTGCATCAGCATTTCATGCTGGTCGAGAATTTCACCGTGCTGGAGAATGTGATGCTCGGTGCCGAAGGCGGAGCCCTGCTCGCCAAGGGCGTCGCGGCCTCCCGCGCGGAATTGAAGCGGCTGGAAACGGATTACGGTCTCGATGTCGATCCCGACGCGCTGATCGAGGAGCTTCCGGTCGGCCTGCAGCAGCGGGTCGAGATCCTCAAGGCCATGTATCGCGGCGCAGAAATCCTGATCCTCGACGAGCCCACCGGTGTCCTGACGCCGGCCGAGGCGGACCACCTGTTCAGAATTCTCCGCGTCCTGCGCGACCAGGGCAAGACGGTTCTCCTCATCACCCACAAGCTGCGCGAAATCATGGCGATCACCGATACGGTGTCGGTCATGCGCCGCGGCGAGATGGTGGCGACGCGCACGACCTCGGAAACCACGGTCGAAGAGCTTGCCGAACTCATGGTCGGCCGCCGCGTGCTGTTGCGGGTCGAAAAGGGCGTTTCAAAGCCCGGTGAAATCGTGATGTCCGTCCGCAATCTGACGGTCAAGGACGGGCGCGGCGTCGTCATGGTCGACAATGTATCCTTCGACGTCCGGGCCGGCGAGATCGTCGGCATCGCTGGTGTCGCCGGCAACGGCCAGTCAGAACTGTTGGAAGCCCTGGCCGGCATCCGCAAGCCGACCTCGGGCGAAATCCTCCTGCATGGCAAGACCATCGACAAGGTCAATCCGGCCCATCTGCGGGCCCTGGGGCTGGCGCATATCCCGGAAGACCGCCATCACATGGGTCTCGTGCTGCCGTTCGAGGAATATCAGAATTCCATTCTCGGCTATCATCGCGATCCGGCCTTCAGCACCGGCCCTTTCATGAACCTGGAGGCGATCCGCAAGGACGCCGCGTTGAAGATCGAGAAATACGACATCCGCCCGCCGAACCCCCGGCTTCGCACCGCCAATTTTTCCGGCGGCAACCAGCAGAAGATCGTGGTTGCCCGCGAGATCGAGCGCGATCCGAAAATGCTCCTGATCGGCCAGCCGACCCGCGGCGTCGATATCGGTGCCATCGAGTTCATCCATCGCCGCATCATCGAGATGCGCGATGCCGGCAAGGGCGTCCTGCTCGTCTCGGTCGAGCTGGACGAAGTCCGGGCGCTGTCGGACCGCATCCTGGTGATGTTCGCCGGCCATGTGGTCGGCGAGAAGACGGCTGATGCCGGTGAACAGACCCTCGGCCTGATGATGGCCGGTATTGCCGCGTGAGGCCTGAATGAGCACTGCATCCGTCCGCCTCCCCAATTGGATCACCTACGGGTTGATGCCAGCCATGAACCTGGTGCTCGCGTTCCTGATCTCAGGCGTCGTCGTGTGGCTAATCGGCGAAGACCCCGTCCAGGCACTCGTGCTGCTCTTGCAGGGTGCCCTCGGCAATGGCGAAGGCATAGGCTTCACGCTGTATTATGCGACAAGCTTCATCTTCACCGGCCTGTCCGTTGCCGTCGCGATCCATACCGGTCTCTTCAACATCGGCTCCGAGGGGCAGGCCTATTTCGGCGGTCTCGGCTGTGCGCTGGTGGCTTTGACGCTCGACCGCTATGTGCCGTGGTATGTCACCATGCCTGTTGCCGTTGCCGGCGCTGCCATCTTCGGCGCCGCCTGGGCGCTGATCCCCGCCTGGCTGCAGGCCAAGCGCGGCAGCCACATCGTCATCACGACGATCATGTTCAACTACATCTGTTCTGCGCTGATGGTCTATCTGCTGGCGCATATTCTCATCGTGCCCGGCAAGATGGCGCCGGAAACCCGCACCTTCCTCGAAGGCGGGCAGTTGCCCAAGCTCGGCTGGCTGATCGAGATGTTCGGCTCGACCATCGGTGCCGCGCCCTTCAACGTCTCCTTCCTGATCGCACTCGTCATGTGCGTTCTCGTCTGGCTGCTGATCTGGCGCACCAAGCTCGGCTATGAGATGCGTACCCTCGGCATCAGCCCTTCGGCTGCGATCTATGCCGGTATTCCCTATGCCCGCACCGTCATCATCGCCATGCTGATTTCGGGTGGTCTCGCGGGCATGATGGCGCTCAACCCTGTCATGGGGGCGTCGGCCCGCCTCCAGGTCGAGTTCGTCGGTGGGGCCGGCTTTGTCGGTATTGCGGTATCGCTGATGGGGCGCAACCATCCGGTCGGCATCGTTCTGGCGGCGATCCTGTTCGGCATCCTCTATCAGGGCGGCGACGCCCTGTCCTTCGACATGCCCAACATCACCCGTGAAATGATCCTGGTCATCCAGGGTCTTGTCATCCTGTTTGCCGGGGCGCTGGAATATATGTTCCGCCCGGCACTGGTGCGCATCTATCAGAAAATCGCCAGGACGGGAGGATAGCATCATGGATTACTACGACATCCTCATCAGCATCGTCGGGTCGACGATCCGCCTCTCGGTTCCCCTGATCTTCACGGCGCTGGCAGGCCTGTTTTCCGAGCGTGCCGGCATCTTCGACATCGGGCTCGAGGGAAAGATGCTGGCTTCCGCCTTTGCCGCCGCCTGCATCGCCTATCTCACCGGATCGGCCTGGGCCGGCCTTGCGGGCGGCATTGCCGCTTCGGTGGCGCTCAGTCTCGTCCATGGCTTCGCCTCGATCACCAACCGGGGCAACCAGATCGTCTCGGGTGTAGCTCTCAATTTCTTCGTGGCCGGCATCACCATCGTTCTCGGCCAGGCCTGGTTCGGGCAGGGCGGACGCACGCCGCAGGTTTCCGGCGCTGGCCGTTTCTCGCCGATCATCCTGCCCGGTGCCGATCAGATCCGCGGCGTGCCCGTGGTCGGCCCGCTCTATGCCGATGTGCTCTCCGGCAACAACAGCCTCACCTATCTCGCCTTCGTGGCGGTGCCGGTCTCGTGGTGGATCCTCTACCGGACGCGGTTCGGCCTGCGGCTGCGGGCGGTGGGCGAAAATCCGGGCGCGGTCGATACGGCCGGCATTTCGGTCACCTGGCTGCGCTACCGCGCGGTCATCTGCGCCGGTATTCTCTGCGGCTTCTCCGGCACCTATCTGGCGATCGCCCAGTCCGCGGCTTTCATCAAGGACATGTCGGCCGGCAAGGGCTACATCGCGCTCGCAGCCCTGATCTTCGCCAAGTGGAAGCCGGTGCCCGTCATGTTCGCCTGCCTGCTGTTCGGCTTCCTCGATGCCTTCGCCAACTTCATGCAGGGCAAGTCGGTGCCGCTGATCGGCCAGGTGCCGGTACAGATCTTCCAGGCCTTGCCCTATATCCTCACCTGCATCCTGCTTGCCGGCTTCATTGGCGTCGCCCGTCCGCCGAAGGCCGGCGGCGTGCCCTATACCAAGGAGCGATAGAATGTCGCACGATCTGTTCGAAGCCGCCCGCGCGGCCATGGTCCACGCCCACGTGCCCTATTCGAAATTCCCGGTCGGTGCCGCCATCCGCGCCGACGACGGCAAGATCTATGCCGGCGCCAACATCGAGAACTTGTCCTTTCCGCAGGGCTGGTGCGCCGAGCCGACAGCTATCAGCACGATGATCATGGGCGGCGGCCGCAAGATCGTCGAGATGGCCGTAATCGCCGAGAAACTGGCGCTCTGCCCGCCCTGCGGCGGCTGCCGCCAGAAGATCGCCGAGTTTGCCGACAAGGGCACAAAGATCTACCTCTGCGACGAAGCCGGCGTGCAGAAGACGATGACGATGGAGGAGCTGCTGCCCTTCAGCTTTGCGACCGATATCCTCGGATGACCGGCGCTCTTATCGATCTCCTGCGCGAGAAGCTGGATGGCCGGGCGCCGCGCACGGGCATCATTCTCGGATCCGGGCTCGGTGCTCTCGTCGAAGACCTCGAGGATGTCGTGCGGATCGCCTACAGCGATTTGCCGGGCTTTCCCGTCAGTGGCGTCTCCGGCCATGCAGGTGAGGTCGTTGCCGGTTCGCTGGCGGGCACACCCGTCGTCATGCTCTCCGGCCGTGTCCATTATTATGAAAAGGGCGACGCCGGAGCCATGCGGGTGCCGATCGAGGTTCTTGCCGGTCTCGGCGTCGAGGAACTGATCCTCACCAATTCCGCCGGCTCCCTGCGTCAGGATTTTGCCCCGGGATCGGTGATGCAGATCACCGATCACATCAATTATTCCGGCATGAACCCGCTGATCGGCACCGAAAGCGACAAGCGATTCGTCGGCATGACCTCGGCCTACGATGCCGGTCTGTCGCTGCGGATGCGCACTGCCGCCGAAAAATGCGGCATTCCGCTGGTGCAGGGCGTCTATATGTGGTTCTCCGGTCCAAGCTTCGAAACGCCCGCAGAGATCCGCATGGCAAGGGTTCTGGGCGCCGATGCGGTCGGCATGTCGACGGTTCCCGAGGTCATTCTTGCGCGTTTCTTCGGTCTGCGGGTTGCGGCGGCATCCGTCATCACCAATTATGGGGCCGGCATGACGGGGGGCGAACTCAGTCATGAAGAGACCAAGGACATGGCGCCGATCGGCGGCGCTCGTCTTGCCGCGATCCTGAAACAGATGATCGCCGGCTGAGGAGAGGTGACATGAGTGACCACACGCTTCGGGAAACGGCCGCTTTCGCGCTTTCCCTTCTCGATCTGACCAACCTGAAGGACGATTGCACGGAGGCGCAGATCGTCACGCTCTGTGCCCGCGCCCAGACGCCCTTCGGCCACAGCGCCGCCATCTGCATCTGGCCGCGCTTCGTCACCAAGGCGCGCGGCATACTCGGCACGAACCACGCGGTGAGGATCGCTACTGTCGTCAACTTTCCAGCCGGCGACATGGAGGTGGCCGATGTGGCTGCCGAAACCCGCGAAGCCATTGCGGATGGTGCCGACGAGATCGACCTCGTCATTCCCTATCGCAAGTTGATCGCCGGCGACGAGCAGGCGGTGACCGAGATGGTCGAGGCCATCCGCGCGGAATGCCCGAGCCCCGTTCTGCTCAAGGTCATTCTCGAAACCGGGGAACTCAAGGATGTCGCTCTGATCCGGCGCGCCAGCGAACTGGCGATTGCGGCCGGTGCCGATTTCATCAAGACGTCGACCGGCAAGGTCGCCGTCAACGCCACGCTGGAAACGGCGGATGTGATGTTGCGGACGATCAGGGACAGCGGCCGAAAGGTCGGCTTCAAGCCCGCCGGGGGGATTGGCTCGGTTGCCGAGGCGGCCCTTTATCTTCGCCTTGCCGAGACGATCATGGCGCCCGACTGGGCAATGCCCTCGACATTCCGCTTCGGCGCGTCCGGCCTGCTGGACGACATCCTGGCCGTTCTCAGCGGTGGTGCGCCGATTACCCTCGCTGCCGGTTACTAGAACATGATGCCGCAGGAGCTCATCCGGCGCAAACGTGACGGGGAAGCTCTCTCGGCGGACGACATCGACAGCTTCATCGGAGCCCTGGCTCGCGGCGAACTGTCCGATGCCCAGATCGGTGCCTTTGCGATGGCGGTCTGGTTCAAGGGCATGTCACGAGACGAAACCGTCGCCTTGACGCTGGCCATGGCCCGCTCCGGCGACAGCTTGAGCTGGGCCGGCCTCGACCGGCCGGTCGCAGACAAGCACTCGACGGGCGGGGTCGGCGATAACGTGTCGCTCGTGCTGGCACCCGTTGCCGCCGCCTGCGGACTGGCGGTGCCGATGATCTCAGGGCGCGGCCTCGGCCACACCGGCGGCACGCTGGACAAGCTGGAATCGATCCCCGGCTACGACATCATCCCCGACGCCGCCCGTTTCCGCCAGGTGGTTGAGGACGCCGGTTGCGCCATCATCGGCCAGACCGCATCCCTGGCGCCCGCCGATCGGCGTCTCTATGCGATCCGGGACGTGACCGCTACCGTCGATTCGGTACCGCTCATCACCGCCTCCATTCTGTCGAAGAAACTGGCAGCCGGCCTTCAGACCCTGGTGCTCGACGTCAAGATCGGCACCGGTGCCTTCATGGAATCCCGGCAGGAGGCCGAACTCCTGGCACGCTCGCTGGTGGACGTCGCCAATGGGGCAGGCCTGCCGACCTCGGCTCTGATCACCGACATGAACGAACCCCTGGCGGATGCCGCCGGCAATGCGCTGGAGCTGCGCCATGCCATCGAATGCCTGAAGGGCAACAAGAAGGGCACACGGCTCGAGACGCTGGTGTTGGCCTTTGCCGCCGAGATGCTGGTCGGCGCGAAGATCGCAGACCGGCTGGAGCGCGGCGAGGAGATGGCGCGCCAGGCTCTGGTCTCCGGCAAGGCCATGGAAGCATTTTCGCGCATGATAGAGGGTCTCGGCGGACCGGTAGACCTCGTAGACCGTCCAGATGCCTATCTCGCCAGAGCGCCGGAACAGAAAACCGTCCTCGCCGCATCCAACGGCTGGCTGTCCGCCTGCGATGCCCGTGCCATCGGCATGGCGGTCATCGCGCTCGGCGGTGGACGCACGAGACCGCAGGACGCGATCGATCACCGGGTCGGCTTCAGCGACCTTCTGCCGCTCGGCACGCCCGTCCGCAAGGGCGACCGGATCGCAACCGTCCACGCCGCCGACGTGGCGTCCGCCGAGAGTGCTGCAGCCACGTTATTGGGAGCCTACCGCATCGCCGGGGAACGCCCGGCGCTCCCACCGCTCATCGTCGCGCGTCTCGATCGAACGACGCCAGCCGAATAAGGCGCAGGACCGCGTTCGATGGCCTGTTCAGAGGCCGCATGTGGTCACCGTCTAGCAGCGAAAGCTTGTCGTCGGCGACTACCGGTATCAACAACTGAGGTGTCAGTCATGCGGTGGCAATTTCATTTATCACTCTTGGTAATCTTAACCTACGCTCCACTGGCTTATGCGGAGGGGTCAGAGCAACTGATGTCTGATCTCACTATCTACCTGCAGCCGCCTATCCTCGGCAAAGGAGGAACAGTCACCATTGTTCCGCAGGAGGTGGCGATGGAACGTTGGAAGGAGACGTCGGGCGGGGAAAATCCTGCGAAAAGCGATGACTTCCTCAGGGCAAACAAATCCATCCCAGCCGGCGCCAAACGTTTGGGCGCGGTCATTTCTGACGAGGTGAGCATTGTCCAGGTGGACTACCCTCAGGGCGGTACATTCCAGTTTCGATTCGCTCCCGCTCCCGCTCCCGGCTCGGGCTTTGCCTATCGTGACCTTAAAACCAAGCAAATTGGGGTCGGTGGCGAAGGAGAGGAATTGGATGAAAAGACGGGGGAGATCATCAAGGTGGGGACGGCCATCCATGTTCATATCGTCGGAACCGACGTCACAGAAGGCGACAGCCGGGCGATAGAGTCCGAGATCAAAATCGGCGCCCTTCAATCCCGTTACGAGTGCAGGAGCTTCGAGAGCGTTCTCGTCTGTGATGCATCTCAGGAGGCCAAGCCATGATCCAGCTGGCGTCTTGGCTTCGGTAAATCATCCGCGATACAGAAACGAAGGATCGCGCCGGGGAACGCCCGGCGCTGCCACCGCGCATCTGATCGCGAGGCTTACTTCTCGAGCCGGAGCGCACCATCCTCGACGCTGTAGGAAGCCAGCTTCTTCAGGAAGCTGACGCCGATCAGCGTCGAGCCGAGGGCTTCATCCTTGAGAACCAGGGCGTCGACGTCGCGCACGCGGATGCCGCCGATATCGATACGGTCGAGCCTGACATAGGCGGCCTTTGTCTGGCCGTTGGCCGTATTGACCGCATTGCGGTAGTCGAGCGACGCGACGGAGTAGCCGAGATGGCGGGCGGTCGTCTCGTTGAGGGCGACATAGGTCGCGCCCGTATCGATCAGGCCTTCCACGGGCTTGCCGTTGATCTTGAAATTGCCGTTGTAGTGACCCTGGGCGTCCGCCTTCAGCTGGACATTGCCGTGGGCGTCCGGAACGAGGCCCTGTTCTGCGGGCGCGGACACGCTCAGAAGAGACGGTACTGGGTTTTGGGCGGCGCCGCTCGTCTCGAAAAACGACGGCACCTGCGTCGCAAGCGTCGCGAAGACGCCAGCGAATACGAGGCTGCGTACGAGCATCGACAAGAATCCTTCCTGTATAAACCTGGCGTCATGCGAGGCGTGATGTGTCGCAACCCTTATCTTAAGATTACTGCCAAGTTACTAATGCCGACCGGCAGATTTGCTCGGATGTGATCCTTTGCGATGCAACCAGTCTTATAGGTTAAGGAAGTATGAACGTCACTTCGTCCCGTACATCCGGTCGCCGGCATCGCCGAGGCCGGGCACGATATAGCCCTTCTCGTTGAGGTGGCTGTCGATGGAAGCCGTGTAGACGGGGACATCGGGATGGGCGTCGGTGAAATTTTTCAGGCCTTCCGGTGCCGCCAGCAGGCAGAGGAAGCGGATGTTGTGGGCGCCGCGTTCCTTCAGCTTGTCGATGGCCGCAATCGACGAGTTGCCTGTCGCCAGCATGGGGTCGACAACAATGATCAGCCGTTCGGCAATATCTTCCGGCGCCTTGAAGTAGTATTCGACCGGCTGCAGCGTTTCATGGTCGCGATAGACACCGATGTGCGAGACGCGTGCAGATGGAACGAGGTCGAGCATGCCTTCGAGCAGGCCGTTGCCGGCGCGGAGGATCGACGCGAAGACCAGCTTCTTGCCTTCGAGGATCGGCGATTCCATTTCCTGAAGCGGTGTCTCGATGGTTTCCATCGTCAGTTCGAGATCGCGTGTCACCTCGTAGCAAAGCAGCGTCGAAATTTCGCGCAACAAGCGGCGAAAGCTGCCGGTCGAAGTGTCCTTGCGACGCATGATGGTGAGTTTGTGCTGCACAAGCGGGTGATTGATTACCGTGACGCCGTTCATGAATTCAGCCTTCCGCTTGGGTGTTGGATCATGACCCGTTCTTCCATGGAAACCGCCTCGACCGCAAGAGAACGCCGCGATTCGCTTGCAAGCATCCCCAGTCTAGACCTGCCGAGGGGGCGGAATGAGCGCCAGAAGCCTTGCGCGTGTCGCCTCGTCGACGAAGGCCGCTTCCAGTCCGGTGCGCGTCATCGCATCGATTTCGGAGTCGTCGAAACCGAAGTCAGAGCGTGCCAGCGCGTATTCCCGCTCCAGCGAAGTCTTGAAGAACGGCGGATCGTCCGAGCTGATGGTGACGCGAACCCCGGCCTCCTTCAAGCGGCGCAACGGATGCGCCGCGAAGTCGGAAAATACGTTCAGGGCGATGTTGGAGCCTGGGCAGACCTCGAGGACGGTGCCGAGATCCGCCAGGCGGCGGACCAGTTCGCCATCCTCGATCGCGCGCACGCCATGGCCGATACGGGAAGGCCGAACGAGATCGAGCGCGTCCGATACGCTGAACGCGCCGCAGACTTCGCCGGCATGGATGGTCAGGCCAAGACCTGCCTCGCGCGCGATATCGAAGGCACGGGCGTAATCGGCGACGCGCCCCATGCGCTCCTCGCCAGCCATGTTGAAGCCGGTAATCAGTGGATTGTCGCTTCGCGCAGCATATTCGGCAGCCTTGACGACGCGCTCGGGGCCGAAATGCCGTTCGCCGGTGACGATCAGGCGGGCCTCGATGCCGGTTCTTGCCTTGGCCGCATGGATACCGGCCGATACGCCGGCGATGTAGGCATCGGCGCCGAGACCGATGCGGTCGCCATGGTCGGGCGATACGATGAGTTCGCTGTAGATCGTGCCGATGGCGGCGAGTTCGTCGAGATAGGTCTCGGTGAGGAGGGCGTAGTCCTCCTCCGTCCGGTAGACCGACGCGACCAGGTCGTAGGCGACGATGAATTCCGCGAAATCGTTCCAGAGATAGGTGCCGTCGCGCAGGAAAGCACTGGTGTCCACGCCGTATTTGCGGGCCTGGCGCGCGGTCAGGCTCGGCGGGGCCGCGCCTTCGAGATGGCAGTGAAGCTCGACTTTCTTCAGTTGCGATGTCACAGAAAACTCCTCCCATATGGTCCAGCGGCAATGCCGAGGTGAGCGGCCACGGTCTCGCCGATATCGGCAAAGCTCTGGCGAATGCCGATGGCGCGTGAGCGCAGGCCCGGGCCGTAGGCGATGATCGGCACGCGCTCTCGGGTGTGGTCGGTGCCGCGCCAGGTGGGATCGCAGCCATGGTCGGCGGTCAGGATGACCAGATCGCCCGCCCTCAGCTTGCGATGAACTTCCGGCAGGCGCTGATCGAAGGCTTCGAGCGCAGCCGCATAGCCGGCGACATCGCGCCGATGCCCGTAGACCATGTCGAAATCGACGAAGTTGGTGAAGACGAGATCGCCGTCTTTGGCATATTCCATGGCTTTCAGCGACGCATCCATCAGCGCCCCGTTGCCGTTCGCCTTGACCTCCGTGGAGATGCCCTGATGGGCGAAGATGTCGCCGATCTTGCCGATCGCATGGACCTTGCGTCCTGCGGCCACCAGCCGATCCAGCAGCGTCGGTTCCGGCGGCAAGACGGAGAAATCGCGGCGGTTGCCGGTCCGCTCGAAATTCGAGGCATTGCTGCCGAGAAACGGCCGGGCGATGACGCGTCCGATATTGAAGTCGTCGAGCAGCGCCCGGGCAATGCGGCACACATGCAGCAGGCGATCGAGCCCGAAGCTGGTCTCGTGCGCTGCGATCTGGAATACCGAATCCGACGAAGTATAGCAGATCGGCCTGCCGGTCCGCATATGCTCTTCGCCGTATCGGGCAATGATGTCGGTGCCGGAAGCGTGGCAATTGCCGAGGATGCCGGGGATTTCGGCCGCCCGACAGAAGCTTGCGACGAATTCGGGCGGGAAGGCATCGCCTTCCGTCGGAAAGTATCCCCAGTCGAAGGTTACCGGCGTGCCTGCGATTTCCCAGTGGCCGGAGGGCGTGTCCTTGCCGCGCGAGATCTCGTTAGCGCATCCGTAAAGACCATAGATGCGCTCCGGCATGGCCATGCCGGCCGGATAGGCACCGGTCGCGCTCTTGGCGATCTGCATCAGGCCGAGCGCCGACATGTTGGGCAGCATCAGCGGTCCGGCGCGAAGCCCGGAGCGGTCGGCGGCCCCTGCGGCGCAGAATTCGGCGATATGCCCCAGCGTATCCGCACCCTGGTCGCCGTAGGAGGTCGCGTCCGGGCCACCGCCGACGCCGAAGGAATCAAGAACGAAAAGAAAAGCGCGCGCCATGGGGTACCCGAGAAAGACAATCATCATCCGCAACCGATTTTCCGGCGGCTTGCAGGCGTGTATCCATATAGAGACGATCGGCAATTGGCAATTTTGCCGGCTTCCGTCTTGTCTGCGTCAGCAATCGCTGCAGGTGATGGAGTCCCCGGTGCGCTGGCGGTAGAAATACCGGCGCTGCATGGTGATCGAATTCATGCCTGCCGGAAGAAAGTCCGGTCCGAAGCTGATGAGTTTGTAGGGTACGGCAAGCTCGGTCCTGACCAGGAACGAATTCGCCTTGTTGAGATCGGTCGGTACGCCGGTGACGGCGCTGCCCGACGTATAGGCCGTCGTCCCGTCCTGCTCCCACGACCAGGCCACGGTGGCCTTGCTGCTGGCATCGATCTTGATGCCGGTGATCTTCAGCGTCATGCCGCTGATCGTATAGGGCACGAAGATCGCCTTGGCGACCGATGGCATGGTGGCGAGAAAGGACGTCGAGACCTTGCTTTGCTGTGTCACGATATCGTCGATGGTACCAGCCGCGCGGCTCGCGCGCTGTGCGACGCTGAGGGCCACCGTCGTTTGCAGCGCGGCGAGATACAGCAGCAGCAGGACAGGCACGAGAATGGCGAACTCGATGGCGCCGATGCCGTCTTTCTCGCGCACGAGGCGCACCGCAAGGCGCCCCACGGCGCTATCGGCGACCCTGCGCAGTCTTGGGTGGTTCAGGAGCGCGCTCACGGGTATTTCTCGTTCTGGAATGCAGTCGTGGCGACGATCAGGAAATCGGTCGGCATAGAACCGTTCGCCGGCCGGATGGTGGTGATGTAGGGCCGCACGATGTCGGTGGTGATCTTCCAGCGATAATAGGCGCGCACCATGTTGACGGAACTCGGGCCACCGGGGGAGAACTTGAAGCCGGACGTATCGAGGTCGGCGTAGTCGGCGGTAGAGACTTTCGGAATCGTCGTCGGAATGTCGCCGAACGTCGGATAGGTCTCGACATCGAGATACAATTTCGTGGGTGTGGCAATCTCGCTTGCCGAGCACCGCATCATGATAGCGATCTCGGCGCAGAAGGCGGTCCGAAACAGCGTGCTGTCCATGTCGGTCCCACGTCCCATTTCATAGGTGATCTGGCCCGTACGAAGCTTTCGCGACAGCGTCTCGGTCGCATTGACCACCAGCTGTTCGGCGGTGAATGCGACGAAGGTCTCGATGATCGCAAAGATGATGACGAAGTAGGGAACGGCCAGCAGCGCGAATTCGATGGCGGTCGCACCGTCCTTTGAGCGTGCGACGCGGCGAAGCCGGGCGAGGACAGGACGTCGCGCGCCGGCAGCGTCACTTTTATCCTGCTGGTCCGCTGTCATGCTTCTATCCGCGTTTTCCCCGACGCGGGTCACCCTAGGCGTACTTCGTTCACATTCCGTTGCATTTTCTTGTAAAAACTCTCTGTGCCAAGCGGCACGAGATTAGGGCGTGGGCGCGGCCGGGGCGGCGGCGCTGTTCTGCTGGGCATGAACCTCGCAATTCGGCGTGCAGGACAGAACGGAACGCTCGGTCTGGCGGTAGACGCGTACCGTGTTGCCTTCGTCGATCGAAACCAGGATGCGCTCGTCGACGATCGCGTTGCCGTCGGCATCGAGAAGGACGATGTTGGTCGTGCCGAAACTGCGGCCGGTCAGGACGATCGTCTTCGGATCCGCAACGGTCGCGTCGGCAACCTGCGCGTTTCCGACAATCACCTTGCTGACCGGGCGATCGAGTCTCAGGATGCGCGCGTGATCCATATACACCCGCAGCAGATCATCCGCAGCCGCACACATTCCGGGCGTGATACCGGTTGCTGCAACGACACAGCCGAATAATGCGGATCTGCCGCGCTGGAACATGGGGGGCCTCGTGGGCGATTGCTCAGTATCGATACGCGATAGAATGAAAATTATTAGTGAACTAAGAGTTAACATCACGCAGAAAGCCTGATCTGCACTAGAGAAATCCATCCGGCATGCATCAAAGCGGGATTTCAGCAGAAGTGTGAATGTTTCATAAAGAGCCGATGATTTAGTCTGAAGCATGCTTGGCACTGCAGTTGCGGGCCAATATCTGGTTACGAAAAATACTACCTGATATTTGAGTTGTTCATTAACTACCTCGCCGGTCATGCGGCATTAAGGTTTCGTTTACTCTTTTTTTTAAGCCGATTGAAACGGCCCTTCGCTAGTTTCCTGCCATCCGATCAACGGCGAAACAGTTGACGGAAGTGCTGTCAACATGTGGAGTAGGAGTTTCCATGACCAAGCTTTTTGCGCGTTTCCTGAAAGACGAATCTGGTGCGACTGCAATCGAATACGGCCTCATCGCTGCCCTGATCTCCGTTGCCCTGATCGCCGGCGCGACCACGCTCGGCGGTGCTCTGAACAACCAGTTCAAGAACATTGCGACCAAGCTCAGCTGCACGGGCGGCGCCAACGTCGCCTGCTGATATCGGCATGGCAAAGTTCGAAAAACCGCCTTCTTCCGGAAGGCGGTTTTTCTATTTTGGCTTCCTGCAACTCATGTTTCCTTAGGTAATAGCGGTTACCTTCGTCACGAATTCCCGGAGAAGACCATGATCGGTGCCGCAATCTTCCTGATATTCCCGCTTTGCATGGCCGTGGCGGCATTCTCCGATCTCTTCACGATGACGATCCCCAACCGCGTCTCCGTCATTCTCGTCTGCGCATTCGTGCTGGTGGTGCCGTTTGCAGGGCTGGCACCGGCGGCGATCGGCATGCATTTCCTGGGTGCCTTGCTCGTCTTTGCCGTTTGCTTTGCGTTCTTCGCGCTGAACATCATGGGTGGCGGCGATGCCAAGCTTCTGAGCGCCGCTGCGCTGTGGTTCGGCTACGACCAATCCCTCATGCTTTTTGCCATTTATGTGAGCGCGGTCGGCGGCTTGATGACCATGCTCATTCTCGCCATGCGCGCGCGTGCCGACGTGTTTGCTGCCATCGGGGTGTCGATCCCGCAGTCGCTGATGCATGCGCGGAAGATCCCCTACGGCATCGCCATCGGGATCGGCGGGTTTCTCGCATTCCCGTCTTCTCCTCTGCTGCTGGCCGCGCTCAACCAGTCCTGACGACATCAGCAAGTCTATATTAACAATGCTTTCTTAAGCTAACTTGTAAGTCATTCATTAACCATAAGTACACCAATTGCGGTGCATCTTCGTCGGCGAACAGTCTTGTTCCCTAAGGATGAATGATGAAGCCCGCTCGCCTGATAATTCTCGTTGTTGCAGTTGGCGCGGCAGGCCTTGCCGGCGTCCTGGCGATGCGACTTGCCGGCAGCCGGGATGTCGTGCCCGAAGTCGCGACGGTGATGCAGAAGGAGCCGACGGTTAACGTGCTCGTGGCCGGCGCCAACCTGCCGGTCGGCTCGCGCCTGAACGAGAGCTCGATCCGCTGGCTGCAATGGCCGCAGGCCGGCATCGTCAAGGGCGTCATCACCGAGACCGAACGTCCCAATGCCCTGAAAGACATGCTCGGTGCCGTCGTTCGCCTGCCGATCTTCGAGGGCGAACCGATCCGCGAGGAAAAGATCGCTGATTCCAACAGCCGTATCCTGTCATCGCTGCTGCCCGCCGGAAAGCGCGCCGTGGCGACGGAGATATCGGTCGCGACAGGCGCCGGTGGCTTCATTCTGCCCAACGACCGCGTCGATATCCTCATGGTGCGCAAGGGCGATGCCGCCAAGCTTCAGACCGAAACCATTCTGAGCAACGTCCGCGTTCTCGCCATCGACCAGCAGATCGAGCAGAAGCCGGATGGCTCCAAGACGGCCGTCGGCGCGACGGCAACCCTGGAACTCACTCCCGATCAGACGAAGGTGCTGGCAACGGCACAGCAGATGGCCGACCGCCTGTCGATGGCGCTTCGCTCGGTGGCCGATGCGCAGGAGCCCGATACCGGCGCTGCCGACTACCTGCTGAGCGGAGATAGCGGCGCTTCCGTCGTTCAGGTGATCAAGTCCGGCGCCATCGTGCCCAGCGGCGCGGCGATCAAGGTACAATGAAAAAGGGCGAGACCATGCGGATGAAAACCCCAAAGATCGGCCCGTCGCTCTCGGCGCTGCTCTCCTTCTCGCTCGCCTTCGGCGGCCTGCCGCTGCAGATCGTGCCGCAGTTCCTGTCGATGGACGAGGCTCTCGCCGCGACCTCGGACAGCATCGTCACCATCGCCGGCATCGGCAATCACAAGCGCCTCAACCTCGGCCTCAACAAGGCCCTGGTCGTGGACCTGCCGGCCGATGCGCACGACATCCTCGTCTCCGATCCGACGATGGCCGACGCGGTGACGCGCACCTCGCGTCGCATCTATCTGTTCGGCAAGACGGTCGGCCAGACGAACATCTTCGTCTTCGGTGCCAATGGCGAGGAAGTCGCCACCCTCGACATCTCCATCGAGCGCGACATCACAGGCTTGCAGGCCAACCTGAAGCGCTTCATTCCCGACTCGGATATCCACGTCGAGATCGTCTCCGACAATATCGTCCTGACCGGCACCGTGCGCACGCCGATGGATTCGTCGCGTGCCGTCGATCTCGCCCAGGCCTTCCTCAAGGGCGGCGAAGCGACGACCCGAAACCAGACCGCCAGCGGCAGCGGCAGCAGCAGCGCCGTGGCGATTTTCGCCGAAAGCCGCCAGACATCCTCGATCAAGAACTTCCTGCAGATCGACGGCGAAGATCAGGTGACGCTGAAAGTCACGGTGGCCGAAATCAAGCGCAGCGTGCTGAAGCAGATCGGCTTCGACAATCTGGTCGGAAATTCGTCCGGCCTGGCCGTCGCCCAGCTCGGCAACATCACGAAAGACCAGACCACGGGTCTCATCGGCGGCGATCCTTCGGCTGCCACAGGAAACGGCGGCCTTTCCGCCCTGTTCAAATACGCGGTTGGAAAATACGACATCCACAGCTACCTGAACGCGCTCGAGCAGGCGAAGGCCATCCGCACCCTGGCCGAACCGACGTTGACGGCGATCTCCGGTCAGGCTGCCACCTTCAACTCGGGCGGCCAGACGCTCTATTCGTCGACGGACAGCGACGGCAAGGTTACCATCACGCCCTACACCTACGGCATCAGCCTCTCGTTCACCCCTGTCGTGCTCTCCGCCGGACGCATCAGCCTGCACATCAACACGCAGGTGTCCGAACCCGTGGGGACGGCCGGTTCCGCGACCTACAACCAGCGCGCCGCCGATACGTCTGTCGAGCTGCCGTCTGGCGGCTCCATTGCCCTGGCTGGCCTCCTCAGCGACAACATCCAGCAGACCACCAACGGGACGCCTGGTGCCTCGAAGATCCCGATCCTCGGCGCCCTGTTCCGGCAGAAAAGCTTCGAGCGTGACGAAAGCGAGCTCGTCATCATCGCGACGCCTTTCCTCGTCCGTCCCGTGGCCAGGAATGCCCTGTCGCGGCCGGATGACAATTTCTCGCCCGCCGGCGATGCAGGCACCTTTCTCCTCAACCGTGTCAACAAGGTCTATGGCCGTCGTGACACTCCCGTCGCGGACGCCGAATTTCACGGCTCCGTCGGCTTCATCTACAAGTAGAGGCGCGTGATGACGATCCGCCAGTCAACCAACGCCGGGAAAGATGCCGCAATGGCCATGCCGCGAAAGCCTATCTTCAGCGCCGACCGCCTGCGCCTTGCGTCCGTTGTGCTGCTGGTTGCGGCTGTGACCGGCTGCGCCAACCGCGACGACGTCACGACCGGTTCTGTCCACGACGACTATCGGCAACGTCATCCGATCGTGCTCACCCAGGCATCGCACAATGTCGACATTCCTGTCGCGGCCAGCGACCGGCGTCTCACCCAGGGCACCCGCGACATGATCCGCGGCTTCGTCCAGGACTACAAGGCCCGCGCGACGGGTAGCGTCGAGATCCTGACCCCGCAGGGTTCGATGAACGGCCAGGCGATCGCCGATGTCCGGCACCAGGTCCGCCAGGAGCTGGTCGCCAGCGGCATCCCCTCCCGGCGGATCGTCGACAGCTTCTATCCGGCTGGCGGCGCCGGCGATGCCGCGCCGATCCGGCTGCAGTTCATGGCCACGACGGCGGTCACCAATGCCTGCGGCCAGTGGCCGGAGGATCTGGCTGACAAGCCGTTCGACAACCAGAACTACTATAATTTCGGCTGTGCGTCGCAAAGCAATCTGGCGGCGCAGGTCGCCAATCCGACCGATCTGGTCGCGCCGCGAGCGCAGACGCCGATCGATGCCGAGCAGCGCGGCAAGGTCATAAGCGACTATCGCAGCGGCTCCACGCCAACGAGTTCCTCATCCGTCGGCGGCTTCAGCGCCAGCGGCGGCTGATAGCCGATCTGGGTGCTCCGACCGGGAAAGACGACAGGACAATACCATGAGCGCGATCGATTACGATATCCAGATGGAAAAGGCGGCTGCGGATACTCCCCGCACCGGCGATCTCGAAAGCATGCGTCCCCTGCCGCGCATCTCGGTGCATGCCTTTTGCGAGAGCGAAGCGCTGCAGCAGCTGATGGAGCGCTTTGGCAATGACCGGCGCATGGCCAAGGTCAGCCTGCGCATTACCAGCGGTGGTGTGGCGGCGGCGGCCAATATGTTTTCGAGCGCACCCACGCCCAATCTGATCATCATCGAGACCCGCTCCGCGCCGGCGGCGCTGCTTGCCGATCTTGCACCGCTGGCTGCCGTCTGCGACCCCAGCACCAAGGTGGTCATTGTCGGCTATCACAACGACATCACGCTCTACCGCGAGCTGATGCGCAACGGCATCTCGGAATACATGGTCCAGCCGGTGGCAATGTCAGACCTCATGGCGGCGATGTCGGCGATCTTCATTGACCCGGACGCCGAGCCGATCGGCCGCAGCGTCGCGTTCATCGGTGCCAAGGGCGGCGTGGGCGCCTCGACGATTGCCCATAATTGCGCCTTCGGCATCTCCAATCTGTTTTCCACCGAGACCATTCTCGCAGATCTCGACCTGCCGTTCGGCACCGCCAACATCGACTTCGATCAGGATCCGGCCCAGGGGATTGCCGAGGCGGTCTTTGCACCGGACCGTCTGGACGAGGTCTTCCTCGACCGTCTCTTGACCAAATGCTCGGCCCATCTCTCCCTGTTGGCCGCTCCCTCGATGCTCGATCGTGCCTATGATTTCGAGGGTCATGCCTTTCAGCCGGTTCTGGACGTGCTCCAGAGAAGTGCACCGGTCACCGTTCTCGACGTGCCCCACATGTGGTCCGAATGGACACGTGCGGTTCTCTCCAGCGTCGACGAAGTGGTGATCTGTGCGATGCCCGACCTCGCCAATCTTCGCAACGCAAAGAACATGCTGGATGCGTTGCGCAAGATGCGGCCGAACGACAAGATGCCACACCTCGTTCTCAACCAGGTAGGCATGCCGAAAAGGCCGGAAATCGGCATTTCGGAATTTTGCGAGCCGCTGGAAATCGAACCGATCGCCATCATTCCCTTCGACACAGGCCTGTTCGGCAACGCCTCCAACAGCGGCCGGATGATTTCGGAGGTCGATGCCAAGTCGCCGATTGCGGAGACCTTTGCGCAGATCGCCCACATCGTCACCGGCCGCATCGTGATCAAGAAGTCCCGCAAGGGAGGCCTCCTGGGTCTTCTGAAGCGCAAGTAGACGACGACCGAGAAGAATTGGAACGCCCATGTTTGGTAAGCGCGGAAACGAAGGGTTCGGAAAAGGCGGCAGCCTGCCAGCGCCGCCGCTGCCGCATGCGCCTCCTGCGCCTGTTTCGGCCTCCACGGTGCTGATGGAGCCTTCGCGCGACAACGTGCAGCGCCAGCAGGTTGCGCCGCCGGCGATCCAGACGCCGCAGCGCCGCCGCCCGCAGCGCACCGAGGAGTATTACGACACCAAGGCGCAGGTCTTCGGCGCCCTGATCGATACGATCGACCTGTCGCAGCTCTCCAAGCTCGACGGCGAAAGCGCGCGCGAGGAAATTCGCGATATCGTCAACGACATCATCACCATCAAGAATTTCGCGATGTCGATCTCGGAGCAGGAAGAGCTGCTCGACGATATCTGCAACGACGTGCTGGGCTACGGTCCGCTGGAGCCGCTGCTTGCCCGCGACGATATCTCCGACATCATGGTCAACGGCTCCGGCCAGACCTTCATCGAAGTCGGCGGCAAGACGATCGAATCGGAAATCCGCTTCCGGGACAACAGCCAGCTTCTGTCCATCTGCCAGCGCATCGTCAGCCAGGTCGGCCGCCGCGTCGACGAATCGAGCCCGATCTGCGACGCTCGCCTGCCGGACGGCTCGCGTGTCAACGTCATCGCGCCGCCGCTGGCGATCGATGGACCCGCGCTCACCATCCGTAAGTTCAAGAAGGACAAGCTCACCCTCGACCAGCTGGTCCGCTTCGGCGCGATCACGCCCGAAGGTGCGGTTATCCTGCAGATTATCGGCCGGGTGCGCTGCAATGTCGTCATCTCCGGCGGTACCGGCTCGGGCAAGACGACGCTGCTCAACTGCCTGACGCGCTATATCGACGAAGACGAGCGCATCATCACCTGTGAAGACACCGCCGAGCTTCAGCTGCAGCAGCCGCACGTCGTGCGCCTCGAAACGCGGCCGCCGAACATCGAGGGCGAGGGCGAGATCACCATGCGCGATCTCGTCAAGAATTGCCTGCGTATGCGTCCCGAACGGATCATCGTCGGCGAAGTGCGCGGACCCGAGGTGTTCGACCTCTTGCAGGCCATGAACACCGGCCATGACGGATCCATGGGCACGATCCACTCGAATACGCCGCGCGAATGCCTGAGCCGTATCGAATCGATGATCGCCATGGGCGGCTTCACCTTGCCGGCAAAGACGGTCCGCGAAATCATCGCCGGCTCCGTGGATGTCATCATCCAGGCCGCACGCCTCAGAGATGGCTCCCGTCGTATCACGCAGATCACCGAGGTGATCGGCATGGAAGGCGACGTCATCATCACCCAGGATCTGCTGCGCTACGAGATCGAGGGCGAAGACGCCAATGGCCGTATCATCGGTCGACACCTCTCCACCGGCATCGGCAAGCCGCATTTTTGGGATCGGGCCCGCTACTACAACGAAGAAAAGCGGTTGGCGGCGGTGCTGGACGAGATGGACAAGCAATCGAAGTAGGTTTGAGCGATGTTCGGTGTTGATTCGACGGTTCTCCTCATCGTGCTGCTTGCAGCCGTCTCGGCCGCAGCTTTGTGCTACAGCTTTCTTTTTTCGCGGATGGAGACCGACAAGAAGACGGCGGGACGCGTCAATCGCGTCAAGTCGACCGAAAGCGACATGAACAAGATCAGCGCCGCACGCGATCGCGTTCAGGAGCTGTCGAAGCGGCGGAAATCCGTGCAGGATTCACTTAAGGACCTCGAAAAGCGAAACCAGGAAAAAACCAAGAAGTCGCAATCCCTGAAGGCACGGCTGGCCCAGACCGGCTTGCCGCTCACCATCGGCCGCTTCTATCTGTTCAGCGCCCTGTTCGCGGTCGTCGTCATGCTGACAGCCTTTCTCCTCGGCGCGCCGCTGGCGATCGTCCTGGGATTGCCCTTTACGGCTGCCGTCGGGCTTCCCCGATGGATCATCTCTTTCCTGATCAAGCGGCGGCAGAACAAGTTCCTCAACGAGTTCCCCAATGCGCTCGATGTCATTACCCGGTCGCTGCGCTCGGGCCTGCCGCTCAACGATGCGATCCGGCTCGTCGCGGCCGATGCCCGGGAGCCGGTCAAGACGGAGTTTCGCCATCTGGTCGAGGCCCAGCAGGTGGGTTTGAGCATGGGCGATGCCTGCGCCCGCATGGCCGTCGGACTTCCGCTGCAGGAGGTCAATTTCTTTGCGATCGTGATCGCCATTCAATCCCAGTCCGGCGGCAACCTCTCGGAAGCGCTCGGCAATCTCGCGCGTGTTCTGCGCGAGCGCAAGAAGATGAAGGCCAAGGTCCAGGCCTTGTCGATGGAAGCCAAGGCCTCCGCCTGCATCATTGGCGCGCTGCCGTTCATCGTCGCCACGCTCGTCTACCTGACGTCGCCGCAGTACATCATGGTGCTGTTCACCGACCCGCGCGGCCATCTGATCCTGATCGCTGCCGGGATCTGGATGAGCGTCGGCATTTTCTTCATGCGCCAAATGATCAATTTCGACATCTGACCGAAGGTTGCCACCATGTCCGATATTGCCAGCCAGTTGACCGATCCGAGCCTGATCCTTGCGGTCGTGGTGTCGATTGCGGTGTTCGCGACCTTCTACACGCTGGCCATGCCCTATTTCGAGCGCGGTGACCTCAACAAGCGCATGAAAGCGGTTTCGACGGAGCGCGACCAGATCCGGGCGCGCGAACGGGCGCGCATGAACGAGGGCGGGAAGGGGTCGCTGCGCAACCAGAACAACCAGTCGGTCCGCAACATCGCCGAACGCTTTAACCTCAAGGAAGCGCTGGTCGACGAAAACACCGTCAACCGACTGCGGGCCGCAGGCCTGCGTTCCGAAAATGCCCTGAACACCTTCCTCGTCGCTCGCTTCCTGCTGCCGTTCCTGTTTCTGGCAGTGGCCGGCTTCTGGGTCTTCGGACTCGGAAATCTGGAAAACAAGGGCTTCATGATCCGCGTGCTCGCGGTCCTCGGCGTCGGATATCTCGGATTCTACGCACCGAATATCTACATTTCGAATCGCATGGGAAAGCGCCAGAAGTCGATCAAACGGGCCTGGCCGGATGCGCTGGACCTGATGCTGATCTGCGTCGAATCCGGGATTTCCGTGGAGGCCGGCATGCGCCGTGTTTCAGAGGAACTGGCAGAGCAATCGCCCGAGCTTGCCGAAGAGATGGTGCTCACCAATGCAGAACTGTCGTTCCTGCAGGACCGGCGCACGGCGCTCGACAATCTCGCCATCCGCACCCAGCTCGAAAATGTCAAATCCGTCACCCAGGCGTTGATCCAGGCGGAGCGATACGGCACGCCCGTGGCCCAGGCACTGCGCGTCCTCGCCCAGGAAGGCCGAGACGAGCGGATGAACGACGCGGAGAAGAAGGCGGCAGCCCTGCCGCCGAAACTCACGGTGCCGATGATCGTCTTCTTCCTGCCGGTGCTGATCGCGGTCATTCTCGGCCCGGCCATCCTGCAGGTCATGGATCGCTTCCACAACTGACGAACTTGCAGGCGCGGCAACAGGCGGGAGGATGGCCGCCAAGGCGCATCCGCTCCGGGCTGAAATGCTTGTCGATCAGTTGACCGTCTTGGGCGCGGTGTCCTTGCTGGCGAGTTTCTGCCAGGAATTTTGCTGCGAAAGCATGGCACGCAGGTAATTGACGTTGGCGTTCGCCTGCTGTTGCGTGAGCTCCGAGCGCGCAATCTGCTCCGCCTCGGGAAAGCGCCCCTGGAGACCGACGACAAGCGCGAGGTTCTGGCGGACCCGGCTATCGGCCGAAGGCTGGGCGGCGGCCGAACGCAGATAGGTCTCGGCCGTCTTCAGGTCGCCTGTCAGCACGTAGGACATGCCGAGATTGGACAGTATCGACGGTTCGTTCGGTTGCAGGTCCAGCGCGTCGCGATATCGGCTTCTGGCCTCGGTCGAGCGGTTCAGTTGGTCGAGAATGGCACCCTGCGCGGAAACCAGTCGCCAGTCCGGCCGATCCGGCGTCTGGGCACGCTCAATGGTCGCCAACGCTTCGTTCAGCTGACCGGCCGCCGCCTGCGCCTTGCCATAGGCAGCCAGCACGTTCCGGTCGTTGGGATTGGCGATCGCCACCTGCTGCATGACGGCGAGGGACTGGGCATTGCGCCCGCTGGCACGCAGCGCATCGGCGTAGTTGACGCCAACGACGGGGTTTCTCGGGTTCGCCTCGTAGGCCTTGCCGAGCGCCGCCGTGTTGCCGGAGAGCTCGCTGGGGCTCATGCTGTCTGCCGGCTTCGACATCCTGGGGATGGAGCCCGTCGTCGTCCTGTCGGGCGATGTCGTCGCGCAGCCGGCGAGCGTGAGCGCCACCATAAGGGCGGCGCCGGCACGAAGCCTGCGGTGTGGCGAGGAAGAGTGTACCGAAGCGGTCATGGCGCGATCCGTGAAATCCATAGGTCCTGCGCCAGATCACCGAGGACAGCAGATAATAAGCATGGCGCAATCTTCGCTCCAGCAATAATCTGTTAACCCTAACGGATCGTTAATTTACCGACTCGGTCGGATCGAAGGAACAGCATGGCGCCCTATCAGTACATCGACCGGCCGACCCCCTTTAATACCAAGGGTGGCAAGACCTTGCCGGTCTTCGCGGTGACCCCCGCGCACATCGAGACTGGCACGATCGATCCGATCGCGCTCGATTGGGCCAAGAAGACAGGCTACAAGGCAGACAGCGGCACGCTGCTGCTCATTCCGACGGAGGACGGCCATCTCGGCGGCGCCCTGTTCGGCCTCGGTGCCAATCCCTCGGAGCAACCGTATCTGACCGGCCGTCTCGCCCGTTCGCTGCCTCCAGGCGACTGGCATATCGAGACTGCCCCGCTCACCGCCAATCGCCTGGCACTCGGATTCGGCCTCGGCAGCTACAGGTTCGATCGCTACAAGCAGGACAAGAGCGTCGCGCCGACGCTGATGATCCCGCGCGATGCCGACGCAGTCGATATCAAGCGACAGCTGGCCGGCGTGTTCCTTGCCCGTGACCTGATCAACACACCGACCAACGACATGGGCCCTGGCCATCTGGAGGATGTCTTCCGGGCGCTTGCCGCCCACTACAACGCCGAGTGCACCGTCATTTCAGGCGACGATCTCCTGACGCAGAACTTTCCGCTGATCCACACCGTCGGTCGGGCAAGCGCCGATGCGCCGCGGCTGTTGGAGCTGCGCTGGGGCAAGAAGGGCCATCGGCGGATCACCCTCGTCGGCAAGGGCGTCTGCTTCGATACCGGAGGCCTCGACATCAAGCCGTCCGCATCGATGCTTCTGATGAAAAAGGACATGGGCGGCGCGGCCAATATCATGGGTCTCGCCCTGATGATCATGGATGCGAAGCTCAAGGTGGATCTGCGCGTCATCATTCCCGTCGTCGAGAACTCTATCTCCGCCAATGCCTTCCGCCCGGGAGACATCTACAAGAGCCGCAAGGGCCTGACTGTCCAGATCGACAACACGGATGCGGAGGGCCGGCTCATCCTGGCCGACGCACTGGCCTACGCCGACGAGGAAGCCCCCGACCTCATCATCGACATGGCGACATTGACGGGCGCTGCGCGCGTCGCGCTCGGGCCCGACCTGCCGCCTCTCTTCACCGACGACGAAGGTCTTGCCGACGATCTTGCCGAGGCGAGCCTCGAGACGGACGATCCCCTGTGGCGGCTGCCGCTCTACATGGGCTACGACAAGGATATCCGCACCAAGTTCGCCGATATCACCAACGCGCCTGCCGGCGGCATGGCAGGGGCGATCACCGCCGCTCTGTTCCTCAAGCGCTTCGTCACGGCCGCCAAAAGCTGGGCTCATCTCGATATCTATGGCTGGGCACCCAACGAGCGGCCGCATTCGCCGGGCGGCGGCGAGGCGCAGACGATCCGCGCGCTCTACCATTACATCCGCCAGAAGGTTCGGTAGAAAGCCGGCCTTCGGAATTGTCTCTTGAAAAGGCCACGATCTCGCCGGAGAATGAAACGCTTGCGTAACGAATGTGGGAGTGCGTCTTGTCGTTTGAACTGACCGCTTCCCAGGCCCTGGCTCTGTGGCACGGCGTCGCCATGGAGCAGGTTCATCTCGAAAAGCGGGATCTGACCTTGCGACAGATGGCCATCCTGCTGCAGATCTATCTGGTGCCGCCGCCCCACACGGTGCGCGGCCTGGCAGCGACGCTGGGCGTGAGCAAGCCGGTTATCACCCGTGCCCTCGATACCATGGGGGCGATGGGTCTTGTCGACCGGGTGCGCGACGCCAAGGATCGCCGCAACGTCGTCATCAAGCGAACCGTCGCCGGCGCACTGTATCTCGAAAAACTCGGCGATCTCGTCATCGGCCAAAGCCGCATTCTCACCTCCTGAAAGGATTCCCGATGGGACTTGATCGCCGTCTCCACGCCTACCGGCCGGATCTCGCCGAAATCGCCCTGGAGGGGAGGGTGGATGCCGAACGCTTCGTCGCGGGAACGCCGGCCCGTATCGGCATGCCGGTCATAGGCCTGCGCCCAAGGCCCGACATGACGGCCGGTATCGACACCGAATTGCTGCGCGGCGAAGAGGTGACGGTATTCGAGCGCAAGGACGGCTGGTGCTGGGTGAAGGCAGCGTCTGACGGCTATGTCGGCTATCTGCCGGAGGGCGCCCTGTCGGAGGACTTCACGGAGCCGACCCATGTCGTCTGGCCCCAGCGCAGCCCGCTCTATCCGGGACCGGAGCTGCGCAACCCGCATGTTGCCGTCCTCTCGATGGGAAGCAGGGTTTGCGTCGCGGAGGAAGCGGAGGTGCGCGGCAATCGATACGTCGTGCTGGATGACGGCACTGCCCTCTACGCCCGGCATGTGCGGCCGATCGGCGAGATCTTTGATAGCGACTACGTGACGGTTGCCGGCCGGTTCATGGAGACACCCTATCTCTGGGGCGGTCGATCCGGGCTCGGCATCGATTGCTCGGGCCTCGTCCAGCTGGCGATGGCCATGGTCGGACGGGCGGCGCCGCGCGATGCCGACATGCAGGCGGCCGGCCTCGGCGAACCGATCGAGCGCGATGCTCTCCGCCGAGGCGATCTCGTGTTCTGGAAAGGCCACGTCGCCATCATGGAGGATGCCGAGACGATCATCCACGCCAACGGTCACACGATGACGGTCGCGCGGGAAAATTTCGCCGCTGCCGTCGAGCGTATCGGCTGGCTCTACGAGCAGCCAACAGGCTACCGTCGACCCAACCTGTGACAGCTGCGGTGGGCGGGCCCAGCCACCATGGCTGCCTTGCCATGCCAGGCCCGATGGCCTATCCTGGCGCAATAGAGAAAGACATTGGGTCTGCGGGTTGCCCGCTCCGTTTTCAGCGCTTTTGATAATGGCTTCCGGGTGAAGCCCCGGTCTCGACTATTTCCGGCCTATCTCGACAGGTTGGCCGTTTTTCTATGACAGACGAATGCGGGATCCGGGTTTCCGGGGCTGGTGTCATCGAGCTTATCGATGACGGCAAAACGTGTTCGTCCGCCGCTCCAACTCAACCAACGAAGGACCTGCGGCATGCCGAAAACAGCGAAAGACTCATTCTTCAAAACCGACAAGACCGGCAAGCGTGACAAGAGCGCTGCCGATGCCCCTCCATTTCGCACGATCGCCCACGAGGAGTCTGCCGCGCGGTTGCGCAAGACGGCACGCCTGAAGGAGCAGCGCCTGTTGAAAGAGGCGGAAGACGCCAAGCTGGAACCCGTCGAAAAGGCGAAGAAGGGCGCTGCCAAGAAGCTCTGACCCTGTCCGAGTGTCACATTGATGAACCAAAACCTGACGGCCAATTCAGAAGCGGTTAAGGCGCGAAAGCGCAATTTGACCTCGATGGTTCGAACGAAAGGTCATCAGATATGCGATATTCTTTGATTGCTTCAGCAGTGATTTGGACAGGTCTCGCCGTGTCTGCGGCCCAGGCCATGCCGATTGGCGCTCCGACGTTCAACGCGGACAATCCTTCTATCGTGCAGGTGGACTATGCCTGCGGTCGAGGTTGGCATGAATCGTGGAATGGCGAGTGCCGGCCGAATGAGTGGCGGCGCGGGCCGCCGCCATTCTGGGGCTCCGATGGCTGGCCACCGCGCCATCATCACCATTGGGACGGTTATGGCGGCTATGACAGGGGCTGGGGCCCTCCGCCGCCACCCCGCTGGTAAAACCGACCGCCGTCGCAAGACGGCGGTTTTTTTATGCGGCGGGTCGTTTGCGTTCGAGGAAGATGAGGTATCCCGTCATGCCGAATGACATGATCGCCATTCCGAACCAAGTGAAGGCATAGACCAGATGGCTGTTCGGGAAGACAATCTGCGTGAGGCCGCCGACCGGCAATCCACCCCGATTGGCTTTGGCGTCCGCATCTATGAAGTAGGGCGCCACGTTTGAAAGTCCGCGGGCCGAGGCCATCCCGTTCACGTCGCGGGAGTACCAGCGCTCGTCCGCCGGCACGTTTGACCGCAGCAGCGTCCCCTTCGGCTCATTGATGCGCAGGAGACCCGTGACGGTCGTCGGCTCGGCTATTTCGCCTTCGGGCCTTGTTGCCGGCTTGCGCTTGTCCGTCGGCACGAAGCCGCGATTGATGAACGTGACCGTTCCGTCAGGCGACAGCATGGGTGTGAGCACCCAGAAGCCGGGTCCGAGGTTAGTCACCGCGTAGACCTGCGTCTCCTTGTCGTTCAGCAATGTTCCTGTGACCTGCACATGACGGTATTCGTCGTCGTTCGCATTGATCGTCGGCCAGGCGGAAGGGCCGGGAGCGGGCTGAGGCGGCGCGTGGACACGCGCATCGACGCGGGCGATCAGGTCCAGCTTCCAATGCAGCCGTTGCACCTGCCAGGTGCCAAGCCCGATGAAAACGGCGGTCAGCAGCAGCAGGCAGATCACCCACATCGCGAGGGCGAAGCGCGATCTGTGCGCCGTGGTCGGGGTAGGGGATTGGGGAAGGGCAGGGGATTCTGGGAGGGTAGGCATGGCGCGAGGCTCCATCGGAGGCGCGAGACCGGCGAGCATTGTGCTTCGGCCGGAAGGGCCGGGCGATCGATGATCGCCCGGCGCGTGCGTTATGGCATGTTGCGCATCATCTCCGGAGACATCGGCATCATGTTGGCATTGAGGTTGTGCATGACCCACAGCGAGCCGCTGAGAGCAATCACGACGATGACGACGGTGAAGGTCAAGGCGAGGGCGTTCCAGCCGCCCTCGGACTTGGTGTTCATATGCAGGAAGTAGACCATGTGCACGACGATCTGGATGGCGCCGAGCGCCATGACGATGCCAGCCGTGGTGACGGGGCTCTCGATGACCTTGGCCATGACCAGCCAGAAGGGAATGACGGTCAGGATGACCGACAGCACGAAGCCCGTCATGTAGCTCTTGAAGGTCCCGTGTGCAGCCTCGTGGCCGCCGTGGCCGTGACCGCCGTGACCATGACTGTCGTGGCCGTGCGTGGCGTGGTCGTGAGCGGCGGTATGCGGCGTGTTCGTGTTCGAGCTCATCCGAGAACCCCCATGAGATAGACGAAGGAGAAGACGCCGATCCAGACGACGTCGAGGAAGTGCCAGAACATGCTGAGGCACATCAGGCGGCGCTTGTTCTCGTGGATCAAGCCATGCTTGCCGACCTGGAACATCAGGGTGATCAGCCAGATGATGCCGCAGGTCACGTGCAGACCGTGGGTACCGACGAGCGTGAAGAACGCCGACAGGAATGCGCTCCGCTCCGGACCAGCACCCTCGAGGATCAGGTGGTAGAACTCGTTGAGTTCGAGACCGACGAAGGCGACGCCGAACAGGCCGGTGATCCCCAGCCAGAGCAGGGTCGACCGGGTGTTGTTCTTCTCCATGCTCAGCATGGCAAAGCCATAGGTGATCGAGGAGAGCAGCAGCATCGTGGTGTTGATCGCCACGGTCGACAGCTCGAAAAGATCGGCTGGCGAAGGCCCGGCCGCATAGGAGCGGCCGAGGACGGCGTAGGTTGCAAAGAGCACTGCGAAGATCAGGCAGTCGCTCATGATGTAGATCCAGAAGCCGAGCATCGTGCTCTCTTCCGGGTGGTGCTCTTCCTTCAGGTAGAAGGCAGGCGTCTTGCCGTCTGCGGCGGTATCTGCATGCATTGCTGTCATTATCTTATACCCGTTCCGCAAGCAGCTTGGTCCGCGCGTTTTCCGTTTTGATCACTTCCTCGACCGGAATGTAGAAATCGCGCTTGTAGTTGAACGTATGGGCGATGGTGAGGACCAGCATGGCGACGAGGCCGAGCGCCGCCATCCACCAGATATGCCAGACCATTCCGAAGCCGAAGACGATGCTGAGCAGGCCGAGGATGATGCCGGTGCCGGTGCTCTTCGGCATATGGATCGGCAGGAAGCCATCCGTCGGACGGACATGGCCGCGTGCCTTCATATCCCACCACGAGTCGTGATCGTAGACGATCGGGGTGAGTGCGAAGTTGTAGCTCGGCGGAGGCGAAGATGTCGACCATTCCAGCGTACGGCCGCCCCAGGGATCGCCGGTGAAGTCGGCAAGAGCCTCGCGGTTCTTGATGCTGACGAAGATCTGGATCAGGAACGACGCGATACCGAGAGCGATAAGGCCGGCACCGAAGGCTGCGGTGACGAAGTAGATCTGCAGCGACGGGTCTTCGAACTGGCTGAGGCGACGGGTGACGCCCATCAGGCCGAGGATATAGAGCGGCATGAAGGCGAAGTAGAAACCGACCAGCCAGAACCAGAAGGACATCTTGCCCCAGAATGGATCGAGCTTGAAGCCGAAGGCCTTCGGGAACCAGTAGTTGATGCCGGCAAATGCACCGAACACCACGCCGCCGATGATCACGTTATGGAAGTGGGCGATCAGGAACAGCGAGTTGTGGAGCACGAAGTCGGCCGGCGGGATTGCCAGCATGACGCCGGTCATGCCGCCGATGACGAAGGTCACCATGAAGCCCATGGCCCACAGCATCGGAACTTCGAAGCGGATGCGGCCACGATACATGGTGAACAGCCAGTTGAAGATCTTCGCCCCTGTCGGGATCGAGATGATCATGGTCGTGATCCCAAAGAAGGAATTCACGCTGGCGCCAGACCCCATGGTGAAGAAGTGGTGCAGCCATACGAGGTAGGAGAGGATCGTGATGACGACGGTGGCGTAAACCATCGACGCATAACCGAACAGGCGCTTGCTGCAGAACGTCGCAACGACTTCCGAGAAGACGCCGAACGCCGGCAGGATCAGGATGTAGACTTCCGGGTGGCCCCAGATCCAGATGAGGTTGATGTACATCATCGGGTTGCCGCCGAGGTCGTTGGTAAAGAAGTTCGTGCCGGCATAGCGGTCAAGCGACAGCAGGGCCAGAACGGCCGTCAGAACCGGGAAGGCAGCGACGATCAGGACGTTGGTGCAGAGTGCCGTCCAGGTGAAGATCGGCATCTTCATCATGGTCATGCCCGGCGCACGCATCTTGACGATCGTGGCGATCAGGTTGACGCCCGACAGCAGCGTTCCGATGCCTGCGATCTGCAGGCCCCAGATATAGTAATCGACACCGACATCAGGACTGTAGGCGCTTTCCGAAAGCGGCGGATAGGCGAGCCAGCCGGTACGGGCGAATTCCCCGATGAACAGCGAGATCATGATCAGCACCGAGCCGGCGGTCGTCATCCAGAAGCTGAAATTGTTCAGGAACGGGAAGGACACGTCGCGGGCACCGATCTGCAGCGGAACGGCGAAGTTCATCAGGCCTGTCACCAGCGGCATCGCCACGAAGAAGATCATGATCACGCCGTGGGCGGTGAAGA
>CAZZZI010000020.1:29113-34493 GCA_964658415.1 uncultured Sphingomonas sp. | reverse complement strand
GATGCGATCCTGATCGTTCAGCATGTGCTTATTCCGCCGGTTCGTCGATTATTTCAAAACGTTCTTCGCTGCGTGAGTTTCGGCCGCGCATGGTGTGACTCTCAATTTCGGCCATGCGCGCCATCCTCATCGCGGCTTCTTTCCGAAGACCCTGATGTATTCCGCTTCGCCGCCCGTGGCGAGGGCCTTTGCCTGACCGACCCAGTTATCGCGCTCGATGCGGCCCCGGAAGTTCAGGAAGGCATCCACCCATTGCCGTTCGGCCAGTTCCCACTCGGCCACCTGGGCAAACGTGAAGATCCCGATCTCGTTCAGCGTCGCCTCGATCTTCGGGCCAACGCCGGAGATCATCTTCAAGTCGTCCGGGCTGGCCGGCTTTTCGACCTGTGCCGGACGGTTCTTGTCGTCGAGCGAAGGCTTTGCAACTGCCGGGGCGTCCGTGGCCGGAGCGGTAGCCGTGGCCGAGTTCGTAGCCGTGGATGTTGCCGCAGGGGCAGCTGCCGGCGCCGGCTCCGTTGCGGGAGCGGCCGATGTCGATGGCTTGGGCTCGGCCTGGTCTGCGCCGGCCTTGGCCGGGCCGGTCGCGTTGTTGTCGGCCTTCGCCGGTTCGGCGTTCGGTGTGCCCGAGGGCGCGGCGGACTTCCCGTCGGCGGGGCTCTTCAGGGCGGCGTTGGTTTCGGCGTCCCGGCTCTTCGGCCGGGCGGCTTCCGACGGTTGCGTGGATGCGCCCTCAGTGGAGGCCGGCTCCGGCGGCTTGTCTTCGGCCTTGGCGTAGGGCTGGTGTTCGCCGAGCAAAGCAGTGGGGCCGCCTTCTGCGGACGAGAACCAGCGGTCGATCTGCGGACCCGGCTTGATCTCGGCACCCTTGCCGGCTTCGAACGTGTCGATAATTTCACCAAGCCGCTCCGGCGTCAGGTCTTCATAGGTGTCGCGGCCGATCATCACCATCGGCGCGTTGACGCAGGCCCCGAGACATTCGACCTCTTCCCAGGACAGCGTGCCCTCGCTGTTGCGGGCAAAGGTGTGTTCGTGGATCTTGCTCTTGCAGACATCCATCAGCTTCTGCGAACCGCGCAGCATGCAGGGCGTTGTGCCGCAGACCTGGACGTGGGCGCGGGTGCCGACAGGGTGCAGCTGGAACTGGGTGTAGAAGGTGGCGATTTCGAGCACGCGGATGTAAGCCATGCCGAGGATGTCGGCGACCTTCTCGATCGCTGCCTTGGTGACCCAGCCTTCCTGATCCTGCGCGCGCATCAGCACGGGAATGACCGCCGATTGCTGGCGGCCTTCCGGATACTTCTGGATCGTCCGGTCCACCCATGCGGAATTCTCGTCGCTGAACGCGAACCCGGCAGGCTGGTACTGATTATCTGCTAGTCGACGAACGGACATTCTCTCACGCCTTATCTCAGTTTATGGATCCACACCGCGCGCCCGTCAGGGACTGGAATTCGCAGGCATAGGCCGACTGGTCTTTTTGCATAAATACGATGAATTTGCCGCCATTGGGTACGGCGGCCTTGATATCATAACCCTTGCTCAACAGCTGGGCCATGGTCTGCTCGCCCGAAGCTGCGCCCGAGCTGTCACCGGTAATCGGCTTGCCCACCACCTGCCCCATCGAGCCGAGCTTGGTCGTCGACTGCTGCGCAAAGGCAGCCGACGCGACCAGAAACACGGCAATGGCGAGGGGTAGCGACTGCATCAGCGATCGACCTCGCCGAAGACGATGTCGAGCGACCCCAGCACCGCCGTTACGTCGGCCAATTGGTGGCCACGGCAGAGGAAGTCCATGGCCTGCAGGTGGACGAAGCCCGGCGCGCGGATCTTGCAGCGGTAAGGCTTGTTCGAACCGTCGGCGACCAGGTAGACGCCGAACTCGCCCTTCGGCGCCTCGACGGCCGCATACACTTCGCCGGCCGGCACGTGATAGCCTTCGGTGTAGAGCTTGAAATGGTGGATCAGGCCTTCCATCGAGCGCTTCATGTCACCGCGCTTCGGCGGCACGACCTTGCCGTCCAGCGACGAGACCGGACCGGTCTTGGCGACGCCGAGAAGGCGATCGACGCACTGCTTCATGATGCGCACCGACTGGCGCATCTCTTCCATGCGGATCAGATAGCGGTCGAAACAGTCGCCGTTCTTGCCGATGGCAATGTCGAATTCGAGGTCGGAGTAGCACTCGTAGGGCTGCGAGCGGCGCAGGTCCCACTTGGCACCGGAGCCACGGATCATGACGCCGGAAAAGCCCATGTTCCAGGCGTCTTCCAGCTTGACCACGCCGATGTCGACGTTGCGCTGCTTGAAGATGCGGTTACCGGTGAGCAGGCCCTCGATGTCGTCCAGAATCTTCAGGAACGGATCGCACCACTTGCCGATGTCCTCGACCAGTTCCGGCGGAATGTCCTGATGGACGCCGCCCGGACGGAAATAGGCAGCATGCAGGCGAGCGCCGCAAGCGCGCTCGTAGAAGATCATCAGCTTTTCGCGCTCTTCGAAGCCCCAGACCGGCGGCGTCATGGCACCGACGTCCATCGCCTGGGTCGTGACGTTCATGACGTGCGACAGGATACGGCCGATTTCCGAATAGAGAACGCGGATCAGCTGACCCCGGATCGGGATTTCGAGACCGAGCAGCTTTTCGACGCCGAGCGCGAAAGCGTGCTCCTGGTTCATCGGCGCGACATAGTCTAGCCGATCGAAATAGGGCACGGCCTGCAGATAGGTCTTTGTCTCGATCAGCTTTTCGGTGCCGCGATGCAGCAGGCCGATATGCGGATCGACGCGCTCCACGATCTCCCCGTCGAGCTCCAGAACCAGACGCAGCACGCCGTGCGCGGACGGGTGTTCCGGACCGAAGTTGATCGTGAAATTACGGACGTTGTGTTCAGTCATTAGTCGCTCCGCTCCTGCAGGCATTAGCCATTAGGCAATAGGCAGTCGGTTCAGTCTTAACCTTCATTTGCTCCGCACCTCCTGCAGGCGCCGCACGAGCGAGCGAAGCATTTTTCCGTTTTCTTCACTTGCCTAGAGCGCCGATTGGAGGTGATGCGCTTCAATCAATCCAACGCGTGAAGACAGTATGATATGCGTTTCCAATTCCTTCAGCGAGCCCTGCGCGATCTTCAGATGATGAATATACGCGCCTGTCGCCTCCCGTCCGTACCCTTCAGCAATATTCGCCGCAACAGAGGCTGCGGCACGCCTGATCTGCGAAACCAGTCCGTAGACTTCGTCTTTGGGAAAGTTCTTGGTCAGCCCATAGCAATCAACCGCTATATCCATCGAGCGCTTCCACACTACCAGATCCTGATAAGAGTTGATCGCCGTCGCTATCTCCCCAGACTACTGCCTACTCCCCACAGCCTTAACACTACTCACTAATTGCAACGCCTACTGCTTCGCCTTCTCATCCCCTGGCAGCACCACGGGCGGCAGCACGTAGTCGGTGCCTTCCCAGGGGCTGAGGAAGTCGAAATTGCGGAATTCCTGTTTCAGTTCAACCGACTCATAGACGACCCGCTTGGCCAGATCATCGTAGCGCACTTCCACGAAACCGGTGGTCGGAAAATCCTTGCGCAGTGGATGCCCCTCGAAACCGTAGTCGGTGAGGATGCGGCGAAGATCCGTGTGACCGGAGAAGGTGATGCCGAACAGGTCCCATGCCTCGCGCTCGAACCAGTCGGCACCCCGGAAGACGCCGCCAGCGGAGGGAACCGCCCGGTCTTCGGTCGTGTTCAGTTTGATGCGGATGCGCAGGTTCCGGGTCGGCGACATCAGGTGGTAAACCACCTCGAAGCGCTCCGGCCGCTGCGGCCAGTCGACGCCGCAGATATCGGTCAGCGCGATGAACGCGCATTTCGGGTCGTCCCGCAGGAATGTCAGCAGCGCGACGATATTGTCGGCGTCGGTGCCGAGCGTCAGTTCGCCGAACTTGATGTCCGACGACGACACGAGCGCACCGCGCGCTTCGCCGATATAGGCAGCCAGTTCGCTCAGGGCTTCAGTCATGATGCTTGGTCCCTCGGTCTAGCGTTCGATCGTGCCGGTGCGGCGGATCTTTTTCTGCAGCAGGAGCACGCCGTAAAGCAGCGCTTCTGCCGTGGGAGGACAGCCCGGCACGTAGATATCAACCGGCACGACGCGGTCACAGCCACGCACGACGGAATAGGAATAGTGATAGTAACCACCGCCATTGGCGCAGGACCCCATCGAGATCACGTAGCGCGGCTCCGGCATCTGGTCGTAGACCTTGCGCAGAGCGGGTGCCATCTTGTTGGTCAGCGTGCCGGCCACGATCATCACGTCGGACTGACGAGGTGACGCGCGCGGCGCAACGCCGAAGCGCTCCATGTCGTAGCGCGGACCGGAGACCTGCATCAGGCCTTCAACGGCGCAGCAGGCAAGCCCGAACTGCATCCACATCAGCGAGCCGGTGCGGGCCCAGGTGATCAGGTTGTCTGTGGTCGTGGTGAGAAAGCCCTTGTCGGCCAGCTCGTTGTTCACTTCGCCGAAAAACGGATCGTTGCTGCCGATCGGACGGCCGGTCGAAGGATCGACCAGACCCTTCGGCTGCGGCGCGATCAACGTCGCGTTGCTGTTGGCTACTCCCATTCCAGGGCTCCCTTTTTCCATTCATAGACGAAGCCGATGGTCAGCACGCCGAGAAACACCATCATCGACCAGAGCCCAAACCAGCCGATCGACGAGAACGACACTGCCCATGGGAACAGGAAGGCGACTTCCAGGTCGAAAATGATGAAGAGAATCGACACGAGATAGAATCGAATGTCGAATTTCATGCGGGCGTCATCGAAGGCGTTGAAGCCGCATTCGAAGGCCGAAAGCTTTTCCGGATCGGGAGCCTTGAAGGCAACGGCAAAGGGCGTGATCAGCAGCGCGAGGCCGATGATCAGGGCGATGCCGATGAAGATGGCGATCGGTAGATAGGCGCTCAGAAGTCCAGTCATGGTGTCCATCCCTGCCTGCGGGGGGAAGCGCCGGGGCGGCACCTCGGGGCGATTGCCCAGCAAGCGAAAGAGCATTGCAACACGCCGTGGTTATCGCAGGCGACGCGTCGGTGCAAGAGCTTTGACGGGGGATTTGGACGCGCATCAGGACAGGTCTACGGCAAAGCAGAAAACCTATGCGGGCAATCAGGGCAAGGAGCGCCCTCCCCTATGCCCAGCAGCCTCTAAATTATAAGTGGATAGAATAACTTGTTGGACGAATATCGCCCGCTTAGCAGCCGCCTGCAGCTAGCAAAACGCGGAACACGTCGGAGCGCCATGCCACTATGCCGCACTTAGTGGCGGACTTTTGGACGTGCATCAGAGAAAGGAGTTTGATTTGGTTAAATGGCGCGAGTGACGGGGCTCGA
>CAZZZI010000020.1:0-29013 GCA_964658415.1 uncultured Sphingomonas sp. | reverse complement strand
ACCCGCGACCTCCGGCGTGACAGGCCGGCACTCTAACCAACTGAGCTACACCCGCGCATATATGTATCGGCCATAAGGCCTGGATCTTAGAGACCCGGAAAGGCGGAAAATCCGCTGGACTTGAAATGGCGCGAGTGACGGGGCTCGAACCCGCGACCTCCGGCGTGACAGGCCGGCACTCTAACCAACTGAGCTACACCCGCAATTCATTTCAAGCATTCCGGATACTTGCGTATCCAACCGAGCGGCTTGCCGTTCGATGAGCGGCTAACTACGAGGTTCGCCTTTTGGTGTCAAGCAGGTTTGAAGACAATTCCATGACCGCCGGCGATTTGTTTTGGATGACGTCGGCAGGCGTCGCCAAAGCGGGTTCGCGTCGTCGCCCGATGGCGAAACCATTGGCTGCCGCGCGGCGTGAAGCGGCGATTCGCGGCCCTGTCCCGCGCAAAGCTCTGTTGAGATCGTCGGCGTGTCCGTCGCTGGCGCGGTCGGCACCCGTGTCGGATGATCCATGGGCGGGATGCCGGCGTATTTCATTTACAGGCGCTTCTTAGAGGTGCCGGGAATCATGGGAGAGAATCGATGCGTTATGGACGAATCCTCATCGCTGCAACCTTGCTGCAAATGGCTGCAGTCGCCGGTGCGTCGGCGGCCGACCTGCGGCTGGAAAAGTATTTTGCCGGTCATACGGTGGCGAAGGGGCATTTCGGGGCAATCAACGGCGTAAGCCGCGATTTCACGGTCAAGCTCACCGGCACCTCCTCCGGCAAGACATTCTCCCTGCGCGAGGATTTCCGCTATGCCGACGGCGAGACGGATCGCAAGACCTGGCGCTTCACGCGCACCGGCCCGGACACCTATCGCGGAACCCGCGAGGATGTCGTCGGCGACACCGAGGTGAAGATCACAGGCCAGACGGCGCGGTTCACCTATCTGGTCAACCTGTCGCCGAAGGGCAAAGCCAACATCGTGCGCTTCCACGATTCGATGGTCGTGCAGCCGGATGGCAGCATGATCAACAATGCCTGGGTCACGAAGTACGGTTTCCCGGTGGCGCGCACCCATGTCGTCTTCACGCGCCAGCGCTGACCGTTACAGACGGATCAGATCGAGGTCCGCACCGATTTCGCGGGTGGCGATCTCGACGACGCTCATTTCGTGGGTGAAGAGAATCGTCTGGAAACGGTCCGTCGTGCCCGACAACGCCTTGAGGCCCGACGCCGTGCGGTCGTCGTCGAACGTCTGGAAGATGTCGTCGACGACCAGCGGAGCCGGCTCGTTACGGGCCGAGTAGTCCTCGAGAAAGGCCAGGCGCAGCGCGAGGTAGAGCTGGTCGCCTGTGCCTTCGCTGAGACCGTCGAGCGGCACCTTCTCGCCGCCCTCCCGTTCCGCCTGCAACTGCAGCTCGTCCTTGTCGTCGTAGAGCTGCACCAGCCGGGCGAACCGGCCGCCTGTCAGCACCGAGAACAACTCCCCTGCCCGGCGCATCACCGGATCGGCCTGCCGCTCGCGATAGGTCTCCATGGAGGACGCTAGCAGGCTCGAGGCTAGCTTCAGCACCAGCCACTCGCGCGCCAACGCCTTGGCCTCGGTCTCGGCGGCATATTTCTGGAACACTGCCAGTTCGGCACCGGCGCCTGTCTCGAGAAGCTGGCGCTGTCGCTGGTTTTCAGCCAGCCGCACGTTCAGCTCGGCGAACCGGCTCAGCTGGGTCTGGTCTCGCGCGCCGAGTTGCTCGATTTCCAGTTCGGCGACGACGCGATCGAAGACGGCGAGGCCCGCACGGATATGCTCCTCGTCCTGCCCGTTGGCCTGCAGGGCGAAGCGGGCGCGGCTCTCCGCGAGCCTGCCTTGCAGGCGGCGACGCTCCTCCAGCCGCGCCAGCAGCGCGTCGAGGTCATGCTCTCCCGGCACCTGTGCCGACAATCCGGCCAGCTCCACCTCGGTTTCCTCGAGGTCCGAGCGGCACCGCGCCAGCCGCAACTCGGCCTGCTGGCGGGCCTTTTCCAGGGCGGCACGACGCTGGTCGCCTGCATTGGCTGCGACCGCCCGCTCGTGCAGCGCTTCAGCGGCGGCGTCAGGCGCAAGTGGCTTCAGTTCCGGTGCCACGGCAGCGACGAGGTCCTGCACCGCGCGTTCGAAGGCCGCCGTGTCGCGCTGCATGCCGCGGACGCGGCGACGGCGGTTTTCCCTCTCCGTCAGCATTTCCGGCAGCGATTTCCAGATATCGAGCGCCGCTTCGGCCATGTCGATAGTTGCGCTGTCGGGCAAGCCAATTGCCCCGGCCGCATTGGCGAAGGCCGCCTCGAATTTTTCGATGGCGATGCGCATCTCCGACTGGCGCTGTTCGAGAGCGACGATGGTCTCCTGCGCGACGACGCGCTTGACCTCGATTGCCCGGCTGTCCGTCCACCGCTCCGCAATCGTTTCTATGTGCCGCGACAGCCCGCGTGCCAGCGCCGCGGGCGCAAGGGACGGCGTTGCGCTGTACCCGGTCGCATCCGCCAGCTGGGAGAGCACGGGCGCGAGGCGCGCCTCCTTGCGTTTCAGCTCCGCCAGTTCGTCCCTGACGTCGTTCAGCGTTTCGCGTTGCCGCGCGAGCGCGTCGACGGCGCGGCGCCAGTCGATCATGCGTTCCGGCGACAAGGGCTTGATGCCGGCGGGCTCGAACAACTGCCGGAATGTTTTGTGCGCGGCTTCCAGTGATCGATCCCTGGCAAAGCTCAGCGACCTCGCGGCCTCCAGTTCCGGCTCGAGTTGCCCCTGGCGCAGGCGCAGCTGCGCATGGCGGGAGACGCGGTCGGCGTCGGCAAGCGCAAGGTCTGCCAACCGGTCCGCCTCGCGAATGGCCTGCGACACGGCCTCGAGTCCATCCGCTGCCGCCTTCTTGTCCGCGATGAAAGCCTGCCAGACGCCGTCTCGCAGGCTGCGGGCTTCTGCGATCTGCTCCCGCGTGACGATCGTGCCCTGGTGCTGCATGCCGGCGATCTTTGCCTCGATCTCGCCGGCCTCGCTTTCCAGCGCGGCCAGACGGTTGGCGGCGTCGCGGCTATCGGCCTCCGCCTCGGCCATCGCATCGCTCTGCTTGGCGAGTGCGGCGAGATCCGGCAAGGGAACCGAAAGCAGGCGCTCGAGGTCGTCGATGGCCGGCATCATCCGGGCGGCCGCGGTCTCGAGGTCTCTCTCCAGGCGCTCCACCTGAACGGCAACGGCATCCAGCCGCGACAGCTCGGAAAGGTCGGGCTGGATGAGCGTGATCTGCTCCTGATAGGGCTTCGGGTCGATCAACCTGCCGTTCGCCGTCGTCTCTTCCAGTCGCTTCAATTGCTGGCGTCCTTCGGCCAGCCGCTGATCGACCTCCGCCTGGTCGCGCTGGAGGGCGATACCCTCTGCCGTCAGCTTGCGCATGCGCGCCAGTTCGGCATCGCTCGGCTGGACGCGCTCGACCTCCGCCTGATCGCCCAGGCCCAGCCTGCGGGCGATCTGGACGAGGCGGGCGTCGAATTCATCTATTTCGCCGGCGACCCGCTGCATGTCCTTCATCTTGGAGCGATAGTCGGCCGTCTCCGCGTAGCGCGCCATGATCGATGCGGCCGCGTCGCGCGTCGCCGCGTCGACGGGGGTGGCGCTGATGTCGTCGGCAATCCGGTCCATTTCAGCATCGGCGACGCGAATGGCCGTCTCCACCGCCTGATGCCGGGCAAGCGCTTCTGCGAGCTCGGTTGCGAAACCGAGCGGCAAGGCGTCGAGGTCGGCATACTCTGTCAGTTGATCCTGCTCGGCGTCTATTTCGGCCAGCACCGGCTCCAGCGTCTTGAGCGTGGTGAGGCGCGCCAGCGCGTGCTTGGTCTCCTGGCGCTCTGCCTGCAGGGCGGCCAGCTGGGCCTCGATATCGGCGGCATCGGCCAGCAGGCGCTTCCAGTCGCCGGATTTGAGTTCGCTGTCCCGTTCGGCCCGCTTGGCGTCCTCGTGGCGCTCCAGCACCTGGTAGAACAGCCGGTCCTTGGATTTGCGCGGCGCGAAGATGACGTCCGCCTCGCTTTCCAGCGACTGCTTCAACTGGGTCAGGCCGAGCAGCCCGGAGGCGGCCGAAAACAGCAGGCTGCCGATCTCGCCGCCACCTTTCAGCATCGCCGCAGCGCCTTGCCGCAAACGCTCCGAATTCAGACCGAAGGCACGCTCGAAGACATCCCGGTTGAGACTGCCGAGGAAGGCCGCCAGCGCATCCTCCGACAGGGCTGTTTCCGCCGCATCGGCCGAGAGCAGCGTGTTCTTGCGCCCGCGGCGACGGCGGAAGGACAGGCTCTGGCCGGCCTGGTTGACGATCTCGGCACCGACGCGCAACGTGTTGGCTTCATGCAGGAAGCTGTATTCGGCCGCTGTCGGAAATCCGAACATCAGATCTGAAATCGCGGCCAGCGCCGACGATTTTCCTGCCTCGTTGGGTCCGTAGATGATGTGCAGCCTTGCGCCCGGTCGGAAGTTCAGGGTGCGGTCGGTGAGTGCGCCGTAGCGCAGGATATCCAGGCGATTGAAACGCATTGGCTAGACAGGCCTTCCGGATCGGGCGACTAGCAGGTCGCGGGCTTCTGTCAGCAACGCTTGCAGGTCGGTGTCGAGCGGCAGCTCCTCCGCACCCAATCCACCCGGCAGCTTCGAGATGATTTCAGAGAGGCGGGCCTGTGCATCCTCGAGCACCGAGGGCGGCAGTTCCGTTGCCGGCGGGATCAAGGCGTCCAGGTCCAGCCCGGATGTCGTACCGGAAGGCATGGCCCGCCCTGCAGGATCCTCCAGCCTCAGCTCCAGCTTCTCCAGCCAGATATCCGCATGGGCACGATGGCAGGCCGCCTGGACCTCGTCGTGAAAATCCTGGCGGCGGGCGATGATCCCCTTGCGGACATGGCTTTCGCCGGAAAGGCGGATGCGCAGCGCCAGGATCCGCTCTTCCATGCCCTCCACCAGCGGCTCCAACGCCTGCTGGATGCGGCGCAAAATGGCTGCCTGATCGTCATCGACATCCACCGTGACTGCGAGTTCCCCGAACCGCGCCTCGTCGACGATGATCCGGGAATGACTGACGACGCCGTCCTCGACGCTGACCAGCAGGGCACCCTTCGCCCCGCATTCGCGGATGCTGCGCCCCTGCAGGTTGCCGGGAAACAGGATTGCAGGATTTTCGCCGAGCAGTTCGTACTCGTGGACATGGCCGAGCGCCCAGTAGTCGTAGCCGCGCGAACGCAGATCGTCGAGCGAACAGGGGGCGTAATTGGCGTGCGGCTCGCGGCCGGTGAGCGAGGTGTGCAGAACGCCGATGTTGAACCAGCCCGGCAGTGCTGCGGGATAATTGAGGGCGAGGTTGTCGGTGGCCGAGCGGTCGGCGAAGCCCTGCCCGTGTAACGCAACCTTGAGGGCATCGAGCCTGAAGGTGCCGGGCTTTGAGGTCGGGAACTCATGGACGTTGCCGGGCAAGGTAATCGTCCTGGTGATGACGCTCTCGGCGTCATGGTTTCCCCTCAAGAGGTAGACGGGGATGCCTGCCCGCTCCAGCCGCGCCATTTCGCGATTGAAGAACAGGCCGATCTTGTTGTCCTTCCAGTTGCCGTCATAGACGTCGCCGGCGATGACGAAGAAATCCACCCGTCGCTCGACGGCGCGATCAATGAGCGTCGAGAAGGCCTTGCGACTGGCATCGACAAAGACTGCCGCGATATCGGCATCCTTCAGGGCCAGCCCCTGGAAGGGACTGCCGAGATGGAGGTCGGCGGCGTGGATAAAGGTGAATGAGGACATGCGCTCCCGGCAGCAAAGGCGTCAGGCATCTTTTTTAGGCCGCCTGTCCGCCGAATGCTATGGCAGGCTGCCGTCATCCCGGGGTTTTGCAGCATTTGCGTCGGGTGGTTACCGTCCTGCCCGTTGCCGGAGCGTCCACCGCGCCGGCCTATTCCGGAATTTCGACCGTGAACGAGAATCGCGCGGTCGCTCCCGGCGCCAGGATCGTCGTGTAGGGGCGGTCTGACAGCTCCCGCGACCCGCCGATGTCCGCCGCCGTCCCATGCCACGGCTCGACGCAGAGGAACGGGGCGCCGGGTTTGGACCACAGGGCCAGATTCGGCAGGTTTTCGAACTCAAAGCGAAGTCGCGGCCCGCCCTCGACGCCATAGGCAAGGCCGTGCCCGGCTGCGTCAGGAAAGATCATCGCATCGGCGTCGAACAGAGTGTGATCGAGCAGCAGGTGGCCGGCTGAAAACGGCGACGGCAGCGTCCCGGGCTTGACGAGCCCACCCTCGAGCCTGACGAGCGACGGTTCGCCACCATTGTCGAGGGTAACGCCATGCGGCTGTCCCTCGCCGCCGGGCAGCGGCCAGACGAAGGCAGGGTGAAAACCGAGGCCGAACGGCATCGGCTTGTCTCCGGTATTGTCGACTTCGGCGGCAACGGTCACCGCCCGCCCGACGATGCTGTGTTCGACAGCGAGCCGGAATTCGAACGGATAGACCGCGCGCGTTTCGGCGGAGGCTACCAACTCGTGCCGCGTCGTCGTTGCCGTCTGCGCGACAAGGGCGAATTCGCTGCGGCGGGCAAAGCCGTGCTGGCCCATCGGATAGCTCTCGCCGTCGATCGTCAGCTGGTCGTCCGGCGCCTTGCCGACGATGGGAAACAGCACGGGCGAACGCCCGGTCCAGAACGCGGCATCGCCGTTCCACAGGTAGGACTTTCCGTCGGCCGATGTCAGCGTCTGCATTTCGGCACCGAGCGACGAGACATCGACGGCGAGGAATTCATTGGCAATGCGAACGGGCAATGTGCGGTTGGGCGTCGACATGGGGATCCTCGGGCATTGGAGTCGCGGGGAGCTTATCGGGACGGCCCTGGGAATTCCAGAGACGAGACGGATTTAGCAGCGGCCAGGGCAGCCTCGGTTGCCGGCCGGCTCCCCGCCCCTATCTGCCTGACGGGCACGGCAGCGTCCGCTTGCTGCATCACGAGCAGCCCGCTATGCCGTAGCCCACACACCGGAGGAGGACTACCATGAGACAGCATGCATTTGGCCGTACACCGTTCATCGTCAGCGAGGTCGGGTTCGGGGCCTGGCAGATCGGCGGCGCCTGGGGCGACGTCAGCGAGGCCGACGGCAGGGCGGCATTGAATGCGGCGCTCGACGCCGGCATGACGTTCATCGACACCGCCGACGTCTATGGCGACGGACGCTCGGAAAAGATCATCGCAGACGTCCTGAAGGCACGCGGCGGCGAGCGGCCGATGGTCGCAACCAAGGCCGGCCGACGTCTCGACCCGCATGTGGCGGCGGCCTACACCAAGGCCAACCTCGAAGGCTTCGTCGACCGGAGCCTGAAGAACCTTGGCGTCGATAGTCTCGATCTGGTGCAGTTGCACTGCCCGCCAACCGAAGTCCTGTACCGCCCCGACGTCTTCGAGGCGCTGGGCGCGATGCAGACGGCGGGAAAGATCAAGGGATACGGCGTCAGCGTCGAGAAGGTCGAGGAAGCGCTGAAGGCGATCGAGTTTCCGGGCGTGGTCAGCATCCAGATCATCTACAACATCTTCCGCCAGCGTCCGTCCGACCTGTTCTTCGAAGAGGCACGGCGCAAGAACGTGGCCGTCATCGCCCGCGTGCCTCTGGCAAGCGGACTGCTCTCCGGCAAGATTAGCAGCGCCACGGCTTTTGCGGACGACGATCACCGTAAGTTCAACCGCAACGGCGAAGCCTTCGATGTCGGCGAGACCTTTGCAGGGGTGCCGTTCGAGGTGGGACTTGAGGCGGTCGAGGAAATCCGCAAGCTGGTGCCCGATGGCACGAGCATGGCGGCCTTTGCCCTGCGCTGGATCCTGATGAGCAATGCGGTGACGGTGGTCATTCCCGGCGCCCGCAACGGCGACCAGGCCAAGGCGAACGCTGCGGCCGCCGACCTGCCGCCGCTGTCGGCCGACGTCATGGCAGCGACGCGTGATGTCTACGACCGGCTGGTCGCACCCCATGTGCATCAGCGCTGGTAGAACCAAAAAAGGGTCCGGCAAAACCGGACCCCTCTTTTATAAGCGCTGCCGTTCCGGACCGCCGTGATCCGACCGGCCAAGCGAAATCAGCTGTTGACGGATTCCTTCAGGCCCTTGCCGGGCGTGAACTTCGGCACGTTACGGGCCGGGATGTCGACTTCAGCGCCGGTCGACGGATTGCGACCCTTGGACGCTGCACGGTGAGAAACGGTGAAGCTGCCGAAACCTGCGAGACGAACATCGCCACCGCTCTTCAGTGCGCCCTGCACAACCTCAAAAACAGCGTCTACAGCGGATGCTGCATCGGCCTTGGTGATGCCGGCTTTCTCGGACACAGCAGACACGAGTTCATTCTTGTTCATGTTTCCAACCCTTTCTTCGGTATGAAACGACTCAATCATTAAGCCGGGCGCAGAATACGTAAGCTCTGGCCCGTCGCAACCCAAAAGCCCTGCAAAACAAGGAAAAGCAAGCATCGCTGCGCTGTTTTCACAGAAAAGGCCGGCGTTTAAGCCGGCCTTTTGAGCGATTTATGTCAATTCGGCACAAGTATGGCAGAACGACGTGTCAATGGGCAATCGTATTGCCGAGATCGTCGACCCCTTCGACCGTCGCAATCAGCGGCGTTTCGATCGAGCCGTCCCATTCGATGGCAACCGGCTGACGGATCAAGGCGTGCTTGATCACCTCGCCCATGCGCGACACCGGAATGATCTCCATGCCGTTCTTCACGTTGTCCGGAATCTCCGCCAGATCCTTGGCGTTCTCTTCCGGAATGAGCACCTTCTTGATGCCGCCGCGAAGAGCCGCCAGCAGCTTTTCCTTCAGGCCACCAATCGGTAGGACCCGACCGCGCAACGTGATCTCACCGGTCATGGCGACGTTCTTGTCGACAGGAATGCCGGTCATGATCGACACGATGGCGGTGGCCATGGCGACGCCGGCTGACGGACCGTCCTTCGGCGTTGCCGCTTCCGGAACGTGCACGTGGATGTCGCTCTTGTCGAAGCGCGGCGGCTCGATGCCGAAATCGACGGCTCTGCTGCGGACGTAGGAGGCCGCTGCCGAGATCGATTCCTTCATCACTTCCTTCAGATTGCCGGTCACCGTCATGCGCCCCTTGCCGGGCATCATCACGCCTTCAATCGTCAGCAGTTCGCCACCGACTTCTGTCCAGGCGAGACCCGTGACAACGCCGACCTGGTCCTCGCGCTCGGCTTCGCCGTGGCGGAAGCGCGGAACGCCCAGATACTGGTCGATGTTCTCGGCGGTCACTGCAACGGAGGTTGCCTTGCCCTTGATGATTTCGGTCACCGCCTTGCGGGCGAGCTTCATCAATTCGCGCTCGAACGAACGGACACCGGCTTCGCGGGTATACTGCTGGCTGATCGCCATCAGGGCATCGTCGCTGACCGAGAATTCGCTCGGCTGTAGCGCATGTTCCTTGATGGCCTTCGGCAGCAGGTGCCGCTTGGCGATCTCACGCTTTTCGTCTTCGGTGTAGCCGGCAATACGGATGACTTCCATGCGGTCCATCAGGGGCGCAGGGATGTTGAGCGTATTGGCCGTCGTGATGAACATCACGTCCGACAGGTCGTATTCGACTTCCAGGTAGTGGTCCTGGAATGTGCCGTTCTGGGCCGGATCGAGTACTTCGAGCAGGGCAGACGACGGATCGCCGCGGAAGTCCTGGCCCATCTTGTCGATTTCATCGAGCAGGAAGAGCGGGTTGGACTTCTTCGCCTTCTTCATCGACTGGATGACCTTGCCAGGCATCGAGCCGATATAGGTGCGACGGTGACCACGGATCTCGGCCTCGTCACGCACGCCGCCAAGCGCCATGCGGACATATTCGCGGCCGGTCGCCTTGGCGATCGATTGCGCGAGCGAGGTCTTGCCGACGCCGGGAGGACCGACGAGGCACAAGATCGGGCCTTTCATCTTGGTCGAGCGAGCCTGCACGGCCAGATATTCGACGATGCGTTCCTTGACCTTGTCGAGACCGAAGTGATCGTCCTCGAGGATCTTCTCGGCAGCGGCGAGATCGGTCTTGACCTTGGACTTCTTGTTCCAGGGAATACCGAGCAGCCAGTCGAGATAGTTGCGCACAACAGTCGCTTCGGCAGACATCGGGCTCATCTGCTTGAGCTTCTTCAGCTCCGCATCGGCCTTCTCCTTGCCTTCCTTGGACAGCTTGGTCTTGTTGATGCGCTCTTCCAGCTCGGCCATCTCGTCGCGGCCTTCTTCGCCGTCGCCGAGCTCCTTCTGGATCGCCTTCATCTGTTCGTTCAGATAGTATTCGCGCTGGGTCTTCTCCATCTGGCGCTTGACGCGCGAGCGGATACGCTTTTCGACCTGCAGAACCGAAATCTCGCCTTCCATGAAGCCGAGCGCCTTTTCCAGGCGGCCCTTGACGCTGGTGGTTTCCAGCATCTCCTGCTTCTCGGTGATCTTGATCGACAGGTGCGAGGCTACGGTGTCGGCCAGCTTCGAGTAATCCTCGATCTGGCTAGCAGCGCCAACGACTTCAGGCGAGATCTTCTTGTTGAGCTTTACGTAGCTCTCGAACTCGGAGACCACCGAGCGGCTGAGAGCCTCGAGCTCGACCGGGTCTTCCGTGGGCTCTTCCAGGGCATGCCCCATGGCCTCGTAGAAGTCCTCACGACCGGTGTAGCTGTCGATCTCGGCACGCGACTTGCCCTCGACCAGCACCTTGACGGTGCCGTCAGGCAGCTTCAGCAGCTGGAGAACGTTGGCAATGGTGCCGATCTTGTGGATGGCATCCGGTGCAGGGTCGTCGTCGCTGGCGTTGATCTGGGTGACGAGCATGATCTGCTTGTCGGAGCCCATAACCTCTTCCAGCGCACGGATCGACTTTTCCCGTCCGACGAACAGCGGCACGATCATGTGGGGGAAGACCACGATGTCGCGCAACGGCAGTACCGGATAGGCAGTGCTCTCGTGTGCCGCAGACGTTTTCTTCGACATTTCAATTCCTTTCCATCGTCCCGTTTCCGGGATAAGCGCCGGCAGTATTCAGTGCGCCGGCCTCTCTCACTTGGTGTAGAAGTGGAGGTTCGCATCGGCGATTTCAAGCCATGCCGCCTGCCGGCCGAGGCAGATGTGACAGACCTATTACAACAATCGACGCAAAACAAATCGAACCCGTTCGGCGCCTCAGGCCTTCGCCCGGTCCAGCGGCATGGACCGCAAAGGCTGGAATGCCGACGCCTACAGAATCACGCCATCATGGCTGTCACAGATCCCGAGCGCAACGGCTGTGCGAGAGTCGCGACAGCCATATTTCAAAGTATATCAGCAAACTCGACGGTATTTCAAACAGAAAGGGCCCGTCAACGACGAGCCCCCCGGTCAGGTTGCAGGAATGCGGCAGCTATCAGGCCGAAACATTTGCCTTCTCATCAGGCCGATCGGCATAGATGTACAAAGGCCGGGCGGAGCCGCGCACGACCTCGTCCGAGATCACGACTTCGCGAACACCTTCGAGCGCCGGCAGGTCGAACATGGTGTCGAGCAGGATCTTCTCCATGATCGATCGCAGGCCGCGAGCGCCGGTCTTGCGGGTGATCGCCCGGCGGGCGATTTCGCGCAGCGCATCCTCGTGGAAGTTCAGTTCCACGTCTTCCATCTCGAACAGCCGCTGATATTGCTTCACCAGCGCGTTCTTCGGCTCGGACAGGATCTGGATCAGCGCATCGGCGTCCAGGTCTTCCAGCGTCGCCAGAACCGGCAGACGACCGATGAATTCCGGGATCAGACCGAACTTGACCAGATCTTCCGGCTCCAGTTCGCGCAGGACTTCGCCAACGCGGCGATCGTCCTGGGCCTTGACGGAGGCACCGAAGCCGATCGAGGTCTTCTCGCCACGGGCGGAGATGATCTTGTCGAGGCCGGCAAAGGCACCGCCGCAGATGAACAGGATGTTGGTCGTGTCGACCTGCAGGAATTCCTGCTGGGGGTGCTTGCGGCCGCCCTGCGGAGGCACGGAGGCGACGGTGCCTTCCATGATCTTCAGCAGTGCCTGCTGCACGCCCTCGCCCGAGACATCGCGGGTGATCGACGGATTGTCGGACTTGCGCGAGATCTTGTCGACTTCGTCGATGTAGACGATGCCGCGCTGGGCGCGCTCGACATTGTAGTCGGCCGCCTGGAGAAGCTTCAGGATGATGTTCTCGACGTCCTCTCCGACATAGCCGGCTTCGGTGAGCGTCGTGGCATCGGCCATGGTGAAGGGCACATCGATGATGCGGGCCAGCGTCTGGGCGAGATAGGTCTTGCCGCAGCCGGTCGGGCCGACGAGCAGGATGTTCGACTTCGCCAATTCGATGTCGCCATTCTTGGAAGAATGCGCCAGTCGCTTGTAGTGGTTGTGCACGGCGACCGACAGGATCTTCTTTGCCTGGCGCTGGCCGATGACATATTCGTCGAGGACCTTGATGATGTCCTGGGGCGTGGGAACGCCGTCGCGGGACTTGACCATCGAGGATTTGTTTTCTTCGCGGATGATGTCCATGCACAGCTCGACGCATTCATCGCAGATGAAGACGGTCGGTCCGGCGATAAGCTTCCGGACTTCGTGCTGGCTCTTGCCGCAGAAAGAACAATACAGGGTGTTCTTGGAGTCACCGCCGTTGCTGCCGCTGACTTTGCTCATATCACTTTCCTTCCAGCACGCCGCATTTCCACATCGAAATGGCGGTCCACTCTCTGCGCTCGCCTGAGCCGCTCCATGGACTGGAGCTTTGCCCGTTCAGGCGCTCCTAGGGGTACTGAACGTGGTCCGCAACTGGCGCGGGCCACGGCGGCAACGAATTCCCCTTAGAATTCGAACGCTATGTCATAAAAGCAAAACATAGCGTTAAAGCCTACTATTAGCTTCTTCTACCGCAGTTTAAACCCCCTCATCGATCACAAATGGGATAGAACTGTGGCTTGGAAGACACCGTCGCGCGAATAATCACGCTTCGGCGTCGGTCTCCATTTCAGCGCGCGACGTCAGGACCTTGTCGACGAGACCCCAATCCTTGGCCTCATCGGCCGTCATGAAGTGGTCGCGATCGAGCGTCTGCTCGACTTCCTCGTAGGTCCGGCCGCAATGCTTCTCATAGATCTCGTTGAGGCGGCGCTTCATCTTGATGATGTCGCGGGCGTGGCGTTCGATGTCCGAGGCCTGGCCCTGGAAGCCGCCCGATGGCTGGTGAACCATGATGCGCGAATTCGGCGTCGTGAAGCGCATGTCCTTGTGACCGGCCGCGAGCAGCAGCGAGCCCATCGAGGCAGCTTGGCCGATGCACAGCGTCGAGACGGCAGGCTTGATGAACTGCATGGTGTCGTAGATGGCCATGCCGGCAGTGACGACCCCGCCCGGAGAATTGATGTAGATCGCAATCTCCTTCTTCGGGTTCTCGGCTTCGAGGAACAACAGCTGCGCGCAAACAAGCGTCGCCATGTGATCTTCGACCTGACCCGTCATGAAGATGATGCGCTCTTTCAGAAGGCGCGAATAGATGTCGTAGGACCGTTCGCCCCGATTGGTCTGCTCCACAACCATGGGGACCAGAGCCATAGCGGTATCGACTGGATTTCTCATGTGCGTCCTCTGTCAAACTTGCCCGGCGGCGAAAGACCGGGAATCGAATATAATCGTCACCCCTACATAGAGTGTCACCGCCCTCTACTTCAAGACGCGCCAGAGGATAACGTCAAGGAGCGGATGCGAATGAAGTTCACGCTGCAGTTAAGGTTGTTTGTCACAGATGGCGATTAATGCGGCGTTACACCAGAGGGCGCCCACAGCTTTTCGATGCGGCAGAGTGAAGAATTGGTGAAGGGCGGACTGTCGGGGCCTTCGAAGCGCAAAAACAACGGCTCGCGGCGGAACAGATGGCGTCCCGCAGTGCAGCGTTAATAGACTGGCGAGTTTCTTGCTGCATGGTGCACGTAGAGATGGAGCCGCGCGACCAGTGTTCAATATGACGACGGGACTGACGATCTGGGGTTCTCAGGCGGCTACACTGGCTGTGGTGCTTTTTTTCGCGTGGCGTAACGATCGCCAGTCCACCTTCTATCTCCTCTGGTCGGCGGGCTTTCTCCTGCGCGCGATCGGCTACGTGCTGATCGGCTTTCATGGCCAGCTGCCCGACTTGATGACGGTGGATCTCGGCAACGCCCTGACGTTTGTTGGACTGAGCGCCTGGATCGCGGGCTTCTGCAGGCTGGACAAGCGTCAGGCGGACTGGACGGTGCTGCTGGCACCGGCCATCTGGATGGGCGGCGTGTGCCTTCCCTGGGTGCATGGCGACCTTGCCAACCGCGTCATCCTCTATCAACTGGCGAACGCGGCCGCCGCAACGCTGCTGGCGTCCGCCGTGCTGCCCGCTACGAGCCGGCCCGAGGCGGCACGCATGCCGCTGGTCTTCGTGCTGATGCTGCTCGCCTGCTCGAGCTTCGCGATTGCGCTCGCCGGCGTCGTCTTCCGGCCAACGCCCGAGGGGGCGCTGACCTACCGCACGCTGACCATCGTGGTGACCGCGCTGCTGACGACGATCGCCATCGTGCTGACCGGTCACCTGCTGGTCGAGCGCTCGCAGCGGCGATGGCGGACCCTGTCGCTCAACGATTCGCTGACATCGGCGTTCAACCGTCGCGGCCTGCTGGAGTTCTTCGGGCTCCTCAGGCGCGAAACCACGGATCCCTCCCGCCGGATTGCAGCACTTCTCTTCGACCTCGATCATTTCAAGGGTATCAACGACCGCTACGGCCACCAGACGGGCGACCAGGTGCTGCGCGAATTCGTGGCCATCACGCGAAAGGCGCTTCCGCGCGGCGCCGGCTTCGGGCGAATGGGCGGTGAAGAGTTCATGGCGTTCCTGACCGTCGGAGACCAGACGGAGGCGGAGGCCGTGGCCGAAACCATTCGCCTGGCCTTCTGCCGCGCGCCACTCGCCGTTGAAGATGCGTCGATCAGCGCCAGCGTCAGCGTTGGCGTGGCGCTCTCCCTGCCGCAGGCTGCCGACTGGGACCGGCTCACTGCTGCAGCGGACCGGGCGCTCTATGCTGCGAAGGCGGCCGGGCGCAACTGCACGGTCGTCTTCGGCGAGGCCGAAACGATCGACAGCGCCAATCAGGTGCGGGATCCCGATGCCGGCGAACTGGTACCGACCGTCGACGACCAGGTGCTGGCCCTGCAGCGGATCGGAGAACTGGCGCGAAGTTGAGCGGAACCGTTCGGACCCGCTTTTCGCCAGCGTCGGTTTGCGCTAAGCCCGATGTCATGATGATCCCCTCCGTTCTCCGCCTCGACCCGGCCACCCGTCGGGTTTCCCTCGATGGCAACGATCCCGCCTTCTTCGGCAATCCCAATGCCGTCTATGCGGCGTTGCATGCCCACTGTCCGACCTTCTATTGGGAGGAGCAGAAGATCTGGACCGTGACGGGCTACGATCAGGTCAACGCCCTGCTGCGCGACCGTCGCTTCGGCCGGCAGATCCTGCATGTGGCAAGCCGTGCCGAGATCGGCATGGCCGACCCCCTGCCGCACCTGCGGAATTTCGATGCAGCCGAGTTGCATTCGCTGCTGGAGATCGAGCCTCCGGAGCATACGCGGCTGCGCACACTGGTGAACCGCGCCTTCGTGTCGCGCCATGTGGAAAAGATGAAGCCGGAGATCGCGGCGCTCGCCAACCGGCTGATCGACGATTTTGCCCCCACCGGCGAAGTCGAACTGCTCTCTGCCTTCGCCGACATCATCCCGGTCACCATGATCGCGCGGATGATCGGCATCCCCGACGAGATGGGACCGCAGTTGCTCAAGTGGTCGCATGCCTATGTGCGCATGTACATGTTCGGGCGGACCCGTGCGGACGAGGAGGCTGCCGACCGGGCCGCAAAGGAATTTGCCGACTACGTCAAATCCGTCATCCGGGAACGCCGGGCCTCCCCACGCGACGACCTCCTGAGCCACATGATCGTCACCGAGCACAAGGGCCAGTACCTGTCGGACGAGGAGCTTGTCTCGACGACGATCGTGCTGCTCAACGCCGGCCACGAAGCGACCGTGCATCAGATCGGCAATTCCGTGCGTGTCATCCTCGACAGTGGCCAGGCGCCAGCAGAATTGTTTGCCGACGAGGCCGCGACGGAACGGACGGTCGAGGAAACGCTGCGGCTCTGCGCACCCGTCCACATTTTCCAGCGCTGGGCACTCGAGAGCGCCGAAATCGACGGCGTGACCTTTCAGCGCGGCGACAAGGTGGCGATGATCCTGGCCGCTGCCAACCTCGATCCGAAGCGGTACACCGATCCCCTCGCCTTCAGGCCGGACCGCCGCGAGGCGCCCAACCTCTCGTTCGGCGCCGGCATCCACTTCTGCATCGGCGCCCCGCTCGCCAGGCTGGAACTCAACGTCGCGCTACCGATCCTGTTCGCGCGCCTGCCGGGATTGCGGCTGGCACGCGCGCCCGTGGTCAAGGACGTCTACCATTTCCATGGACTGGAGCGGCTGGATCTGCGCTGGTGATATGAAACGCCAGGTCCGCCCGGTTTTCGACCTCGGCCTGGATGTGCACGACGCTGAAACGTAAAATGGCGCCCCCTGGGGAGCGCCATTCGTGATCCGGTATAAGAGATATCAGCCGTAGCGACCGGTGATGTAGTCTTCCGTGCGCTTGTTCTTCGGCGCCTGGAAGATCTGGTCGGTAGCGCCGTATTCGATGAGATCGCCGAGATACATGAAGGCGGTCTTGTCGGAGATGCGGCTGGCCTGCTGCATGTTGTGCGTGACGATGACGATGGTGAAATCGGCCTTCAACTGAGCAACCAGTTCCTCGATTTTGGCAGTCGAGATCGGGTCGAGTGCGGAAGTCGGCTCGTCGAGCAGCAGCACGGACGGCTTCACCGCGATGGCGCGGGCGATGCAGAGACGCTGCTGCTGGCCGCCGGAAAGACCAAGGCCGCTCTGGGCCAGCTTTTCCTTCACTTCGCCCCACAGCGCCGTAACGGTCAGCGCCTCCTCGACGCGCGCGTCCATTTCAGCCTTTGACAGCTTCTCGTAGAGCCGGATGCCGAAAGCGACGTTCTCGTAGATCGACATCGGGAACGGCGTCGGCTTCTGGAACACCATGCCGACCTTGGCGCGCAGATCGTTCAGGTCGACGTCCTTGCTGAGGATGTTGCGACCGTCCAGCAGGATCTCGCCGGAAGCCGTCTGGCCCGGATAGAGATCGTACATCCGGTTGAACGTGCGCAGCAGGGTGGACTTGCCGCAGCCCGACGGACCGATGAAGGCCGTGACCGCATTCTTGCTGATGCTCATGTTCACACCCTTCAGAACGCGATGGCCGTTCTGATAGGTGAAATCGAGGTTTTTCACATCGAGCTTCGGCATCTCGCCGACATCCGACGGGGAACCTGCACCCTTGCCCGACTGTGCATTCACGCTCTGGAAAATGTTGTCGCTCATGTTCATGGTCTTATTCCTATCGTTCGGCGGCTGCGTCACTTGCGGCGCCCACTCAGAAAACGGGCAAGGATGTTGAGGGCCAGAATGGCGACAGTGATGATCAGCGCGCCTGCCCAGGCCAATTGCTTCAGATCCTCGCCGGCGTCTGCGGCAAGTGTGTTGATGGCAACCGGCAGCGTCGCGATCGGGCCGGTCAACCCGCCGTTCAGGAACTTGCTGTAGCCGGCCGTAAACAGCAGCGGTGCGGTTTCGCCACTGATGCGCGCGACAGCGAGCAGGATACCCGTCAGGATGCCCGACCATGCAGACTTGTATATCACAGTCGTCATGGCCTTCCAACGTGGCGCGCCAAGAGCAGCCGTGGCTTCACGAAGCGAGTTCGGCACCAGTTGCAGCATGTCCTGGGTCGTGCGGTTGATGACCGGAAGGGCGATCAGCGCCAGGGCGAGGATGCCGGCGACGGCAGAGTTGCCGTGCATGGGGATGACGACGACGCCGTACACGAACACACCGATGATGATCGAGGGTGCCGACAGCAGGATGTCGTTGATGAACTTCGCGACCTCGGCAAGCTTGCTGCCGTTCGAGAATTCCACGAGGTAGGTGCCGGCAAGGATGCCGATCGGAGCCGCGAGCAGGGTCGCAAGGCCCGTGACGACGAAGGTACCGTATATGGCGTTGAGCAGGCCGCCGCGCGAGCCCTGGGCAGGGATCGACATGGTGAACACGTCGAGGCTGAGCGCCGTAACGCCACGATAAAGCAGGGTCGCGAGGATGACGCTCAGAAAAAATATGCCGAGGACGGCGGCCAGAAACGACAGGGTCATCATGACCCGGTTCGTCATGTAGCGGCGCGAGATAATTCTCTGACGAATTGCATTGTCCATGGCTTGGTTCCTCAAAACGAGTCGACGCGGCCGATCATCCATCTCGCCACTGCAAGCACGCAGAAGGAGAGGACGAACAGGAGCAGGCCGAGTGCCATCAGGCTCGAAAATTGCAGACCGTCGGCATCGCCGAAATTGTTGGCGATCTGGGCGGAAATGGTGGTGGACGGCGAAATGATCGAGGATTGCAGACGGCTCACGGAACCGACGACGAAGGTGACGGCCATGGTTTCGCCGAGGGCACGGCCCAGGGCCAGCATGATGCCGCCGACGAGACCGCGACGGGTGTAGGGTATCAGGATGTTGCGCGCCACTTCCCACGTGCTCATGCCCATGCCGTAGGCTGATTCACGCAGCATCGGCGGCACGGTGGTAAACACGTCGCGGGAGATCGCGGTGATGAAGGGCAGGATCATGATGGCAAGGACGATGCTGGCCGTCAGAAGGCCGACGCCGGGCGCCGGAGCCTGGAACAGCGAGCCGATCACCGGCACCTGGCCGACGGTCGCCATCAGGAACGGCAGAATGTAGGTCTGCATCAGCGGCACGATCATGAACAGACCGACGATACCGTAGATAATCGAGGGAACACCGGCGAGCAGCTCGATGGCGGTGCTGATCGGGCGACGCAGGCTGCCGGGGCAGATCTCGGTCAGGAAAATGGCGATACCGATGCCGATCGGAACTGCAATCAGCATGGCGATCAGGGAACTCACCAGCGTGCCGACCAGGGCGGGTACGGCGCCATAGATCTCGAGTGGCGCACTCCATCTCGTGCCCCAGAGGAACGAGAAGCCGAAGGCCTGGAAGGTGGGCAGGGCATCCGCGACAAGAACGCCAACGATTGCCAGTAGCAGGAGCACGACAAAGGAAGCCGAGCTGAGCGTCATGAGATAGAAAACCCGATCCTGCATCCGGAATTTTCTGGTGACGGCGGAGGGTTCCATGGCCTGGAATCCAGCCGTCTGAGTCACATCAGCCATCGCTTTCTCCTTGTCCTGTCATTAAAGGCGGACAGGGCAATACCCTGTCCGCCGCATGTTTTTAAGTCAGCACAGATTACTTGGTGCCGAAGTCTTTCTTCCAGGATTCTTCGACAACCTTGGCAACGCTTTCAGGAACCGGCAGGTAGGACATGTCGGTCGCCGACTTCTGGCCCTTTTCGTAGGCCCACTTGAAGAACTTCAGAGCTTCTTCGGTCGCAGCCGGATCGGCAGGCTTCTTGTAAAGCATGACCCAGGTCGATGCTGCAATCGGCCAGCTCTTTTCGCCCGGCTGATTGGTGAGGATCAGGTTGAAGTTCTTGGCATGTGCCCAGTCGGCGTTGGAAGCAGCAGCCTTGAAGGTGTCGAGGCTAGGCTCGATGACCTTGCCGGCGGCATTCTTCATCTTTGCGAAACCGATGTGGTTGGCAACGACGTAGGAGTATTCAACGTAGGAGATCGAGCCAGCCGTCTGGTTGACGGTGGTGGAAACGCCCTCGGAGCCCTTGGCGCCGAAGCCGACCGGCCATTCAACAGCCGTGTTCGAGCCAACCTTGGACTTCCAATCCGGCGAAACCTTCGACAGGTAGTCGGTGAAGTTGAAAGTCGTGCCCGAGCTGTCGGCGCGGTAAACGACGGAGATCGCGGTCGAAGGCAGCTTTACGGATGGGTTGAGCGCCTTGATGGCAGCATCGTCCCACTTGGTGATCGTGCCGAGGAAGATGTCGGCGAGCGTCTTGCCGTCGAGGATGAGTTCGCCCGGCTTTACGCCTTCGACGTTGTAGGAAACGACGATGCCGCCCGAGATCATCGGGAACTGGGCAATGCCGTTCTTTTCAAGGTCGGCATCGCTCATCGGCTTGTCGGAAGCGCCGAAAACGATGGTCTTGTCGAGGAGCTGCTTGATGCCTGCGCCCGAACCAACCGACTGGTAGTTGACGGCGTTGTTCGTCGCAGCCTTGTAACCCTCGGCCCACTTGGACAGAACCGGAGCGATGAAGCTCGAACCTGCGCCGGTGATGTCGGCAGCCATGGCCGAGCCGGTCATGATGACTGCCAGGCCTGCGCTCAGGCAGAGGGTGCGGATTTTCAAATTCAACATTGGGGTCTCACTTCCCTGAGTGATGATCGGACGGCGGTCAAAAGAGAGCCACAAACGGACCGCCGAACGATCCACCACGGCCGCCTCTTCTGGCGACATGGATGGCTCTATAGTTGCAATGTTTCAGTTTGATGACAGTATCATGAAGGCGAAATGACACGATTTTAAGGGCTTGCGCGGCTTTCGGCGGGAAGGCTCGCCTCTCCTGCCCCGCAGATGGAAAGCCGGTGGTCAGCGCCGTGTCATATAAGCAATCACTATGCGCTTTGCGGTCGTGGCCAACCTGATCCCGATATTCAGGCTAAAGCCGCACGACATAGTCCTTTCGAGTCGTTTCAACGACTTCCCAGGTTCCGCTAAAGCCGGGCTGTAACACCATGCGATCGCCGGCGCGCAGGTGGTGCGCCTCGCCGTTGTCGTCGGTGACAACGGAGTAGCCGGACAGGATGGAAAAATATTCCCACTCGTCATAGGCGATCCGCCATTTGCCGGGCGTCGCCTCCCATATCCCCGCATAGACGCCACCCTCGGCCTCGTCGATGCTCCAGGTCCGAAACTGGGGATTGCCGGACAGCACACGGTCTGCGGCGGGCGCGCCCGTTTCGGGAGCGACTGTCTCGGGATCGAAGCGGAGGGCGTGGGGCATGGGTGTCTCGCGGAAATGTTGATGGTGCCCCCTGCCTATAGCACAGCGCACCGATCATGGGACCGGCGCGCGGGAAGAAACGGCCCTGCCTGTCTCAGGCACCGTCCCCTCGCGCTCACCCTGTGCTCAAGCCTTGGCCAGCGCCTGATCGAGATCGGCGATGATGTCCTTGACGTCTTCGATGCCCACGGACAGACGAACCACGTCAGGCCCGGCGCCGGCAGCGACCTTCTGCTCGTCGGTCAACTGCTTGTGCGTGGTGGAGGCCGGGTGGATGACCAGCGAGCGCGTGTCGCCGACGTTGGCGAGATGCGAGAACAGCTCCAGGCTCTCGACGAAGGTCTTGCCGGCGTCGTATCCGCCCTTCAGCCCGAAGGTGAAGACGGCGCCGGCACCCTTGGGAGAATAGCGCTGCTGCAACGCGTGGTTCGGGTCATCGGGCAGACCGGCATAGCTGACCCAGCCAACCTTCGCGTGACGCTTCAACCAGCCGGCGACCGCAAGCGCATTGTCGCAATGGCGCTGCATGCGCAGCGGCAGCGTCTCGATGCCAGTCAGGATCAGGAAGGCATTGAACGGCGCAATGGCCGGGCCGAGATCGCGCAGGCCGAGCACCCGGCAGGCGATGGCGAAGGCAAAATTGCCGAAGGTCGCGTGCAGCACCATGCCGTTATATTCCGGGCGCGGTGCCGACAGCATCGGGTAGTTGCCGGATGCGGACCAGTCGAAGGTTCCGCCGTCGACGATGACGCCGCCCATCGAGTTGCCATGGCCGCCCATGAATTTCGTCAACGAGTGAACGACGATATCGGCACCGTGCTCGAGCGGGCGGATCAGGTAGGGACTGGCCAGCGTGTTGTCGACGATCAGCGGCAGTCCGTGGCGGTGGGCGATGGCGGCGATCGCGGCGATGTCGATGAAGGTGCCGGCGGGATTTGCGAGGCTTTCGATGAAGATCGCGCGGGTGCGATCGTCGATCTGGCTCTCGAAGCTTTCCGGCTCCAGCGGATCGGCCCAGCGCGCCTGCCAGCCGTAGTTCTTGAAGGCATGGCCGAACTGGTTGATCGAGCCGCCGTAGAGCTTTTTCGCAGCCACGAAGTTGTCGCCGGGCTGCATGATGGTATGGAACACCAGCAGCTGTGCCGCATGACCGGATGCCACCGCCAGCGCCGCCGTGCCCCCTTCCAGCGCCGCCACGCGCTCCTCGAGCACTGCCTGGGTCGGGTTCATGATGCGGGTGTAGATATTGCCGAACTGCTGCAGCCCGAAAAGAGCGGCGGCGGCATCGGCATCGCTGAACACATAAGCGGTCGTCTGGTAGATCGGCGTCGCGCGGGCGCCGGTCGTCGGGTCAGGCTGGGCGCCAGCGTGGATGGCCAGCGTGTCGAAGCCCGGATTGGTGGTAGCCATGAAAATCCTCCCTCAGAATATCTTGGGGAGCATAGCGTAGCGACGGCGCAAATTCACCGCCTTCTTTTCTCGATACCGGGCAAATGGAGCAAAATCCTGCTCCCTGCTCAGGCTGCGGCCAGCCTCGGGATCTCGATCGCCGGGCAGCGGTTCATCACCACTTTCAATCCCGCAGCCTCGGCCTTTTCAGCCGCCGCATCGTCCCGGATGTCCAGCTGCGACCAGATGACCTGCGGTCTCTCGCGGAGCGACAGCGCTTCTTCGACGACGGCATCCAGATATTCCGGCGCACGAAACACGTCGACCATGTCGAGAGGCTCCGGAATGTCGGCCAGCTTTCCGAAGACCGGCTGGCCGAGAATTTCCTTGCCGACCAGGCCCGGGTTGACGGGGATCACGTGATAGCCTTTCCCCAGCAGGTAGCCCATCACGCCGTTGCTCGGTCGGGCGGCATTGGGAGAGGCGCCGACCAGTGCTATGGTCTTCACGCTGTGCAGTATATCGGCGATATAGGAATCGTCATAACGGTCGTGGTTCATTGCTGACATCTCCAGCTTCGATCACAGTTTCGTTTTTGTCCTATCGAGCGGAAACCAGCGTCCCGCTGACACGTATATAGGGATGAATCGATCCCGAGAGGACTGACTGATGCAAAAAATCATTCTGCTTGCCGCTCTGGCGGCCTCGATGGCCACACCGGCACTGGCCATCAATCGCTATAACTCCATGGCCTACAGCTGTTCTGCGGCCCAAGCGCTGATCGCGCGCGAACGCGCAGTCATCTTCCGCCATCCGGCGGAGCGGACCAAAAACATGACCCTCTACGATCGCTACGTCAGCGACCGCGGAGCCTGCAATTTCGGGGAATATGCGTTCGAGGATACGCTGCCGACGAAGGACGCCAAGAACTGCCCGGTGTACACCTGCCATTCGACGAGCGAGCTCGACGATGACGAGATCATCCCCGGTCGATGAGCCGCCGATACGCCCCGGCTTGGAAGCAACGCCGCTTCTGAGCGGGTGCGGTAGGCGACACCGGACTGCCGGCAAGCACAGAACGGCGCCGTTTCAGTAATTTTCTCATTTTGGACGCATTTTGTTCACTGGCTTATCAGCAACATCTTATAGTTGCCTCGATAATTTCGATAATCGCTTTTGGTGCATCGCAGCATGAACGCGTTTCGAGCAGGGTCTGAAAGCTGAGGCAGAATCGACGGGGCGCATCATGTTGCAAGGTGACGGACGGGCGTGATTTTTGTGGTATTGAAATACCCCACGCTTAACTGTCTGTTATCGCTAGCGATTTTTTACAGCCGCCAAAACCGGCAATCTTGACCGTTGATCGGCTTTCCCCTACAAGCCGCAGCAGAAACGCAGCCTTTCCGGGCTGCTTTCTTTTTGGTCGGGCCAAGCCTTGCCAATTCAAGCAACAAGAAACGCCCAGACCTTCGGGTTTCGGGTTCAGATAGAGAGTATACAACATGGCTACCTTCTCCCAGAAGCCTGCAGAGGTGGAGAAGAAGTGGATCATCATCGACGCCGAAGGGCTCGTCGTTGGTCGTCTCGCTTCTGTTATCGCAATGCGTCTGCGTGGCAAGCATAAGGCTACCTTTACGCCGCACGTCGACGACGGCGACAACGTCATCGTCATCAATGCCGAAAAGGTCGTCTTCACCGGCAAGAAGTACGAAGACAAGGTTTACTACTGGCACACCGGTTATGCCGGCGGCATCAAGGAGCGTACCGCTCGCCAGCTGATCGAAGGCCGCTTTCCTGAGCGCGTTCTCGAAAAGGCAGTTGAGCGCATGGTTCCCCGCGGTCCCCTCGGCCGTCGCCAGATGAAGAACCTGCGCGTCTACACCGGTTCCAACCATCCCCATGAAGCGCAGCAGCCGACCGCTCTCGACGTCGCCGCGCTGAACAGCAAGAACACAAGGAGCGCCTGAGCATGGCTGACCTCTCTTCCCTGAAGGATCTCGGCACGGTTTCGGAACAGCCTTCTGCTCCGGTTCACGTCCGCAAGGTCGACTCGCTCGGCCGCTCCTACGCAACCGGCAAGCGCAAGAACGCCGTTGCCCGCGTCTGGATCAAGCCAGGCTCCGGCAAGATCATCATCAACGGCCGCGAATTCGCCACCTACTTCGCACGCCCGGTTCTGCAGATGATCCTGCGCCAGCCGATCGTTGCGGCTGCCCGTGACGGCCAGTTCGACATCATCGCCACGGTTGCTGGCGGCGGTCTTTCCGGCCAGGCCGGTGCCGTTCGTCACGGCATCTCCAAGGCTCTCACCTACTTCGAACCCGGCCTGCGCGGCGTTCTGAAGAAGGGCGGCTTCCTGACCCGCGACAGCCGTGTTGTTGAACGTAAGAAGTACGGCAAGGCCAAGGCCCGTCGTTCGTTCCAGTTCTCCAAGCGTTAATCGCTGGCTGGATTTTGTTTTGGAAAAGGCGGTGCTTCGGCGCCGCCTTTTTTGTGTTTTTTGGCAGCGTGGTGCCCTCCTCTCCAGGCACTTTGACAAATCTGCTTTGTGAACTATAGTTCACGGGTGATCGAAGTTCGGCAGACCGCTATCTTTGCGAAATGGCTCGATGCGCTCCGCGACGCTGAGGCGCGCCAACGCATCGTCGTTCGCATCCGGCGGCTCGAACTCGGTAACCCCGGAGATATCAAGCCGGTCGGTGAAGGTGTCAGCGAAATGCGCATCCCCCATGGCCCCGGCTATCGGCTCTATTTCACCCGATCCGGTAAGACGATCGTCATTCTCTTATGCGGCGGCGACAAGTCATCGCAGGCAAGGGACATCGCGATCGCCCGGCAATTGGCTAAGGAGATTTGAATGCCCTTGGAAACCACCCGCTTTGACGTCCAGGATCATTTGACCACGCCGGACGATCGCATGCTTTATCTCGAAGCCGCCTTCGAGGACGGTGATCCAGCACTGATCGCCCAGGCGCTCGGCGACGTTGCCCGTGCCGCCGGAATGACGTCTGTCGCCAAGGAGGCGGGCGTGACCCGGGAAGCGCTCTATAAATCACTGAGCGAGGCCGGTGACCCCCGACTGTCGACGTTCCTCGGTGTGATCAAGGCGCTGGGATTGAAGGTGTCGATCTCGACGGATCAGAGTGCGGCCTAGGTTTGGCGGGTAACGGGTGAAAGAGGACAGCTGGCGTTTTTCCGATCTTCCCGTAGGCATCGTCCACGTGAATAGTCTGGGAGACGATGCGGCTGCCTTTTTTGCTCTCCACCCGTTGCAATGCGTACGGCTGTCGGTGACATTCATCTTTGAGTCACTCAGGCTTTGAAGACTATGGCTGGCCATCATGTATTCGCAGAACTACAGCGTAAAATGACGCGGCAGGCACGCGCGGCCTCTGCGGCCGAGTTTGCACGGCTCGAAGACGAAATGAATGCGAAGGACAGCAGCTTGGCCAATAAATCCATCGACCACGCCTTCACAGCGACCACGCTGACCTCGGCCGCCAGCGACCCGACCTTCGCCGGCGCCCTCTCCTTCATGCGCCGGCGTTTCAGCAAGGACCCGACGGGCGCAGATGCCGTCGTCTGGGGCATCCCCTTCGATGCCGCTACCTCCAATCGCCCCGGCGCCCGCTTCGGGCCGCAGGCGATCCGTCGTGCCTCGGCGATCTTCGACAACGATCCGCAATATCCGTTCGGGCGCGACCTGTTCGCCGAGATGGCGGTCATCGACTACGGCGATTGCCTGCTCGACTACGGCAATCATGCCGCGACCCCTGCGGCCATCGAACGCCAGGCCAATACGCTGCTCGACAGCGGCGCCTTCCTTCTGACGCTGGGCGGCGACCATTTCATTACCTGGCCGCTCTTGAAGGCCCATGTTGCCCGGCACGGGCCACTGGCGATAGTGCAGTTCGACGCCCATCAGGACACCTGGACCGACGAGGCCGGGCGCATCGACCATGGCTCCTTCGTCGGCCGCGCCGTTCGCGACGGGTTGATCGATGCTTCGCGTTCGATCCAGGTAGGCATTCGCACCCATGCGCCGGAGGACTTTGGCATCGAGATCGTCTACGGCCACGAGGTCGAGGAGATGGCGGCGGCGGAGATCGCCGCCCGTATCCTCGCCCGTACCGCCGGCGCAGCGAGCTACCTGACCTTCGACATCGATTGCCTCGACCCGGCCTTTGCGCCGGGCACCGGCACGCCTGTCGCCGGCGGCCCCTCCAGCGCCAAGATCCTGTCGGTGCTGCAGCGGCTTGGCGACCTCGACGTCAGGGGTGCCGATGTCGTCGAGGTGGCGCCGGCCTACGATCATGCCGACATCACCGCCATTGCAGGCGCCACGGTGGCAATGTATATGCTCGGCCTGCATTCCGGACGACGGCCACAGAGCCGCTGACCGACTGTTATCATTCTGAATCAAGTTGATGGCACAGTGATTCCGCAAACAGTGCGAACCTATTGAAAGCGCAGGACGATCATGGCACCTAAAATCTTCATCGATGGCGAACACGGAACCACCGGCCTGCAGATCCGCACGCGCATGGCCGACCGCAGCGATGTCGAGTTGCTGTCGATCCCCGAGGCCCAGAGACGCGATGCGGCAATCCGCGAGGACATGCTGAACAGCGCCGACATCGCCATTCTCTGCCTGCCGGACGATGCCTCCCGCGAAGCGGTGGCAATGGTGTCGGGCAACAACAATGTCCGCATCATCGACACCTCGACGGCCCACCGTATCGATCCGAACTGGGCCTACGGCTTTGCAGAAATGGCCAAGGGCCAGGACGCCAAGATCGCGGCGGCGCGTCTCGTCGCCAATCCCGGCTGCTATCCGACCGGCGCCATCGCGCTGATCCGGCCGCTGCGCGAAGCCGGCATCCTGCCCGACGGCTATCCCGTCACCGTCAATGCCGTCTCCGGCTATACCGGCGGCGGCAAGCAGATGATCGCCCAGATGGAAGACCAGTCCCGGCCGGACTCGATCTCCTCGCCGCATTTCCTCTACGGTCTGCCGCTCAATCACAAGCACGTGCCTGAAATGACCACGCATGGGCTGCTGGACCGCGCGCCGCTCTTCTCGCCGTCGGTCGGCAAGTTTGCGCAGGGCATGATCGTCCAGGTGCCGCTGCATCTGGACGCCCTTAGCCACGACGCGACACTGGAGAGCATTCATGCAGCCCTCACAGCCTTCTACGCCGGCCAGACCGTCGTCGAGGTCGTGCCGCTGGATGAGAGCCGCGCCCTGCCCCGCATCTCCGCTGTCGAGCTTGCCGGCAAGGACACGATGAAGCTGTTCGTCTTCGGCACGCCCGGCGACAACCAGGTCAATCTGGTGGCCCTGCTCGACAATCTCGGCAAGGGTGCCTCGGGCGCTGCCGTGCAGAACATGGATCTGATGCTGTCCGCCTGAGGACATTGGAGCACCCCGAACGATGTCGCTGGATGCGCTGTGGGCGGTTGTCGACGCCTGGTTCATCGCATCCCTGCCGCCACACGGCCTGGCGGCGCTGATCGGCATCGCGCTGGTCGCAGGCCTCGCCCGCGGCTTTTCCGGCTTCGGCGCAGCGCTGATCCTCATTCCGCTCGGCGGCGCCATCATCGGGCCGAAGATGATCTCGCCGGTGCTGCTGGTCGTCGACGGACTGGCAACACTCAGCATGGTGCGCCCGGCCTTCCGCATCGCCAACCGCCGCGAGGTGGTGACGATGGCAGCGGGCGCCGTGATCGGCGTGCCGCTTGGCACCGCGGTGCTGGCGCTGATGGATCCGCTGCTGCTGAGATGGCTCATCACGGCAATCGCCATCTGCCTTCTGGCCCTGCTGGTCTCGGGCTGGCGCTACCACGGCCAGCCGGGCCGGACGACGACGGCAGGCGTCGGCCTGATATCCGGCCTGTGCAGCGGCGCGGCCCAGCTCGGCGGTCCGCCGGTCGTCGCCTTCTGGCTGAGCGGCAAGAGCGACTTCACCCGCGTCCGCTCCAACATCATTCTCTATTTCTCGATCTCGACCGTCTTCAGCGTCATCAGCTATTATCTCGGCGGGCTGTTCGTGGCGCAGGTCTTTGCGCTGACGGTGCTAATCCTGCCGAGCTACACGCTCGGCCTTCACGGCGGTGCGCGCCTGTTCGGGCTGGCCCGGGAGAGCACCTTCCGCTGGATCTGCTATGCGTTGATCGCCAGCGCCGCCATACTCGGCATGCCGGCGCTCGACGGCATCATCCGCTAGGTCAGAACCCCGCTGCGACACCGATCAGGGCGCGCAGACGGGCAGCGGCTTGCCGGGCTTCGGCGGATTGTCGGCCCGGTACTTGGCGATGATCGGCTCGAGCACCGTCTTCGACCAGAATTTCGGCGTGCTGATCTTTTGGTAGCACTGGTCGTTCCAGTACAGTCCGGCCTGCGCCGGCGACTTGTGCGATGCCGCGGCCTTGGCGACGGCGTTGATGTCGCTGGATTCGGGATAGATATAGAGGGTCGTCGGATTGTCCTTGACCATCGCCATGACCTG
>CAZZZI010000019.1:0-34708 GCA_964658415.1 uncultured Sphingomonas sp. | reverse complement strand
AGACCTTGCCCGAGCAGATGACGACGCGACGGATCTTGGCGTCCTTCTGCAGCTTGATCGGGCCGTCCTTGATGACCTCCGCATCGTCCCACAGCAGCCGGTGGAAGGAGCTCTCGCCGGCCATGTCGGCCAGACCTGAAACCGCCTTCTTGTGGCGCAGCAGCGACTTCGGCGTCATCATGATCAGCGGCTTGCGGAAGTCGCGCTTCAGCTGCCGGCGCAGGATGTGGAAGTAGTTAGCCGGCGTCGTAACGTTGGCAACCTGCATGTTGTCTTCCGCGCAGAGCTGCAGGAAGCGTTCGAGGCGGGCCGACGAATGCTCCGGACCCTGGCCTTCATAGCCATGCGGCAGCAGGCAGACGAGGCCCGACATGCGCAGCCACTTGCGCTCGCCCGACGAGATGAACTGGTCGAACACGACCTGTGCACCGTTGGCGAAGTCGCCGAACTGGGCTTCCCAAAGGGTCAGCGCGTTCGGACGGGCCAGCGAATAGCCGTATTCGAAACCGAGCACGGCCTCTTCCGACAGCATCGAGTTGATGACTTCGTAGCGCCCCTGCGTCGCCGACAGGTTGGCGAGCGGCACGTAGCGCTGCTCGGTTTCCTGATCGTAGAGCACCGAGTGGCGCTGTGAGAACGTGCCGCGTTCGCAATCCTGGCCGGACAGACGGATCTTTGTGCCCTCGAAGCAGAGCGCGCCGAAAGCGAGAGCCTCCGCCATGGCCCAGTCGATGCCTTCGCCCGACGAGATCATGTTCGAGCGGTTTTCCATGAAACGCTGGATGGTGCGGTGGGCGTTGAAGCCTTCCGGGATTTCCGACAGCTTGCGGCCGATATCCTTCAGCGTCTTCATCGGCACGGCGGTCTTGCCGCGGCGCTGCTCGTCGGCGTTGTCAGCTGCGCGCAGACCCGACCACTGGCCATCGAGCCAGTCGGCCTTGTTCGGCTTGTAGTGCTGGCCGGCCTCGAACTCCTGCTCGAGATGGGTGCGCCAGTCGGCCTTCATCTTGTCGACGTCTTCCTGCGACACGACGCCTTCTTCGATCAGGCGGGTCGAGTAGAGCTGCAGCACCGACTGGTGGCCACGGATGACCTTGTACATCTTCGGCTGCGTGAAGGACGGCTCATCGCCTTCGTTGTGGCCGTAGCGGCGGTAGCAGAACATGTCGAGCACGACAGGCTTGTGGAACTTCATGCGGAATTCGGTGGCAACCTTGGCCGCATAGACGACGGCTTCCGGATCGTCACCGTTGGCATGGAAGATCGGCGCCTCGATCATCTTGGCGACGTCGGACGGATAGGGCGACGAGCGCGAATAGGCCGGATTGGTGGTGAAACCGATCTGGTTGTTGATGATGACATGCATGGTGCCGGCAACGCGGTGACCGCGCAGGCCGGAGAGGCCGAGGATTTCAGCAATCACGCCCTGGCCGGCAAAGGCCGCATCGCCATGGATGAGCAGCGGCATGACCTTGGCCCGTTCCGTCAGCGGAATGGTGTCGCCGTCCCATACGGTGGCGCCCATGTCCTGCTTGGCGCGGACCTTGCCCATGACGACAGGGTCGACGATTTCCAGGTGCGACGGGTTGGCCGTCAGCGAGACGTGGATCTTGTTGCCGTCGAAATCGCGGTCGGAGGAGGCACCGAGATGGTACTTCACGTCGCCGGAGCCTTCGACTTCGTCGGGCGCATAGGAGCCGCCCTTGAACTCATGGAAGATGGCGCGGTGGGGCTTGCCCATCACCTGGGACAGCACGTTGAGGCGGCCGCGATGGGCCATGCCGAACACGGCTTCGCGAACGCCGAGGGCGCCGCCGCTCTTCAGCATCTGTTCCAGCGCCGGGATCAGCGATTCGCCGCCGTCGAGGCCGAAGCGCTTGGTGCCCTTGAACTTGACGTCGAGGAACTGCTCGTAGCCTTCGGCTTCGATGACCTTCTGCAGGATCGCCTTCTTGGCTTCAGGCGAAAAGGCGACGCCCTTTTCCTTGCCTTCGATGCGCTCCTGGACCCAGGCCTTTTCTTCCGGGTTGGACATGTGCATGAATTCGACGCCGATCGTCGAGCAATAGGTGCGCTCGAGGATCTCGATCATCTCGCGGACCGAGGCGTATTCGAGGCCGAGCACGTTATCGATGAAGATCTTGCGGTCGTAGTCGGCCTCGGTAAAGCCATAGGCCTCGGGCGACAGCTCGTGATAATCCTCGACCGGAGCGGCAATGCCGAGCGGATCGAGCTTGGCGTGGAGATGGCCGCGCATGCGGTAGGCGCGGATCATCATGATGGCGCGCACCGAATCGCGGGTCGCCTGGATGATGTCGGCACCGTCGGTTGGCTTGCCGGCGGCTTCCGCCTTGGCCTTGACCTTGGTCTCGACGACCTTCTCGATCACGCCCCAGTTGCCATCGAGGGCGGATACCAGATCGCCGCCAGCCGCGATCGGCCAGTTCTTCTTCTGCCAGGAGGCACCCTTGGCTGCCCGCTTCACGTCGCTCGGATTGTCGTCCAGCGCCTTGAAGAAGGACTGCCACTCGTCGGAGACCGACTTCGGGTCCGCCTCGTAGCGGGCATAGAGCTGCTCGATATAGGCCGCGTTGGCGCCGTCCAGAAACGACGTGATCTGAAATTGCTCGTTGGCTTCTTGTCTTGCCATGGTGATGCGCGGACTAAGGTCCGCCTCCCGACTTGAATGGATTGCCGGCGATTCCGGCGGCCGCATTTTCAATTTATCCGCCAGGGGCGGCAGTCGATCCGGGCAGATGCCCCAATCGAAATGGGCAGGGGCTGACGTCCCTGCCCTTGTATATCGGATCAGCCCTTGAGGACTTCAACCAACGTCTTGCCGAGGCGGGCCGGAGACGGCGACACACGGATGCCTGCGGCTTCCATGGCGGCAATCTTGTCTTCCGCGCCGCCCTTGCCACCGGAGATCACGGCGCCGGCATGGCCCATGGTGCGTCCGGGAGGGGCCGTACGGCCGGCGATGAAGCCGACCATTGGCTTGGAACGACCGCGCTTGGCTTCGTCCTTGATGAACTGGGCCGCGTCTTCTTCAGCCGAACCACCGATTTCGCCGATCATGATGATCGACTTGGTTTCTTCGTCTGCGAGGAACATTTCCAGGATGTCGATGAACTCGGTGCCCTTGACCGGGTCGCCGCCGATGCCGACAGCCGTCGTCTGGCCGAGGCCTTCGTTGGTCGTCTGGAAAACGGCTTCATAGGTCAGCGTGCCCGAACGCGACAGGACGCCGACGGAGCCCTTCTTGAAGATCGAGCCCGGCATGATGCCGATCTTGCATTCGTCCGGTGTCATCACGCCCGGGCAGTTCGGGCCGATGAGGCGCGACTTGGAAGCGTCGAGGCGAGCCTTGACCTTGATCATGTCGGCAACCGGGATGCCTTCCGTGATGCAGACGATCAGCGGAATTTCAGCTTCGATGGCTTCGAGGATCGCAGCGGCAGCGCCGGCTGGCGGCACGTAGATGACCGATGCGTCGGCGCCGGTTGCTTCCTTGCCTTCGGCAACGGTCGCAAAGATCGGCAGGGATTCGCCGGCCGAACCCGACCAGGTCTCGCCACCCTTCTTGGGGTTGATGCCACCGACCATCTTGGTGCCGTGGTAGGCGAGCGCCTGTTCCGTGTGGAACGTGCCGGTCTTGCCGGTCAGACCCTGAACCAGGATCTTGGTGTCTTTGTTAATCAGAATGGACATTAGTTGTCTTCCTCTTCCTCGAACTCGAGGGGATCGAATGCTTCAAAGGCGTCATTGGAAAAGCGGTAGCCTTTGCCGGCGGCCGACTTTTGCGTCAGGTGCGCCTCGAGGTTCTTGGACCACTGGGTGCGGAACCAGTCATAGTGCTGGTCGACCTGGGAAATGCCCAGCTCGCCCTTCCAGACGAAGAGGTCTGCATCCTTGATCTTCTCGGCAAAATAGGCCTGCGCGTCGTCATTGTGCGTGAAATGCGCCCAACGCTCGGCCGTGCCGTCTTCGCTGTCGTATTCGCTGTCCCAGCAGACGAAGTAGCACAGATTGGCATCTGTCTCGTTCGGGCCGAAAGGCTGGCGATTGGGGTTCTTCGGTGATTTGGCCATCGATTAAAGCGCCTTCACAGCTGAGACGATCTTCTGGGCGGCATCGTCCAGGTCGTCTGCGGAAATGACATTGAGACCGGATTCGTTGATGATTTTCTTGCCGAGCGCGACGTTGGTGCCTTCGAGGCGAACGACGAGCGGGACCTGAAGGCCGACTTCCTTGACGGCAGCCAGAACGCCTTCAGCAATGACATCGCACTTCATGATGCCGCCGAAGATGTTGACCAGGATGCCCTTCACGGCCGGATCGGCAGTGATGATCTTGAAGGCAGCAGTGACCTTTTCCTTCGTCGCGCCACCGCCGACGTCGAGGAAGTTCGCAGGCTCGGCGCCGTAGAGTTTGATGATGTCCATGGTCGCCATGGCGAGACCGGCGCCGTTGACCATGCAGCCGATGTTGCCGTCGAGGGCGACATAGGCGAGGTCATACTTGGAGGCGGCGATTTCCTTCTCGTCTTCCTCGCTGGTGTCGCGCAGCGCCACGATGTCTTCGTGGCGGAACAGCGCGTTGCCGTCGAACGACACCTTGGCGTCGAGAACGCGCAGGCGGCCGTTGGTCATGACGATCAGCGGGTTGACTTCCAGCAGCGCCATGTCGGTTTCGACGAAGGCCTTGTAGAGGATCGGGAACAGCTTTTCAGCGTCCTGACGGGCTTCGCCTTCGAGCTTCAGCGCATCGCTGAGCTTGGCGACATCAGCAGCCGTGACGCCCGTCGTCGGGTTGATCGCGACGTTGATGATCTTTTCAGGCGTGTCGTGGGCAACGGTCTCGATGTCCACGCCGCCTTCGGTCGAAACGACGAAGGAGACCTGGCCAACGGCGCGGTCGACCAGGATCGACAGATAGAGTTCGCGGTCGATGTCGGCGCCGTCTTCGATGTAGAGGCGATTGACCTGCTTGCCGGCGTCACCGGTCTGGGCTGTCACCAGCGTGTTGCCGAGCATGTCCTTGACGAAAGCCTGGACTTCCTCGAGCGACTTGGCGAGACGCACGCCGCCCTTGGCTTCCGGCGGCAGTTCCTTGAACTTGCCCTTGCCGCGGCCGCCAGCATGGATCTGGCTCTTGACGACATAGAGCGGGCCGGGAAGCTGCTTGACGGCGGCTTCGACTTCCGATGCGTTGAAGATGGCAACACCTTCAGCGACCGGGGCGCCAAAGCTCTTGAGCAGAGCCTTGGCCTGGTATTCGTGGATATTCATGGATCTATCCCTATTGGAGCGCGACGCCTGCTTCAGCGCCAGACTTATTTCTGCGCCGAATTTACTTCAGCGACGGAGCGATGTTGATGCATGCCTCGCAGAGACCGGCGACGGCAGCGACAGACTTGTCGAAGGCTTCTTTTTCAGCCTTGTTCATGTCGATCTCGATGATCCGCTCGATGCCACCGGCACCGATGACGGTGGGCACGCCGACATACATGTCGTTGACGCCGTACTGGCCGGAGAGATAGGCGGCACAAGGCAGCACGCGCTTCTTGTCCTTGAGGTAGGACTCAGCCATTTCGATGGCAGATGCGGCCGGTGCGTAATAGGCCGAGCCGGTCTTCAAGAGGCCAACGATTTCAGCGCCGCCATCGCGGGTGCGCTGGATGATTTCTTCCAGGCGCTCCTTGGTGACCCAGCCCATCGTGACGAGGTCGGTGAGCGGAATGCCGCCGACGGTCGAGTAACGGGCGAGCGGCACCATGGTGTCGCCGTGGCCGCCGAGCACGAAGGCGGTGACGTCCTGGACGGACACGTTGAATTCCTTGGCAAGGAACAGGCGGAAGCGCGACGAATCCAGCACGCCGGCCATGCCGACGACCTTGTTGGCCGGAAGGCCGGAAAACTTCTGCAGCGCCCAGACCATCGCGTCGAGCGGGTTGGTGATGCAGATGACGAAGGCGTTGGGGGCATACTTCTTGATGCCGGCGCCGACCTGTTCCATGACCTTGAGGTTGATGCCGAGCAGATCATCACGGCTCATGCCGGGCTTGCGGGCAACGCCGGCGGTGACGATGCAGACATCAGCACCTTCGATCGCCGAATAGTCGCTGGCGCCGGTGAGGTTGACGTCGAAGCCTTCGACCGGCGAAGACTGGGAAATATCAAGGCCCTTGCCCTGGGGGATGCCGTCCGCGATGTCGAACAGGACGATGTCGCCCAATTCCTTCAGGCCGGCGAGATGCGCCAGCGTGCCACCAATCATGCCAGAACCAATGAGTGCGATTTTGTTACGCGCCATTTCGGAATATCCTTTGCGATCGAAAACGATGGCGCGACACTTTGAAGCATCGACCACGGCAGCATTCGATTAGACCCAAAGGGCTAAAATGGCAATTGATTATTTTGTGACGTTAGAATTCAATCGGTTAGATATAAAAACTCTTACGTAAACGTAAGATAACTTGTCACCAAATCGTTACTCGGCCGCTGACCGGCTTCGAATCTGGGCGAGATATTCCGCACTTCTCATCTCGAAAAGACGCGATGCCGTCCGGTCGAATTCGAAGCCCTCCGTTCCGCGACGCTGTACAAGAAGCGCCTCAGGCATGGCCGCCGCCGAGATTGTAACATGCGTGGCGTGATCGTAAAGCGTGTCGATCAGAATGATGAAACGCTTGGTCTGATTGCGCTTTTCCGGCCCCAGTTCGGGAATGCGGTCGATGAAGATGGTATCGAAGCGGGCGGCAATGGCGAGGTAATCGCCAGCCCCGAGCGCCGCCTCGCAGAGATCGGCAAAGGAAAACCGCGCTAGCCGGTCGACAGCCGCCGGCACATGGACGGTCCGACCCTTTCGCGGGATCTCGACGGGTTGCGCCGTGCGACCGTGCAATGCCTTATCCCAGGCGGCATCCATCGCGCGATCGGTCTCGGCGTTCAGCGGCGTCAGGTAGACAGGCTGGCTGTCGTCCTTCTCCATCCGGTAGTCGGTCGGCGAATCCAGCGTGACGACGTCGACATAGGTCTTGAGGAGGGTGATGAACGGCGTGAACAGAGCCCGATTGAGACCCTCCCGATAGAGATTGTCGGGCTCGACATTCGAGGTCGTGACGAGAACGCAGCCGAGCGAGAAGAGCTCGGAAAAAAGCCGCGACAGGATCATCGCATCGGCGATGTCAGTGACGCTGAATTCGTCGAAGCACAGAAGCTCCGCCTCGGCGAACAGATCCGCAGCGACGGGCGGCACTGGATCGGAAAGCTTGGTGTCGCCGTTCTTGATCTTCAGCCGATGGGCGGCGATCCGGTTATGGACGTCGGCCATGAACTCGTGGAAATGCGCCCGCCGCTTCTTCTTCGACGGCGCCATGGCGAAGAACATGTCCATCAGCATCGTCTTGCCGCGCCCGACGCTGCCATGGATATAGAGTCCACGGATCGGTTCGGGCTTCTTGCGGGCCGCAAACAGCCAGCCAAGCGCACTCGACTTGGCCGCCGGGCGCCGCTGCTTCAGCGCGGCCAGCACCCGGTCGAGATGTTTTGCGACGTCCATCTGGGCCGCATCGACCTGCAGGGAACCGGAGGCCGTCAGCGACTTCAACTTTTCGCTGACGCTGATCGAGTAGTCAGGCATAGGCTGCATAAAGAGTTTCGCCTCGCACGTCAGGAAGATGGCCGGCCGGCCTCACGCCTTAGCGGCTGAGCGTGATGGGCTGCCCGGAAGCGGTGGTGCCGGTAAAGCGGGAGTCGGCGGTCTTGTAGACCGAGCCCAACTGGTTGCCGCTGCGATCCTTGAGCACGACCTGCTTGCCGGCAACTTCCCACGAACCCATGTTCGTCAGCTCGCCGACGCAACCGCGCGTCCCGCCGCGCGATCCGCTGCCGAGATTGGTAAGCGTCAGGAACATGTCGCAGCTTGTGCCGCCATTGCCGACCTTCCAGCTGCCGACCATCGAATCCTTGGTGACATCGAGGCCTGACGCTGCAATCGCTGCACTTTGCTGCGGAGCGCCTGCACCCGGCGCGGACGTCGGAGGCGCCGGGAACTGCGAGCCGGTTGGGGATGGAAGCTGGCTGGACTGGACCTGCCCCACGGGAGCGGCCTGGATCGGTGGAGGGGAATAGGCGGGCGAAGTGGAGCCGTAGTCGTTGTTGTATCCCGTCCGCTGGCAACCCGCCAGGGAAACGCCGATGACTGCAGCGGTCACAGCATATTTAAATCGCATTAGGAAACTCCTGAAATAGCCCAGCCTTGCCCTGACGTTGGCGCGCAATCACGGCGGAATTATCGTGAAAGGCATTGATGAATCAAGTCAGCACAAGGAGAAATTGTCGCCGGAACAGACCTTGGCTCCGTCCTGGGACAAATTTGGCGCATTTTTCCGGACGTCAAGGCGAAAGCCGCCCTCATATCATCGTGAGGGCGGCTTGAGGCATAATCCATGGGACAAGCGGCTAGACGCGACGCTCGACCATCATCTTCTTGATTTCAGCGATCGCCTTGGCCGGATTGAGACCCTTCGGGCAGGTCTGGGCGCAATTCATGATCGTGTGGCAGCGATAGAGCCGGAAGGGATCTTCGAGATTGTCGAGACGCTCGCCGGTGGCTTCGTCGCGCGAATCGATCAGCCAGCGATAGGCCTGCAGCAGGACGGCGGGGCCGAGATACCGGTCGCCGTTCCACCAGTAGCTCGGACAGGAGGCAGAGCAGCAGGCGCACAGAATGCATTCGTAGAGACCGTCGAGCTTCTGGCGGTCGTCGTGGCTCTGCTTCCATTCCTTCGCCGGCTCCGGCGACACCGTCTTCAGCCAAGGCTCGATCGAGCGGTGCTGGGCGTAGAAGTTGGTGAGATCGGGCACGAGATCCTTGACCACGGGCAGGTGCGGCAGCGGGTAGACCTTGACGGTACCCTTGACGTCGTCGAGCCCCTTGGTGCAGGCGAGCGTGTTCGTGCCGTCGATGTTCATCGCGCAGGAACCGCAGATCCCCTCGCGACAGGAGCGGCGCAGCGTCAGCGTCGGGTCGATGTTGTTCTTGATGTAGAGCAGCGCATCCAGCACCATCGGACCGCAATCGTCGACATCGATGTAGAATGTATCGATGCTCGGGTTCTGCCCGTCATCCGGGCTCCAGCGATAGATCCGCAGTTCGCGCGTGTTCGTGGCGCCCTGCGGCTTCGGCCAGACCTTGCCTTCGCGCATCTGGGAGTTCTTGGGGAGAGCGAGTTCAACCATGTCCGTTTTCCTATTGCGTCGCCAACGCGCGCGTCAATACTTCCAAAGTCCAAATTCTGTCGCCGAAACCAGCCTTCACTGCCTTGCTGACGAACTTATTGTCACTTGTCACAAGTTTGCGATCATCAGCTTCCAAGGCCAGAGCGAGATAGAGGCAATCGTAAACCGAGTGGTCTAGCAGCCAGGACAGCTGATATCCCTTCTCGATCAGGACCGCCGACGAAACCAATTCGTCAAAGAAAAAGCTGAGGCGCTGCACCGCATCCAAAGCCTGTTCCTGACTGAGCTCGCCGAGGCGCGATTTCCTCTGCAAGACATTTATTGTTTCCGCAATCACCAGATCCGGCGCAATTCGTTCGACCCCGGGTTCGACCAGGAGTCGTGCAAGTTCAAAATCGTCCTCATCGACGAACCATTTGACCACCACCGATGCATCGATGATGAGCTTCAATCGTAGTTTCCCCGAAGCTCCCGCAGGATTTCGACACTGTCTGTCTGCTTGACGCCCTTCGGAGTCATTGCAGCGATACGTTCCGCGATCGCCCTTAAATCTTCCCGCTTGGGACGCTCGGGCACCGCCGCCTGCAACAAAGCTTCCACTTCCTCTTCCACCGAGCGGTTATGAAGCTTTGCCTGATCCGAAATCCGCGTTAGCAGGGCCTCGTCTTCGATCTTGATCCGCATTTCACCCATGACAGTGCCTCCGGCAATGAGCCTGCGCCTATCTTGCCATAACCCTCATCAATACACACGCGCCTTCGGCTCGATCTTCTGCGGATCCATGCCTTCGGCGATCAGTTCGGTGTGAACCGGACGGTAATCCAGCTTCACCTCGCCGGCGTCGTTGACCCAGGAGAGCGTGTGCTTGCGCCAGTTGACGTCGTCGCGGCCGCCGAATGGGCCGTCGGTGAAGTCTTCGCGCGCATGCGAACCGCGGCTTTCCTTGCGGGCCTCCGCGCCGTAGATCGTCGTGATGGCGTTGGCCATTAGGTTCTGCAGTTCCAGCGTCTCGACGAGATCCGAGTTCCAGATCAACGAGCGGTCTGTAACCTTTACGTCGGCAAGTTCCTTCCAGATCGCCGACATGCGTTCGCAGCCGGACGCCAGCGAATCCTGCGTGCGGAACACGGCAGCGTCGTCCTGCATCGCGTGCTGCATTTTTTCACGCAGCACCGAGGTCGGCGTGTTGCCGTTGGCAAAGCGCAACTTGTCGAAGCGATCCATGATCTTTTCGCAGGCAGCGACGTTCAGCTGCGGGATCGGAGCCGCGCGGTCGATGACCTCGGCAGCACGGATCGCAGCAGCACGGCCGAAGACCACGAGGTCGATGAGCGAGTTGGAGCCGAGGCGATTGGCGCCGTGCACCGAGGCGCAGCCGGCTTCGCCAACGGCCATCAGGCCGGGCAGGATGCGCTCCGGGTTCTCGCTGTCGGCGTTGAGAACTTCACCCCAGTAGTTGGTCGGGATGCCGCCCATGTTGTAGTGCACCGTCGGCAGGACCGGGATCGGCTCGCGCGTCACGTCGACGCCGGCAAAGATCTTGGCCGATTCCGAGATGCCGGGCAGGCGCTCGTTGAGGACGGCCGGATCGAGATGGTCGAGGTGCAGGTAGATGTGGTCCTTGTTCTTGCCAACGCCGCGACCCTCGCGGATTTCCAACGTCATGCAGCGCGACACGACGTCACGCGAGGCAAGGTCCTTGGCTGAAGGAGCATAGCGCTCCATGAAGCGCTCGCCTTCCGAATTGACGAGATAGCCGCCTTCGCCGCGCGCCCCTTCGGTGATGAGACAGCCGGCGCCATAGATGCCGGTCGGATGGAACTGCACGAATTCCATGTCCTGCAGCGGCAGGCCGGCGCGCGCCACCATGCCGCCACCGTCGCCGGTGCAGGTATGGGCAGACGTTGCCGAGAAATAGGCGCGGCCATAGCCGCCGGTCGCCAGCACCACCATCTTGGCGGAGAAGCGATGGATCGTGCCGTCATCGAGGCACCAGGCAACGACGCCGACGCACTTGGAGCCGTCGTCCGACATGATCAGGTCGAGGGCGAAATATTCGATGAAGAATTCGGCGTTGTGCTTCAGCGACTGGCCATACAGCGTGTGCAGGATGGCGTGGCCGGTTCGGTCGGCGGCAGCGCAGGTGCGCTGCACCGGCGGGCCTTCGCCGTAGTTCTGCATGTGGCCGCCGAATGGCCGCTGGTAGATCTTGCCTTCCTCGTTGCGCGAGAAGGGCACGCCGTAATGCTCGAGCTCGTAGACAGCCTTCGGCGCTTCCATCGTCAGATACTGCATGGCGTCGACGTCGCCGAGCCAGTCAGAGCCCTTGACGGTGTCATAGAGATGCCACTGCCAGCTATCCGGCGTCATGTTGCGCAGCGACGCGGCAATGCCGCCCTGGGCGGCGACCGTGTGCGAACGGGTCGGGAAAACCTTGGTGATGCAGGCGGTCTTGAAGCCCTGTTCGGCCATGCCGAGCGTGGCGCGAAGACCGGCGCCACCGGCGCCGACGACGATCACATCATAGGAGTGATCGACATACTTGTAGTCCTTGCCGGTCCGTTCTGGCCCATTCTGATGGGGTGCGGTGGGTGCCATGATGCAATTATCCTACAAACGCGATTTTCAGAATGGCGAAGAGACAGAGCCCGGCAACGACGATCGAGAAGAACGTGTTGAGCATCAGGAAGACGAGCTTGCTGATTTCGCCATGGACGTAGTCCTCGATGATTACCTGCATGCCGAGCCGCATGTGGACGACGCCCGAAATCACCATCAGCGCGAAGATGACGGCGACAAACGGGTTCGACAGCGCGTGCACGACGACGGCGTAAGGGGCGCCGGCATAGATCATCAGGAAGACGACGAAGAAGAGGAACAACGGCACGTTAGCGACAGCCGTCAGGCGCTGGCGCCAGAAGTGCTCCGTGCCATCCTTGGCCGAGCCGAGACCGCGAACGCGACTGAGAGGAGTGCGCATATCCATGGACATTACCCTCAGAAACGCATCGCCAGGGCAACGACCCAGACGATGGCGGTGAGACAGAGCGAACCGATGAGATTGGCGATCGCCAGCTTGGTGGAGAAATGCTTCTCGAAGCCGTAGCCGAGATCCCACATGAAGTGGCGGAAGCCGCCGAGCATGTGGTGGAGAAGCGCCCAGGTATAGCCGAGAAGGATCAACCGGCCGATGATCGTGCCGAGAAACCAGTTGGCCCAGTCGAAATAGAACTGGCCGGAGGCAGCAGCGACGAGCCACCAGACGACCAGCAGAGTGCCGACGTAGAGCGCTCCACCGGTGATGCGGTGGACGATCGACATGATCATGGTGGGAATGGGTTTGTAGATTTGAAGATGCGGCGATATAGGCCGATTATGTGTGACGTTCGCCATCAAGACCTCGCGGCGTTACGATGCGCTTCCAATGCGGGCAATCCCGGGCAACACACGAATGACAAAGTCCTATGTGCGTTGCATCAAACGCGTGGTTTAATCACCGAAGCGGCTGCCGACAAGCACTATTGCAGTCCGCAGAAAATTTAATCGATTGACCTCATCCACGTGATGATTTCACCGTATTAGAATCTCTGAAATTAACCATCCGGCAGGGTTTGCCCGCCGTTCCGTGGACTTGTCCTCCCATTTCCGGCAATCTGCTTTAACTTTTTGTTAACCATTGTCTGTGCGGAGGCTGGGATGGCTTGCCTAATGCGAATCGGTGTGCGCCTTGCTGGAGCCGCTCTCCTCTGTGGTCTCTCCTTTCCGGCCGGAGCAGCCGATCAAGGTCGGGATAGCTCCGTCATGCAACGCCCAGCCCATCGCTCCGGGCTCGGGGCCTTCACGCAACATGGAAGAGGTTTGACGGTCGGTGCCGAAGGCCCACATGGATGGCTCCAACGCAGCCGTTTCCAGCACCGGGGCTTTGGCGACGGCAGGTTCGAGCCGGACAGAATGGCGCGAACGCGCTACCATCACCGCAGCAATACTCTTGACCCGTCGGGATGGGGTGGAGATGCCAATGTCAGGCATCTGCGCAGCATCGCATCCAACAGGTTTTTGACCCCGCGCGGCAGCATTTACGCCACCGAACGGACTGAGAGATACGATGGCTTCGCCAGCGGCTACGCCGGCTCGATCGCTGTCTACAACTCCAATGCTGGCACCTACATTACCGGCTACAGCGACGGAGGCTTTGGCGGTCCGGTCGCACCCGTGCTCCGTCCTCGCGCCAAAATCATCGACGTGGCCAGGATGCGCAGTGCCTGCGCCTATGAGAACGGCGTCTGCGTCATCAGGCCCTGATATCAGGTCGGATGGAACTGCCAGACGGTCGTCCTCTTGACTTCACTGTCCTCGAGGGCACGCGTTACCGGCACCTCATAGGTCGCCTGGAACATTAGACCGTCCTTGGGCAGATAGGCGCGTCCGGGATCTCCGACGAGGACAACCGTTCCATGGCTCGCCAATGTCGAAAGCCAGGGCACCAGCCTGACGGCAAAGTCGCGGTCGTAAAACACGTCGCCCGCGAGCAGGACGTCCGCCGCGACCGGCAGGCCGATGATATCCTCGCTGGAAAAGCCGATGCTCACGCCATTTTCCCCGGCGTTCAGCCGCACCGCAGTCGCTGCCCAGGGATCGATGTCGACAGCGATGACCTCTGCAGCCCCGGCCTGTGCTGCGGCAATCGCCACCAGCCCGGAGCCGCTGGCAAAATCCACCACGCGCTTGCCGGCGACGATGTCCGGATTGTCGAGCACGAAGCGCGCGAGGCCCTGCCCGCCTGCCCAGGCAAAGGCCCAGAACGGCGGCGGCAGACCGATGGCTTCCAGCTCCTCCTCGGTCTTCAGCCAGAGATCGTGGGCTTCTGTCGCCAGGTGCAGCCGGATTTCCGGCACATGCGGCGGCACGATCAAATCCGTGTTAGCGCGAATGAAGGTTTCCGGGTCGGTCTTCACACCGGGCTCAACGGGGCGGATTGTCGAGGCCGCCCATGCGGCAGACCTCCAGATATTCCTCGTCGGTGACGGGCTGCACGGAAAGCCGCATCGAGGTGACGAGCGACATCTTGGCGAGCTTCTCGCTTGCCTTGACATCTTTCAGCGTCACCGGCTTCGGCATGTCGCAGACGGCGCGGATGTCGACGCAATCCCACTTCGGGTCGCCCTTGGCGCTGGAATCCGGATGCGACAGGGCACAGACCTCGACGATGCCGACGACCTCGAGCCCCTCGTTCGAGTGATAGAAGAAGCCCTTGTCGCCGATCTTCATCGCCCGCATGTGGTTGCGCGCCAGATAGTTGCGCACGCCGGTCCATTCGGTGCCGGCCTCGCCCGCATCCTTCTGCGCATGCCAGCCCCAGGTCTTCGGCTCGGACTTGAACAGCCAGTGGGCCATGATCACGCCTCCGGCTTGTTGAACACCCAGTTGAACGGCTTGACCTCGACGCTCTCGAACAGGCCCGCCTTGGCATAGGGATCGGCATCGGCCAGCGCCTGCGCGTCTACCAGCGAGGCGGCTTCGACGATGACCAGGCTGCCGCAGGGCTTCTCGTCCGGACCGAGGAAGGGGCCGGCCATTTTCAAGGTACCCTCGGCATTGAGCTTGTTCAGGTGCTCGACATGGGCAGGTCGCGTGTCCATGCGGACCTGGAGATGGTCGGGCTTGTCCTTGCAGAGAAAAGCGAAAAGCATCGGTTGCTCCTGTTTGATCGTCATATCTATTCGGTGGTAATGGGCCGCGTCATCAGCTGTTCGATGGCGTCGGCAATGTCGAGCCTGCCATCGATGATGGCGGCAACGGCATCGGTGATCGGCATGCTGACGCCGAGATCGGCGGCAAGCCGGGCCGCAACGGAGGCCGCAAGAGCCCCCTCGACCAGCGATCCCTGCGCCGGGTTATGCTGCTCGCCCCGGCCAAGCGCGATGCCGAAGCGAAGGTTGCGCGACTGGTGGCTGGTGGCCGTGAGCACGAGATCGCCAAGGCCGGAAAGGCCACGCACCGTCTCCGCCTGCCCGCCCTGCGCCCCGACGAAGCGCGACATTTCCGCGAGCCCCCGGCTGATCAGCGCGGCCCGGGCCGAATCGCCGATCCCCCGGCCCTCGACGATGCCGCAGGCAATCGCCAGCACGTTTTTCAGCGCGCCGCCCAACTGCACGCCGATCCGGTCGTCGGAAGCGTAGAGCCGGAAGGTCCGGCCGGAGATTACCAGCGCCAGCCGTTCGGCAATGGCCATGTCGGCAGCCGCAATGGCCATTGCCGTCGGCAGGCCCTTGGCGATATCGGCGGCGAAACCTGGGCCAGACAGCACGGCGATGGCATGTTCGGGCAATTCGCGCTCAAGCATTTCCGTCAGCAGCGAGCCGGACACCCGGTCGATCCCCTTGGCGCAGGTGACGACAACAGCATGCCTTGCGAGATGGGGACCATAATGCCCGGCGGCATCCGCCTGCGCCTGCGATGGCATGGCGAAGAGCACGATGTCGGCCTTGGCAAGCGCCTCCGGTTTTGCCGAAAATTCAAGAGTATCGGGCAGCACGATGCCCGGCAGCGCAGTCTCGTGCAGGTGGGTCGTTGCCATTCGTGCCATCAGCGCCGCATCGCGACCGATCAGCACGACGGAACTGCGCCCGGTCTGCGCGACAACGGACGCCAGCGCCGTTCCAAAGGCACCGGCGCCGATCACGGCGATGCGCTCGGGACCGCTCACGATTTGGCGCCCCGCCGGCCGTGGCCGACCAGCGCCGTCGCATTGGCGTCGAGCGGCCAGCGCGAGCGCGGCTCGACGGACAGATCGTCGGCGGGCTCGCCCAACGCCATCCGCTCGAGCCCGGCCCAGGCGATCATCACGGCATTGTCGGTGCAAAGGTGGAGCGGCGGCGCGATGAAGCGGAAGCGCTGCTCGTCGCAGAGCGCCTGCAGCGTCCGGCGGATCTCGAGATTGGCAGCAACGCCACCCGCGACGACCAGGGCCGGAGGCTCGGATGAGGCCGGGAATTCGGACTTGAAGCGCTGCAGCCCGCGACCGATGCGATCCTTCAGCGTCCGCGAGATCGCCTTCTGGAAGGAGGCACAGACATCGGCGATGTCCTGATCGGACAGCGGCGCGATCTCCATGGCCGCCTGCCGCACGGCAGTCTTCAGGCCGGAAAACGAAAAGTCGAGCCGCGCTTCGCCGACCAGCGGTCGCGGAAAGACGAAGCGGTCGGCATTGCCGGTCTTGGCTGCCTTTTCCACAGCAGGACCGCCGGGATAGGGCAGGCCAAGCAATTTGGCCGTCTTGTCGAAGGCTTCGCCGAGCGCATCGTCGATGGTCGTGCCCCAGCGCTCGTAGACGCCGACGCCGCGCACCAGGATCAGCTGCGTGTGGCCACCGGAGACCAGCAGCATGAGGTAGGGAAAGGACAGATCGTCGGTCAGCCGCGCCGTCAGCGCATGGCCTTCGAGATGGTTGATGGCATAGAGCGGCTTGCCCGAAGCGCGCGCCATCGCCTTGGCGGTCATCAGCCCGACCAGCAAGCCGCCGATCAACCCGGGGCCGGAGGTGGCGGCAATGGCATCGATCTCGGCAAGCGACACATTGGCGCGTTTCAAAGCGTCTTCGATGAGCGTATCAAGCGCTTCGACATGGGCGCGGGCGGCGATTTCGGGGACCACGCCACCATAGGCGCTGTGTTCGTCCATCTGGCTGAGGACGACGTCGGACAGAACCGTGCACGCGCCATCTGCCCGACGCTCGACGACGGCGGCGGCGGTTTCGTCGCAGCTTGTTTCGATGCCGAGAATGCGGAGAAAGGGCGTCATGGAACCTGAACGTCGGATTGCGATGCTGTAGAAACCTGTTTACGAGAACTGTCGGTAACAACGGATCATGACGGATGCAAACGAAACCTTTCCGGATCGGCACGCGCGGAAGCCCGCTGGCGCTCGCCCAGGCCCATGAGGCGCGGGACCGGCTGATCGCCGCCCACGGCCTGCCGCCGGAAATGTTCGAGCTGGTCGTCATGACGACGATGGGCGACCGCATTACCGACCGCTCGCTGGCCGAAATCGGCGGCAAGGGCCTGTTCACCCAGGAACTCGAACTGCGGCTCATGACCGAGGATCTGGACTTTGCGGTACATTCGGCGAAAGACATGCCCACCAATCTGCCGGAGGGCCTCTATCTCTCCGCCTTCCTGCCGCGCGAGGACATCCGGGACGCCGTGATCGGCCGCTCCGCACCGAGCCTCATGGAACTGCCGCATGGCGCCACCGTCGGCTCCGCATCGTTGCGGCGCCAGGCGCTGATCCGCCGGCTGCGTCCGGACATCAACGTGATCGTCTTTCGCGGGCTGGTCGACACACGGCTTCGCAAGCTGCGCGAAGGCCAGGCCGATGCCACGCTTTTGGCTGTCGCCGGGCTGAAGCGGCTGGGCAAGCTCGACGTCCTCACAGAATTGCTCGACCCCGACGCCTTCCCGCCAGCACCTGCACAGGGTGCAATCGCCATCGAGAGCCGCGTCGGCGACAAGCGAACCGATGCGCTGCTGGCCCCGATCAACGACATCCCCACCTTCGACACCGTCTCCTGCGAGCGCGGTTTCCTGGCGACGCTCGACGGCTCCTGCCGCACGCCGATTGCCGGTTACGCCACCTGCGACGGCGACAACCTTCGCTTCTTCGGCATGATCCTCACCCCGGACGGTCGCATCGAGCACAATATCACCGTCGAGGGCCGACGCTCCGAAGCGGAAGCGCTGGGCGCTGCCGCCGGCGAGGCGGTGCGCGCCAAGGCCGGCACCACCTTCTTCGATAGCTGGAGCTGACCGATGCGCGTGCTCGTCACCCGTCCCGCAGCATCGGGCGAGCGCACCGCGAAAAAGCTTGAAGCACGCGGCCATCAGGCATTGCTCCTGCCGCTGACGGCTGCGGTTCACGATCTCAAGGCAACATCGGCAGGGCTCGACGCCTCCTCAGGCGCCATCGCCGTGACCAGCGCAGAGGCGCTCCGGGCAACGCAGGGCCTGGGGCCGACGCTTTCCCAGCATCTCGGTCGGCCGCTATTCGCCGTCGGAAAGGCAACGGCAGACAAGGCAGTCGCACTGGGTTTTACGGACGTTCTGCATTCGAACGGCGATGGCGCGGAGCTGGCCGATCTCGTCGCCAGCGAGCAAGCCCTGCTCCGTAACGGGCCGCTGACCTATCTCGCCGGCTCTCCCCGGGCAGCGGGCTTCGAAGCCCGTCTTTCGTTTCACGAAATCGGCTTCGACTGCATCGAATGCTACCGGATGGAGCCGGTGGAACCGCCGGAGACGCTGCTGCGAAGCCATTTCGTCGACAATCCGGTCGATGCCGTGCTCTTCTATTCCAGCCATACCGCACGACGCTTTTTCGCCCTGGACAACATTGCCCGCGATCTGGACCTTCTGAAAAAGACAAGGCTGCTGTGCCTCAGCGCGACGATTGCCACAATCGTCCCCTACCCCTTGTCGGCAGCGGTCGAAATAGCCGCCGTCCCGGAGGAAGACAGCCTGCTCGGCCTTCTCGATGGCGATGCGAGCGCTAAATTGATCTAAGCTCTTTCCATAAACCACTTCACTGTCTACCTTCTTCGCAGTGCATAAAATGAGGACGCCATGATCCCCGGTAATCCGCCGCATCATCCGAAGGCCGACGACGAGCCAGTGACGATCGATCTGGAGGCCAACGCGGCTGCCCGCCGCGAAGCCGAGATCGAAAACCACGAGGACGAAACCGGCAGCGCCTCTGCCGCGACCGTGGAACCGCCGCCGCACACCGAGCCGGAGCCGAACCCCGAACCGGCATATGCGCCCGCTGCAGCAACGCCCCCGGAGCCATCCACCCCGACCACGGCAACGCCGGCCAACAGCACGAGCGGACTGCTCGCTGCAGGTATCGTCGGTGGCCTGATCGCGCTGCTCGGTGCCGGCGCACTCCAATATGCAGGCGTCCTGCCGGCAGCTTCCGCATCCAAAAACGACAGCAAGGAGCTGACATCGCTGAGTGCAGAAATTGACGGCCTGAAGCAGACTGTCGCCACGCTCGCGGCGGCGCCGGCCGCAGCACCGGATACATCGCTTGAAGCGCGCATCGCCGCGCTCGAAACCACGATCAAGAACGACCTGCAGCCGACCGCTGCCAATGGCGCTTCCCCGGCCGCCGTCGACCCTGCCTCGGCCCAGAAGATCGCCGATCTCACCGCAGAGGTCGACCAGCTGAAGTCGAGCGTCAACCAGACGACGCAAACCCAGGCCGCGACGGGTGCCGACATCACCAAGCGCCTGGACGATGCCGAAAAGAAGCTCAACGAGCCGGGCAAGGACGTGGCCGTCGCCCAGGCGATCGCCGCTGCCGGCCTTAAAGCCGCCATCGACCGTGGCGGCCCTTTCCGCGCCGAACTCGACACCTTCGCGGGTGTCTCGCCGAATGATCCCGCTGTCGCCACGCTGCGCAATTTTGCCGACACCGGCGTGCCGTCGCGGGCGGAATTGATCCGCCAGGTGCCCGAAGTTGCCACCGCAATCATCAATGCCGCCGAACCGAAGGAAGAGACCCAAGGCTGGAGCGACAGGCTGCTCTCCAGCGCCAAGTCGCTTGTGACCGTTCGCCCGGTCGGCAACATCGAGGGCGACGGCGTGGATGCCATTGCCGCCCGCTTCGAGGACAAGATCCGCAACGGCGACCTGCCGGGAGCCGCCAGCGAATGGAACAGTCTCCCGGAAGCCGGCAAGACCGCGTCTGCGGCCTTCAAGCAGTCGATCGAAGCCAGGATCAAGGTCGAGGATCTGGTCGGAGAAACCCTGTCGAAGGCGATTGCCGGCGCAGGCAAGCAGAGCTGAGGTAGGAACATGATCGTCAGACTGCTTGTATTCATCGTCCTCGTCCTGGCACTCGGCTACGGTTTCTCCTGGCTGGCCGATCGCCCCGGCGACCTGTCGCTGATGTGGGGCGGCGAGCTCTACCAGACCAAGCTGATCGTCGCCGCCAGCCTGCTGATCGCCATCGTCGCGGCCGTGCTGATCGTCTGGTCGCTCGTACGCATGATCTGGACCTCTCCCCATGCGGTGAGCCGGTTCTTCCGTGCCCGCAAGCGAGATCGCGGCTATCAGGCCCTGTCGACGGGGCTGATTGCGGCCGGCGCGGGCAACGCCCTGCTGGCGCGCAAGATGGCCGCCCGTTCGCGCGGACTGATCCGCGCCGACCAGGAGCCGCTGATCGCCCTGCTCGAGGCGCAGGCCGCGCTCATCGAAGGCAACCACCACGAGGCGCGCGCCAAGTTCGAACAGATGGCCGGCGACCCCGAGACCCGCGAACTCGGCCTGCGCGGCCTTTATCTCGAGGCCAAGCGCCTCGGCGCCGATGAAGCTGCACGGCAATACGCCGATCAGGCCGCCGAGAAGGCGCCTTACCTGCCCTGGGCCGCTCAGGCGACGCTGGAACATCGCAGCCGCGCCGGGCGCTGGGACGACGCCATTCGCCTGCTCGACCAGCAGAAGGTGGCCAAGGTCATCGACAAGGACGAGGCCAATCGCCTGCGCGCCGTGCTCCTGACCGCACGGGCCGGCGACCGGCTCGACGCCAACCCGACCGGCGCTTGCGACGACGCGCTGGCCGCACTCAAGCTGTCCGACCATCTGGTGCCGGCAGCGCTGATTGCCGCCAAGGCACTGTTTCGCGAGGACAAGATCCGCAAGGCCGCAACCGTGCTGGAGGAAGCCTGGAAAGTGGCGCCTCATCCCGAGATCGGCCGTGCCTATGTCCGCGCCCGCAGCGGCGACAGCGTGCTCGACCGGTTGAAGCGCGCCGAAAAACTGGAATCGTTGCGGCCGAACAATGTCGAGGCATTGCTGATCCTCGCCCAGGCGGCGCTCGACGCCGGCAATTTCGCCCTGGCGCGCAGCAAGGCGGAAGCCGCGGCCCGCATGTCGCCGCGCGAGGGCGCCTTCATGCTGCTCGCCGATATCGAGGACGCGGAGACCCGGGATCAGGGACGCACACGCCACTGGCTGGCGCAGGCCTTGCGCGCGCCGCGCGATCCCGCCTGGGTGGCAGACGGTTTCGTCTCGGACAAATGGCTGCCGGTCTCGCCGATTTCGGGCAAGCTCGACGCTTTCGAATGGCGCTCGCCTTTCGGCCAGATCGAAGGTCCTGTGGAGGAAGGCTCCATCGCCTCGTTCGAGTCTGCGCTGCGCAGCCTGCCGCCGCTCGCGGACCTCCGACCGGCACCGCCAGCGGCCGCAGCAGAGCCCGCTCGGGAAGCGCCGCCCGTACAGAAGCCTTCTCCCGCCAGACCGCAGCCCTCGACGGCTCTGGTCCCCATGCCGAAACCCGAGGCCCCGAAAAAGCCGGAGCCCCGCCCCTTCTTCGGCGGCGCCCCCGACGATCCCGGCGTCCGCACGACCAAAGCCGAGCCGGAACCCAAGACCAGGCTGAAGCTCTTTTGAGAACGAGACCGCATGTTTGAACGCTTTCAGGAATTCTTTCAAAGTCTGACGACAGATCATCCGAAAACGGGCCTCGCCCCCGACGATCCCCGGATCTCGGTAGCCGCCCTCTGCATCCAGGTGATGGAGGCCGACGGCAAGGTCGAGGCGAGCGAGAAGAAAGCCCTGCGCCGGCTGCTGAAAGAGCAATACGGCCTGGATGGCCGCGAACTCGACGCGCTGATTGCCGCCGGTACGGAAGCGGAGAACGAGGCTGTCGACTACTTCCGCTTCACCTCCGATCTCAAGCGCCATCTCGACAGCGACCAGCGTGTCGAGCTCATCGGTATCCTCTGGGACATCGTTTATGCCGATGGCGAGCGCAGCGAGATGGAGGACGACGCCATCTGGCGCATCGCCGAGCTGCTCGGCGTATCCGGCCGCGAGCGCATCATGAAGCGCCAGGAGGCGGCGGCCCGTGTGCCAGGCGTTGCGGTGGAGGCCGACGATGCGGATTGACGCCGCCAACAGCAACCATCGGCGCCCGATCCTGATCGTCCTGCACCAGGAGCGCTCGAGCGCCGGCCGCGTCGGCCAGATGCTGCTGCAGAAGGGTTTCGACCTCGATATCCGCCGCCCGGTGCTGGGCGACCCCTTGCCGCCGACCCTCGAGGCCCACGGCGGCGCCGTCGTCTTCGGCGGGCCGATGAGCGCCAACGACCCCGATCCGTTCGTGCGCTCCGAAATCGGCTGGCTGAACGTGCCGTTGAAGGAGAACCGCCCCTTCCTCGGCATCTGCCTTGGCGCCCAGATGCTGGTCCGCCACCTCGGTGGCACGGTGCAGGGACGCGCCGACGAGAAGGCCGAGATCGGCTGGTATCCTCTGCATCCGACCGAGAGCGGCCGCCGGCTGCTGACGCCCTGGCCGCGGATGGTCTACCATTTCCACAGAGAGGGCTTCGACCTGCCCCATGGCGCCGAATTGCTGGCGACCGGCGACACCTACCCCAACCAGGCCTTCCGCTATGGCGACAACGCCTGGGGCCTGCAGTTCCACGCCGAACTGACGCGCGCCATGATGCACCGCTGGGTGGTCCACGGCGCCCACCGTTTCGCGCTGCCGAACGCCCAGCAGGGCCGCGACCACCTCGAGGGCCGCATGCTGTTCGACGATGCCCTCAAGCACTGGCTGTCGCAGTTTCTCGATATCGTCTTTGCCAAGCAGGCCGCCATGGCGGCCTGAACCGATCAGTCCGGGCTGTCTTTCGCATCCGGCTCAGGCGCATCCAGCGTGTCGATGCGGCGCAATTGCGGAAAGCCGATTGCCCAGATGATCGCCACTGCCAGCGTGCCGACGCCGCCGATGACGACGGCAGGCACGGCCCCGAACACCGAGGCCATCGTCCCCGCCCGGAATTCGCCGAGTTCGTTCGACGCCCCCACGAACACCATGTTGACGGCATTGACCCGGCCGCGCACATGGTCCGGCGTCCACAGCGCGATCAGTGTCTCCCGCACATAGACCGAGATCATGTCGGAGGCGCCCATGATGACGAGCGCGACGATCGACAGCCAGGGTGAGGTCGACAGGCCGAACAGCAGCGTGCCGACCCCGAACATCGCCACGCCGGCGAACATGTAGACACCGGCGCGATGGCGCAGCGGATAGGTTGCGAGCAGCACGGCCGTGGCGATGGCACCGACACCGGGCGCCGCCCGCAGCAGCCCGAGGCCCCAGGGCCCGAGCGTCAGGATATCGCGGGCGAAAATCGGCATCAGCGCGACGGCGCCGCCGAGCAGCACCGCGAACAGGTCGAGCGAGATCGCGCCCAGCACCACCTTCTCCGACCAGATGAAGCGATAGCCGGCGAGGATAGTGTTCCAGTTGGTCGCCATGCCGGTGCTGTGCTGCGGCGGCTTGGCGATCATCTGGATGAGGATGGCGCCGAAGATCGAGAAGACAGCCGCCACCGCATAGGCGACGCTCGGCCCGAGGCCGTAGAGCAGGCCGCCGACGACAGGGCCGACGATGGCCGCCGTCTGCCAGGAGGACGAATTCCAGGCAACCGCATTGGAGAGATCCTCCGGCGGCACGAGATTCGGCGCCAGCGATTGCGTGGCCGGGCCGAGGAAGGCCCGCTCGACACCCATGATGGTAAGGATGATGAACACCGGCAGCGGCGCGAAGGCGCCGGTCGAGGTCAGCACCCAGAGGGCGACGGCGCAGAGCGCGCCGACCAGCGTGCAGATCGCCACGATGTGGCGCCGGCTGTAGCGATCGGCCACCGAACCCGTCACCAGTGTCAGCAGCAGCGACGGCAGGAACTGCACGAGACCGATCAGGCCGAGATAGATGGCCTTGCCGGTCTGGTCGTACATTTGCCAGCCGACGGAAACGCTGATGATCTGGGCTGCGAACGAGACCAGGAAGCGGGCAAAGAAGAAGCGCGTATAGGATACATGGCGGAAGGCGGCGAAGCGGTCCGCGGACGAGATGAGCGACATGGATGGCTTTCCGTTACCGGCCGCCGCTGAAGATCCCACTCGGCCGTTAAACATGATTCAGCATGGCGGCGGGCATAGCACTTGCTCGGGCCTTCGCCAATGTCTACATGTCTGTCACTAGCGAAATGGAGACGTACATGTCCGGGATACTTCTGGCGCTCTTTCAAGTCATCGACATTGTCCTGCAGCTCTACGTCTACATCCTGATTGCAAGCGCCATCTTCTCTTGGCTCTACGCTTTCAACGTGATCAATTCGAGCAACCAGTTCGTCAATTCGGTCGGCCGCTTCCTCTTCAACGTCACGGAGCCGGTTCTGAACCCGCTCCGCCGTATCCTGCCGAACCTCGGCGGCATCGACATCTCCCCGATCGTCGTCCTGCTCATCATCTTCTTCATCCAGGCCGTCCTTCACAACACGGTCTACCCGGCGCTGCTGCAGCTGACGATGTAAGCAGCGGGCTGCGTCCGCTGGAATCGCACTCGCGCGTACCATCCAACGGACCAAGTGTAGCGGCGGCTCCCTCCCCACTCTCCTCATCTCTGTGCTTGTCACAGAGATCCAGCCACGGCGCGTCCGCGCCGTGAGGGGACCGCCGCCGGGGCGATAGCGAGAGGTCTTGTCGCGCCCAAGGACTTGGGCGCACAGGATCCCTGTGACGAGCAGGAGGAGAGAGCGTACTCCGTCCGATAGATTGTCTGGATTGGGTCGCCGAGGCAGCGATTGCGCGTCCCTCAAGGAACTCCGGGACCTGCGGTAAGCCGACCTGCGCCCCGTCTCCGCCAATTCCGCGAACAAAAAAGCCTCCGGATCGACGACGATCCGGAGGCTTTGAACGTTGCGGTCAGAAAAGCCCGATCAGGCCTTCTTTTCGGCCGCGTTGTGACGGGCGATGGCTTCGAGGATGAGTTCGCCGGCTTCCTTGGCGCCCTTCCAGCCGTAGATCTTCACCCACTTGCCGGGCTCGAGGTCCTTGTAGTGCTGGAAGAAGTGCTCGATCTGCTTGATGGTGATGTCAGGCAGGTCGGTGTATTCCTTGACCTTCTCGTAGCGCAGCGTCAGCTTCGGCGACGGCACGGCGATGATCTTCTCGTCCTTGCCGGAATTGTCTTCCATCATCAGCACGCCGATCGGGCGGACATTGATGACGCAGCCGGGGATGAGCGGGCGGGTGCTCGCGATCAGGACGTCGATCGGGTCGCCGTCTTCCGAGAGCGTGTGCGGCACGAAGCCGTAATTGCCCGGATAGGTCATCGGCGTGTAGAGGAAACGGTCGACGACCAGCGTGCCGGCGTCCTTGTCCATTTCGTACTTGATCGGGTCGCCGCCGACCGGCACTTCGACGATGACGTTGACATCTTCGGGCGGATTCTTACCAATGGAAATTGCGTCGATGCGCATGGGAGTCCCCTAAACTGTGATCGCTGCCAGCCACTTAATCGGAAATATTGTGTAAGGCAACAGGGCTTCGAAAGCATGCCTTGGTTTGGGCCATGGCGTGAAACGGCGAGACCTAAGGACGAATTGGCGGCGAAAATGCGACCGCTGCCGCAGTTCGCCCGGTCGGCCATCGAAACCAACGGGCGTCACGGCCAGACGAAGCCGATCTTTTTCACCTGGCTTTCGCCGAAGGTCTCGAGACCCTCGCAGAAGTCGAGCCCGCCGTGGCTGCGGTAGAAGCGCTCGGCATTTTCATTGTCTTCGAGGCACCAGACCACGAGGCCCTTGCAGCCGAGCGATTTCAGCAGACGCCGCGCCTCGCCGAACAGCAGGCGACCGAGGCCGATGCCCTGATATTCGGGGCGCAGGTAGAGCTCGTAGATTTCGCCTTCCTGGGGCAGCGCACGGGCCCGGTTCAGGCCCAGCGTCGCATAACCGGCAACTGTACCGGCGACGTCGAGAACGAGCAGTGTCGCCGGCCCGCGGGTAGCCCGGCGCCACCAGACCTCGCCCCGCCGCTCGATCATCTGCGAGAGCGCACGGTGCGGAATTATGCCGGTATAGGCATACTGCCAGGACAGCCGATGCGTCTCCGAAATGGCTCGGGCGTCGTGCGGTTCAGCCCGCCGGACATCAATCGATAACGTTTTCATAACGCCCACTCTGGCCCGGCAACTTGAAATTAACCATCCAGCAAAATTGCCGGGAACCGTTTGCCCACAGGCTTTATGTGTGGACGGATGCGAAATGTTAACGCATTTTTAACCCCTGCCACAAGGGGGCGGAAAGTCCGGATACCAAATAAAAACCCCGGTGCGAGCACCGGGGTTCAAAATTCTCAAGCTTTGAAAAGCTTAGGCGCTCTTCTTGCCGAAACGCTTGCGATCGTTCGGATCGAGGTAGGTCTTGCGCAGACGGATCGACTTCGGCGTGACTTCCATCAGCTCGTCGTCCTGGATCCAGGAGAGCGCGCGATCGAGCGTCATGCGGATCGGCGGGGTCAGACGAACGGCTTCGTCCTTGCCGGCAGACCGGATGTTGGTGAGCTGCTTGCCCTTCAACACGTTGACTTCGAGGTCGTTGTCACGGGTGTGGATGCCGATGATCATGCCGGCATAAACCTTTTCGCCTGGCTCGATGATCATCGGGCCGCGGTCTTCGAGGTTGAACATGGCATAGGCAACGGCTTCGCCGGACTGGTTCGACAGCAGCACGCCATTGCTGCGGCCGCCGATTTCGCCCTTGTATGGCTGGTAGTTATGGAACAGGCGGTTCATGATCGCCGTGCCGCGCGTGTCGGTCAAGAGTTCCGACTGGTAGCCGATGAGGCCACGGGTCGGCGCGTAGAACACCAGGCGAAGACGATTGCCGCCCGAAGGACGAAGCTCGACCATCTCGGCCTTGCGCTCGGACATCTTCTGGACGACGATGCCGGAATGCTCTTCGTCGACGTCGATGACGACTTCTTCGATCGGCTCCAGCTTGTTGCCGTCCTCGTCGTCATGCATCACGACGCGAGGACGCGACACAGCCAGCTCGAAGCCTTCGCGGCGCATGGTTTCGATCAGAACGGCCAGCTGCAATTCGCCGCGACCGGACACGTAGAACGAATCCTTGGCTTCCGACTCTTCGACCTTCAGCGCAACGTTGCCTTCGGCTTCCTTCATCAGGCGGTCACGGATGACGCGCGAGGTGACCTTGTCGCCTTCGGTGCCGGCCAGCGGGCTGTCGTTGACGATGAAGGACATGGTGACGGTCGGCGGATCGATCGGCTGGGCGTGCAGCGGTTCGGTAACGGCAGGATCGCAGAATGTGTCGGCAACCGTGCCCTTGGAAAGGCCGGCGATGGCGATGATGTCACCGGCAAAGGCTTCGTCGATCGGCTGGCGCTCGATGCCGCGGAATGCGAGGATCTTCGAGATACGGCCGGTTTCGATTGTCTTGCCATCGACGCCCATCACCTTGACAGGCTGGTTCGACTTGATCGAACCGGAATGGATGCGGCCGGTGATGATACGGCCGAGGAAGGGGTTGGCTTCGAGCAGCGTGCCGATCATGCGGAACGGGCCTTCGCCGACGGTCGGCTCCGGAACGTGCTTCAGCACGAGGTCGAGAAGGGGGCCGAGGCCCTGGTCCATCGGACCTTCAGGCGCGGTGTTCATCCAGCCTGCACGGCCTGAACCGTAGAGGATCGGGAAATCGAGCTGTTCGTCGGTGGCATCGAGCGCTGCAAAGAGGTCGAACACTTCGTTGACGACTTCTTCGTGGCGGGCGTCCGGACGGTCGATCTTGTTGATCGCGACGATCGGGCGAAGACCGACCTTCAGCGCCTTGCCAACCACGAACTTGGTCTGCGGCATCGGGCCTTCGGCAGCGTCCACGAGCACGATCGCGCCGTCCACCATCGACAGGATACGCTCGACTTCGCCACCGAAGTCGGCGTGGCCGGGGGTGTCGACGATGTTGATGCGAACATCGCGCCAGACGACCGAGGTCGCCTTGGCCAGGATCGTGATGCCACGTTCCTTTTCGAGTTCGTTCGAATCCATCATGCGCTCAACCGTGCGCTGGTTGTCGCGGAACGAACCGGACTGCTTCAGGAGTTCGTCGACAAGCGTTGTCTTGCCGTGGTCAACGTGCGCGATGATCGCGATATTTCGCATAGACATATGGGCTACTCGGAGGGTTTGCGGGCAGCCGATGTGCGGCCCTTATCTTCAGTTGAGGCGCTCATACCCTGTTTTTCGCATTTGCGAAAGGGGGGGCACGACAAAGCGGCGTCATCCCTGCCCCGGCGCTTTCGCAAGGCTGGAGCAGGGAGTGCTTCTTCATTGGGCAGAGCGGCGGATAAAGCCTTAAGCTGCAAGTCCTTTTTGCGCCAGCATGGCATCGGGGCTCGGCAGCTTGCCGCGGAAGGCACGGTAGGCATCTTCCGGATCGATGGAGCCACCGACGGAATAGATGTGCGTCTTCAGCTTTTCGGCCATGTCCGGGTTGAAGGCATCGCCGGTTTCCTTGAATGCGGCGAAGGCGTCGGCGTCGAGTACCTCGGACCACATGTAGGAGTAATAGCCGGCCGAATAGCCGTCACCGGCAAAGACATGCTGGAAATGCGGGCTGGCGTGACGCATGACCATCGATTGCGGCATGCCGAGCGACGCCAGAACCTCCGCTTGAACAGCCATTGGATCCTCGACCGCACCGCGGGTGTGGAATGCCATGTCGACCAGCGCCGAGGAGGTGAACTCGACCGTGTTGAAGCCGGCGTTGAACGTGCGGGCGGCCAGCACCTTGTCGAGCAGGGCCTGCGGCATCGGCTCGCCGGTCTCGTAGTGGACGGCATAGCGCTGGAGGATCTCGGGCACCGTCAGCCAGTGTTCGTAGAGTTGCGACGGCAATTCGACGAAATCGCGCGACACGCCCGTGCCGGCCACCGACGGATAGGTGACGTCTGAGAGCATGCCGTGCAGCGCGTGGCCGAATTCGTGAAACAGGGTGAAGGCATCGCCCATCGACAGCAGCGCCGGCTTGCCTTCGGCGGGCTTGGCGAAATTGCAGACGTTATAGATGATCGGCCGTTCGCCGAGCGCGCCATTCTTCAGGGGCAGCTTGTGCTGCGACTGGAAGGCGCTCATCCAGGCGCCCGAGCGCTTGGAGGGGCGAGCGAAATAGTCGCCGAGGAACATGGCAACCAGCGCATTCGACCGGTCGCGGATCTCGAAGACCCGGACATCCGGGTGATAGGCCGGCGCATCGTGGATTTCGACTGCATGGAGGCCGAACAGGCGGTTGGCGACGTCGAAGCAGGCATCGATGATCTTGTCGAGCTGCAGGTAGGGCTTAAGTTCGGCCTCGGAAAAATCGAAACGCTCGGTGCGGATCTTTTCCGAATAGAAGCGCCAGTCCCACGGCATGACATCGTGGTTGCCGCCGCCCTCGCTGATCAGCGCGGCGATATCGGCTTCCTCTTCATGGGCCCGCGCGACGGCCTTGCCCCAGACCGTGGTCAGGAGATGGTTCACCGCCTCGGGCGTCTTCGCCATGGTGTTGTCGAGCTTCAGCTCGGCATAATTGCCGTAGCCGAGCAGACTGGCCTTTTCGAAGCGCAGCCCCAGCGTCTGGCGAATGATGTCGCGATTGTCGGTCTCGCCGCCGTTGCGGCCGCGCGCCACCCAGGCCTCGAAGGCCTGCTCGCGCAGGTCGCGACGCTCCGAAAAAGTGAGAAACGGCTCGATGATCGAGCGCGACAGCGTCACCGCGTACTTGCCGTGTTCGCCACGCTCGGTCGCTGCCGCCGCCATCGCCTCGGTGACGAAGCCCGGCAGGCCGGCCAGCTCTGCTTCATCCGACAGCACCAGCGCCCAGCCCTTCTCGTCGGCAAGCACGTTCTGGCCGAAGCTGGCGCCGAGACCGGCAAGCGTTTCGTTGATCTTGGCCAGGCGCTCCTGCTCCGGCTTTGCCAGCTTGGCGCCCGAGCGCACAAAACCCTTCCAGTGACGCTCCAGCACGCGGCTTTCCTCGAGGGTCAGGCCGAGCGTATCCTTCGCCTCCCAGAGCGCATCGATGCGGGAAAACAGTGCGGCATTCATCCCGATCTTCGAGTAGTGCCGCGACATCTTCGGCGCGATCTCGCGCTCCAGCGCCTGGATCACGTCATTGGTGTGGGCGCCGGCCTTGTTCCAGAACAGCGCCGAGACGCGGGAAAGCTCGTCGCCGATGATTTCGAGGGCAACGATGGTGTTGGCGAAGGTCGGCGGCTCCGGATTGCCTGCGATCGCGTCGATCTCTGCATCGTGAAGCGCCATCGCCGCATCGAAGGCCGGCCCGAAGTCGGTGTCCTTCACCTGGTCGAAATGCGGCAATCCCTCATGACCGGTCCATTCGACGAGCGCAGGATTGACGGGGAGGTTCGATGACATTGGGCATCCTTTCGGCATGGAACGGGTTGGAGGCCATATAGGACCTCCGTCCCCCTATTGGTATGGTCGTCGCCATGTTGCGACAGATTTCAGGCAGCGGCATGGGCGGCCGGTGAGCCTCAGGCCTTTCGCAAGCCGAGCAGGCCCGGCGCGGAATGCCACAGGGCCTGCGCGGCAAAACCCATGAACAGCACGCCCGAGCAGCGCACGATCAGCCGCTCGTGGGACCGGTAGAGACGCCGGACGGCGCCGGCGCCGATGACGCCGATCAGGATGAGATCGGCGGTGACGAAACCGGCAAAGGCGACGCCAAGCAGCAGCGGCAGGGCGCTGAATTGCAGGGCACCGGCCGAACCCGCGACCAGCGCCGTGAAGGTGGCGAGCGCCACCGGATAGCCTTTCGGATTTGTCGCGCCGAAGATCAAGCCGCGGCGGAAGGGCCGCTCTACCGCGATCATCGCCGCCCCGTCGGCGCGCGGCTTGGCGGTCACCGCGTGCCAGCCGATCCAGGCGAGATAGAGGCCGCAGAAGACGCCGAGCAGATCGAACACCAGATTGCCGATCGTCCGCGCACCGATGATCGCCGTCAGCGCCAGGGCCGACCACAGGAGATCGCCGAACAGATGGCCGCACATGAACAGCGCTCCGGCCTTTCGGCCCTGGCCCGCACCTATTCCGAGCAGAGCCAGAAAAGCGGGTCCGGGAATGAGAACGTAGAACAGCGCAGCAAGGAAGGTACCGGCAAGGAGGGAGGAGGTCATGGCACGGATTCCATTGAATTTTCACCCAGCTTAGCGCGCGCGGGGGCCGGGTCAAGGCGCTGGCGGGCCAGCAAAGATTCAATTGTGTTTGCCCTTTGAAGTCATTATGGAAAATCAGGGACAACCGCGCGATTGAACAGAGAAACGCAATGGGCATCACCATAGATACGGATTCGCTCGCCTTTCTCGTGTCCGACTGCGCGCGGCTGATGCGAATGGCGTTCGAGAAGCGGATCCTTTCCGCCGGTCTCGGCCTCACCGCCGGGGAGGCGAGAACCCTCATCCAGATCGCCGCCGTCAATGGCAGCCGTCAGCTCGATATCGCGATCCGCATGGGCCTTGAGCCGATGACCGTCAGCGCCTTTCTCGACCGGCTGCAGGCCCGCGGGCTGATCGAGCGCCAACCCGATCCGCTCGACCGCCGCGCCAAGCGGATCTTTCTCTCGGATGCCGCCGCCGACATGATCAGCGCCATCAGCGTCGAAATCGCCGCCGTCCAGCGGGAGGCTACGCAGGGGATGGATGAGGAAGCCCTGGCCAATGTGAGCCGCTCGCTGAAGAGCTTCCGGCAGAACCTGCAGAAGGTCGATCCCGCTCCGGCCGAGCTGGCGCCGGCCGACGACCGCTAGGACATCTCGCCCGCGCCCCATAGCGCCTGACGGTTCCCTTCCCCTGCCTTGAAATCTCCAATCGCACCGCGCGGTCACCGGCGGGCAACGATGGACGGCCTCTCAAAATACCGATGCAAAAAGCCCGCCATCGCGAACGATGACGGGCCTCGATGGTTATGTGTTCCGGCTCAGTTCGACAGATTGCGCTTGCCGAGCGTGCGCAGGCGCAGCGCGTTGAGCTTGATGAAGCCGGCCGCGTCCTTCTGGTCGTAGGCACCCTGGTCGTCCTCGAAGGTGACCAGCTTGTCGGAATAGAGCGACTTCGGGCTCTCGCGGCCGATGACCATGACATTGCCCTTGTAGAGCTTCAGCGTCACTTCGCCCTCGACATGCTCCTGGCTCTTGTCGATTGCCGCCTGCAGCATCTCGCGCTCCGGCGAGTACCAGAAGCCGAAATAGATGAGCTCGGCATAACGCGGCATCAGCTCGTCCTTCAGATGGGCGGCGCCGCGATCGAGTGTGATCGATTCCATCGTCCGGTGGGCGGTAAGCAGGATCGTGCCGCCGGGGGTCTCGTAGACGCCGCGCGACTTCATGCCCACATAGCGGTTCTCGACCAGATCGAGGCGACCGATGCCGTTGTCGCGGCCGTAGTCGTTGAGGGTGGCGAGCAAGGTCGCCGGGCTCATCCTGACGCCGTTGACGGACACCGCATCGCCGCGCTCGAACCCGATCTTGATGATGGTCGCCTTGTCAGGCGCGTTCTCCGGCGAAATGGTGCGCATGTGCACGTATTCAGGGGCTTCCTGGGCTGGATCCTCGAGGACCTTGCCTTCGGAGGAGGAGTGCAGCAGGTTGGCGTCGACCGAGAACGGCGCTTCGCCCTTCTTGTCCTTGGCAACCGGGATCTGATGCGCCTCGGCAAAGGCCAGCAAGTCGGTCCGGGACTTGAAGTTCCAGTCGCGCCAGGGGGCGATGATCTTGATATCGGGGTTCAGCGCATAGGCCGAGAGCTCGAAGCGGACCTGGTCGTTGCCCTTGCCGGTGGCGCCATGGGCGATGGCATCGGCACCGGTCTTGCGGGCGATGTCGATCAGATGCTTGGAGATCAGCGGCCGGGCAATCGACGTGCCGAGCAGGTAGACGCCTTCGTAGACGGCATTGGCGCGGAACATCGGAAACACGAAATCGCGCACGAATTCCTCGCGGACATCCTCGATGTAGATTTCCTTGATGCCCATCATCTCGGCCTTCTTGCGGGCCGGCTCCAGCTCCTCGCCCTGTCCAAGGTCGGCAGTGAAGGTGACGACTTCGGCGCCGAGTTCCGTCTGCAGCCATTTCAGGATGATCGAGGTGTCGAGACCGCCGGAATAAGCGAGAACGACTTTTTTCACGTCTTTGTGCGATACCATGATGATGAGGTCCGTTTTTATGCGCGCGGCGCCGGACGCCGCAAATCTTGATGTCGCGGCACTTTTATCGAGATTAGCGCCATGCGCAAGAAAAACTGAAGCCTGCATTCAGCGCAGATGCGCAGTAATATTCATACGTTGATGCAGGATACGAATGATTGTGACCGCGCGCACATCGGCTTTGTAAACGATGAAATGCGATTCGAACGGAAGAATGAATAGCCGGTGATTATGTGGTCGATATTGCGGCGCTGCCTGGCGCCACGCGCCAGTTCCGGAAAGCATGACGTCAGCCGCCTGTAGTAGTTATTGGCTTGCTGAAGCGACTATTTTTCGAGCGTGTATCTGAAAATTCCGTCCAGATCCCGGCGTGCCTTCGGCAGAAGCCGAAATTGGCGTTGCCTATCGGACATGTTTACGATGCATTTCGCTCAGAAATTCCTCGGTGTCGAATGGCTCGGCCTGGCCCGATTGCTCCCCTTCGATGATGGCAGCACGGATGGCATTGATTTCTGCTTGCTCGCGTAGAAGTCTCAACCCGGCGTCGATGACAGCGCTTGGGGAAGCAAAGTGGCCATGGTTCACCTGTTCGTCGACGAAATCCTCCATCTGTTCATCCAGCGTGACAGACTTGAGTTTAGACATGGCGTCCTCCGTCGTTTGACTTGGCTGGTCAAATTACCATATCTCGCAACATCATAACAAGGGCTGGAGAGGGTAGGCAGACCATGGCAAATATCGAGGACGTCTTCAAAAGTTCCAACGTCGCCGTCATCACCGGCGGCGCTTCCGGCATCGGCTTTTCCGCTGCCAAAAACTTTGCTGCGCGCGGCATGAGCGTCGTCTTGGCAGACCTCGGTGGCGACCGGTTGGCAAAGGCAAAGGAAGAGATCATCGCCCTTTCCAATGGTAGCGACGAACATGTCATGGCAATCGAGACCGATGTCAGTGACAAGGAATCGCTGGACGCCCTGGAGCGCACCGTCATCCAGCGCTTCGGCCGCGTCCATGTACTGATGAACAATGCCGGCATCGGCCCGGAGACATCGATCTTCAGCCCGCAGGCCGGCTGGGACAACATTCTCGGCGTCAACATGATGGGCGTGATCAATGGCACCAGGACGTTCGGGCCGCACATGATCGGCCATGGCGAGCCGGGCATGATCATCAACACCGGCTCCAAGCAGGGCATCACCACGCCGCCGGGAAACCCTGCCTACAATGTCTCCAAGGCCGGCGTGAAGGCTTTCACCGAGGCGCTGCAGCATGAACTTCGCAACACGGAAGGTTGCCGGATCACCGCCCACCTGCTGATACCGGGCTTTGTCTACACACCTCTCACAAAGGGCGACCGCACGGAGAAGCCCGCCGCCGCCTGGACACCGGACGAGACG
>CAZZZI010000018.1:14072-35695 GCA_964658415.1 uncultured Sphingomonas sp. | reverse complement strand
GCCATCCAGGGCGCGATCATCATCATTGCGATGCTCGTTCAGCGGTCGCTGATACGCAAGTCGTGAAGAACGGCCGGGTGGTGGGGTCGCCCGGTCCTTTTCGAACTCGACCCCGATATTCTCTGGGAGGAGAAGACAAATGCGTAAAATCCTGTTGGCGACATCGGTCGCCATTGTCGCTCTGATGGGCGCTGCCCATGCGGCAGACAAGAAGGTCACCATCGGCGTGTCGATCCCGGCCGCCGACCATGGCTGGACCTCGGGCGTGGTGTTCCACGCTAATCGCGTCGCCAAGCTGCTGATGGCCGAGCATCCTGGTCTCAACATCATCGTCAAGACCTCGCCCGATCCGGCGAGCCAGGCCAATGCGGTGCAGGACCTGGAGACGCAGGGCATCGACGCGCTGGTCATCCTGCCGTCCGATCCGGATCCGCTTGTCAACGCCATGCAGGAGGTCAAGGACAAGGGCAAGTTCGTCGCCATCGTCGACCGCGCGCCGAGCGTCAACGACAGCACCATCCGCGACCTCTATGTCGCCGGCAACAATCCAGCCCTCGGCCAGACCGCCGGCGAATACATCAAGGCGAAGACGCCGGATGCCGAGGTGGTGGTCATCCGTGGCCTGCCGATCCCGATCGACCAGCAGCGCCAGGACGGCTTCGACAAGGGCATCGCCGGCTCCAACGTCAAGGTCCTCGACCGCCAGTACGGCAACTGGAACCGCGACGACGCCTTCAAGGTGATGCAGGACTTCCTCACCAAGTACAAGAAGATCGACGTGGTCTGGTGCCAGGACGACGACATGGCTGTCGGCGTGCTGCAGGCGATCGACCAGGCCAAGCGCACCGATATCAAGTATGTCGTGGCCGGTGCCGGCTCGAAGGACATGATCAAGAAGGTCATGGACGGCGACAAGATGATCCCCGTCGACGTGCTCTATCCGCCGGCCATGGTCGGCACGGCGCTGCAATTGACGGTCGCCAATTTCTACACCCAGATCCCGGTCCGCGGCACCTACCTCGTCGACGCGACGCTGGTGACGAAGGAGAATGCCAAGGATTTCTATTTCCCGGATTCGCCGTTCTGAGGTGAGGGATTTGATGGGGTGAGGGGGGAGAGCCCCCTCATCCGCCCTACGGGCACCTTCTCCCCGAGGGGGAGAAGGGGAAAGGCAATTTCGCTCTCTGGCGGGGTTGCATGTGATTCAGCCGGTGGCTAACCGCAATAGATGCGACCTGCGGAGGTCTTCCCTTCTCCCCTCGGGGAGAAGGTGGCCCGAAGGGCCGGATGAGGGGGCCGCAGCACAGAATAGACCATCCTCCAACCAGCGAACTAACCCCGGTACTCCGGCGCCTCGCGGTCCAGCACCCGCCTGATACTCTCGAGATGCATTCTCGCGCTCTCCGGGTCGCCCTCGCGCATCTGACGGGCGGCGGCGGACGCGATGTCGGCGGGGACGGCCAGCAGGCGGCGGCCGGTGCTCATGGCCTTGAGCTGCACTTCGGCGGCGCGCTCCAGATAGTAGAGGTCGTCCCAGGCTTCGGCGATGTTGGGGGCGCAGACCATGACGCCGTGGTTCTTCATGAACAGGATGTCGTTGTCGCCGAGCGTCGCGGCGATGCGGTCGCCTTCGCGCTCGTCCAGCGCCAGGCCGTTATAGTGCTCGTCGACGCCGGTGCGGCCGTAGAATTTCAAGGCCGTCTGGCCGGCCCAGACGAGGGGTTCGCCCTCGACCATGCTCAGCGCCGTGGCGTTCGGCATATGGGTGTGGAAGGCGGCTCCGACGCGGGGCAGCATCTTGTGCAGGCGGGCGTGGATGAAGAAGGCGGTCGCCTCCGGCAGGCCGTCGCCGGCTACCACATGGCCGTCGAAATCGCAGATCAGCAGCGACGAGGCCGTCGCCTCCTGGAAGGCCCAGCCGAGGCGGTTGACCAGGAACAGGTCTGGATGGCCAGGGACGACGGCGGAAAAGTGGTTGCAGATGCCTTCTTCCAGGCCAAGCCGCGCCGCCATCCGGAGACAGGCGGCAAGATCGGCACGGGCCTGCCAGATTTCCTCGGTCTCCAGCGAGGCGTTGCGCAGGATCGCCGGTCTGCCCTCTGGGATATTCAGTTCGTGTGCCATTTGAGCCTCTGTTCTCTATGTCTTGACCGGAGGCGGCGAAGGCGGCGAGGAGAGGGTGCCACCCTCCGCTTTGAGCCTCTCGGCAGCCGGTTGCTTGCCGTTTTGCCACGGATCGCAGCAAAGCCGAGTTTCTGGGCTGCGACAAGGTCGAGCCCGATGTGTTTGGTAAAATGAGGCGTTCTCCGCTTCGAATTCCACTGCTGATCGCCTGTCACGCAGAAATTGCCCTTGAGGCTGGGACGGCAAGGCACCCAAAAATGCGGTACGTACCTCTTGCGATTGGCAAGCGCGCGTGATTAGTTCGCTGCACGTTTGATTATGCGCCCCATGGGCAAAGTCGTTGCGGTGGGGTTGAGGAGCCTTTTCTAGCTTCAAGGCATGGAAAATCGCGTTGGAAACGTTTACGGTATCTGTTCAGGGAGGAATCTGACATGAAAACCATCAAAGGCCCGGGCCTGTTTCTCGGCCAGTTCGCAGGCGATGCAGCCCCCTTCAACTCGTGGGATTCGATCACCAAATGGGCGGCCGATGTCGGCTATCTCGGCGTCCAGGTGCCGACCTGGGCGGGCCAGCTGATCGATCTGAAGAAGGCTGCCAGCTCCAAGGACTATTGCGACGAGTTCGCCGGCGTGGCGCGCCAGAACGGCGTCGAGGTGACGGAGTTGTCGACCCATCTGCAGGGCCAGCTGGTGGCGGTGCATCCGGCCTATGACGAAGCCTTCGACGGCTTTGCGGCGCCTGAGGTGCGCGGCAATCCGAAGGCGCGGCAGGAATGGGCGGTGGAGCAGGTGAAGATGGCGCTGACGGCGTCGAAACATCTCGGCATCAAGGCGCATGCCACCTTCTCCGGCGCTCTCGCCTGGCCCTACATGTATCCCTGGCCGCAGCGGCCGGCGGGGCTCGTCGAGACAGCCTTCGAGGAGCTGGCCAAGCGCTGGACGCCGATCCTCGACCATGCGGACGAAAACGGCGTCGACGTGTGCTACGAAATCCATCCGGGCGAGGATCTGCATGACGGCGTCACCTTCGAGATGTTCCTCGAGCGGGTGAAGAACCATCCGCGCGCCAACATGCTCTACGATCCCTCGCACTACATCCTGCAGTGCCTGGATTATCTCGACAATATCGACATCTACAAAGACCGCATCAAGATGTTCCACGTCAAGGATGCCGAGTTCAACCCGACCGGCCGCCAGGGCGTCTATGGCGGCTATCAGAGCTGGGTCGATCGCGCCGGTCGCTTCCGCTCGCCGGGCGACGGCCAGGTGGATTTCGGCGCCATCTTCTCGAAGCTGACGGCCAATGATTTCGACGGCTGGGCCGTGGTCGAGTGGGAATGCGCACTGAAGCATCCCGAAGACGGCGCGCGCGAAGGGGCCGAGTTCGTCAAGGCCCACATCATCCGCGTCACCGAACACGCCTTCGACGATTTCGCCGCCGGCGGCACGGACGACGCGGCCAACCGGCGGATGCTGGGGCTGTAATTCGCATCATCTGTGCGGAGAAGACTCCCCTCTGTCGGCGATGCCGACATCTCCCCCACAAGGGGGGAGATTGGCCGCGACTTTGATGCGTCCCTGACATTGTCGGACTGCGTTGGGGAAATGAATGATCTCCCCCCTTGTGGGGGAGATGTCACCGGAGGTGACAGAGGGGGGTGAGCCTCCGCAAAGACAAAAGCCAATTTGGAGGATACCCATGGCAATCGAAGGTTCAAAGCAGGAAGCCCGGGCGCCGCGCATTCGGCTCGGCATGGTCGGCGGCGGGGCCGGGGCGTTTATCGGGGCGGTGCACCGGATCGCGGCGCGGATCGACGACCAGTTCGAGCTGGTGGCCGGGGCGCTGTCGTCGACGGCGGAGAAGGCGATGGCCTCGGGGCTCGATCTCGGGCTCGATCCCTCGCGCACCTATGCCAGCTACCGCGAGATGGCGATCCGCGAGGCGAAGCTGAAGAACGGCATCGAAGCGGTGTCGATCGTCACGCCGAACCATGTGCACTACGACGCTGCCAAGGAATTTCTGCGGCGTGGCATCCATGTCATCTGCGACAAGCCGCTGACATCCAATCTGGCGGACGCCAAGAAACTGAAGAAGATCGCCGACGAGAGCGGCGCGCTGTTCGTGCTCACCCACAATTATACCGGCTACCCGATGGTGCGCCAGGCGCGCGAAATGGTCGCCAATGGCGAGCTCGGCGACATCCGCGTCGTGCAGGTCGAATATCCGCAGGACTGGCTGACGGAGGCGGTCGAGCAGAGCGGCGCCAAGCAGGCGGTCTGGCGCACCGATCCGGCCCAGTCCGGGGCAGGCGGCTCGACCGGCGACATCGGCACCCATGCCTATAACCTCGCCTGCTTCGTCACCGGCCTCGAGGTCGACAGCCTGGCAGCCGATCTCGACAGCTTCGTCGAAGGCCGTCCGCTCGACGACAATGCCCATGTGATGCTGCGCTTCCGGGCGCGGGGGGCGGAAAAGGCGGCCAAGGGCATGCTCTGGTGCAGCCAGGTGGCGCCCGGTCACGAGAACGGCCTGAAGGTGCGCGTCTACGGCACCAGGGGCGGTCTCGAATGGGTGCAGGCCGATCCGAACTATCTCTGGTACACGCCGTTCGGCGAGCCGAAGCGGCTGATCACCCGCAATGGTGCCGGCGCCGGAGCGGCGGCCACCCGCGTCTCGCGCATTCCGGCCGGACATCCCGAGGGCTATCTCGAAGCCTTCGCGACGATCTACACCGAGGCGGCACATGCCATCAATGCGGCCAAGAGCGGCAAGGCGCTCGACAAGACCGTGCTCTATCCAACCGTCGACGACGGCGTGAAAGGTGTCGCTTTCGTCGATGCCTGCGTCGCGTCGTCGAAGCGCAATGGCGCATGGGTCAAGTTGTAAGATCGTCTGTGTCGGCCGGGGGCATCTCCGGCTGTCGTGGGTCATTGGCTCGACAGGCTGCGGCCTCGCTCCGCCCCTAGATATAGAGCGGTGCCATCTGGCGCCAGGCGCTGCCGCGGTGGGCGCGGCCGTCCCAGATGTGCAGCTGATGGCCGACCTGCTTTTCGGCCAGAATGCGGCTGAGCAGACGGTTGTTGTCGAGGAAGGGGTCGTCGTTGCCGATGGTCAGCACGATCTCGACCTGGCGCAGCCTGTCCAGCCGCCAGTCGTTGCCCATGCCCGGCAGGAAATGCAGCGGCGTGTTGTAATAGACCGTATCGTCGTAATAGCCCTCGAACAGGTCGCCGAAGGATTCCACCGAGAAGGTCAGGTCGTAGCGGCCGGAGAAGGCGACCAGCTTGCGGAACAGATGCGGGTGGCGGAAGACGAGGTTGGCGGCCTGAAAGGCACCGAGGCTGCAGCCATGCACGACCGTGCAATCGTGCGGGTTCTTGTTGGCCATCAAGGGCAGCACTTCGTGGAGGATGTAATCCTCGAGCGCGGCGTGGCGGTGGAGGCGTTCTGCCGGGTGGCGGTCGCGGCGGTAGAAGCTTTCGGACGCCAGCCCCTCGATGCAGTAGAGCTGCAAATGGCCTGCCTCGAGCTTGTCGGCAAGGCTCGCAACGAGCCCGAGCGTCTCATATTCCCAGAACCGGCCGTCACGCGTCGGAAACATCAAGACCTTGGCGCCGGCGTGGCCGAACACCAGCAACTCCATGTCTCGATGCAGGCGCGGGCTGTACCAGCGCAAATATTCGCGGTTCATAGGTCCTTGAGGAACTGTCCCACTTTATCGCGCAGGCGAGCTGCCTGCACCGTGCTGCCATCATAATCGAAATGGCCGGCATCCAGGATGAAAGTTTCATTATATTTTGGCACGGCATTGGCAACGGCGAACTGGCAGGGCGGGGCCACGGCCGGATCAAAACGCGCAACGGCGGTCAGCATCGGGACGCTGATCCTCGATGCGGCAATGGCGGCGTCGAACAGGCGCAGCGTCTCGAACACGCCGGGATGATCCTTCGCATAGGCCTGCACCGAATCGGCGCTGCCCACCGTCGGCAGGGTCAGCCAGGCCCGGCGATCCCCGAAGGTCGGCACGACGAGATGGCCACGGCCGATACGCGCGTCGAAGGGGATCGCGAGCGCGCCGATGCCGCCGCCAAAGCTGATGCCGCTATAGGCGATATGGCCGGACAGCCAGGGGTAGAGGGCCAGTAGCGCCGACACCGCCAGCCACAGATCGTCGACGCAGCCGCCGATGATGTAGTCATCGGGACGCCCGATCCCGTAGAGCACGTGACCGGCGGGATCCGCGGGGATAGGCGGACTGGCGCTGCGCGACAGGCCGCGGAAGCAGGGAAACAGGAGTGCCGTCTCCTCGACGGGTAGCTCGAAGTCCGGCTGGTCGCGGCCGCCGTAGCCATGGCCGACGACAAGGCCGCGCCGGACCTGGCCTCGGCGGGGCAGAAGCAGCCATCCGCCTATCTGAAACCCGCCGGTGGAGGCATAGGTGATGTCGAGGACATGCCAATCCGGATGTTCCATCTCGCTTCGGCCCAGCTGGGGGCCGGGGTCGACCTCGAGGGCTCGGCGATAGCGGGTTTTCCAGAAGTCGTCGAATCCAGGTGGCGCCGGCGGCGGCCGGATGGCCAGCAGGTCTTCCTGCGTCATGCCGTAGGTGGGGTCGAAGGCGAAGGGATGTGTCGTCGGGATGCTCATGGCGGGATTTTCCTGCGGAATGGCAGGCGATGCAAGCGCTCGTTCTGCAGTCCGAGATCGGCGCCGGGGCGAGGACGCAAGGCATCAAGCCCTTTTCGCCCGGCGGTTGTGCGCACTGCCGGTCCGCACCAGCGAACCCGTTCGGTCGTGCCCACGCCTTGGCCCAGAGCCAAGCCCGAAAGGTCGAATGCCGCGGACGGGTTCGTGAGCCATTGCGTCCAAGATCATTGATGTTTTCAAAAAGGGAAATATAACATTCAACGCGGCCCGTGCCCGGACGATGCGCGCCATCGAGTTTCGAGTTCCAAGCACCTAGCGAAAGACCAGCATGCCCAGACACAAGAAGCCCGCTGTCGCCAGCACCGGGATTGCCGGACTTGATCAGATCTTGCGCGGCGGACTGCCGGCATCGAATCTCTATATGCTGCAGGGCGCACCCGGTTCGGGCAAGACGACGGCCGCGCTGCAGTTTCTGCGCGCCGGCGTCGAGGCCGGGGAGAACTGCATCTATGTCACCCTGTCGCAGACAGCTGCGGAACTCGAGGCCATCGCCCAGTCGCATGGCTGGACGCTGGAAGGCATCCGCGTCGAAGAGCTCTCGACGTCAGGCACGGTCAACGAGGCCGACGAGCAGAGCATCTTCCTGACGGCCGATCTTCGCCTGGATGAAACGCGCAAGGCGATCGAAGCCGCCATCGAGGAGCACAAGCCCCGCCGTCTCGTCTACGACTCCCTTCTCGAGATCCGCCTCATCACCGGCGACTCACCCCGCTTCCGCCGCGAACTGATCGGCTTCAAGTCGTTTCTCGCCAAGCAAAACGTCGTCGCGCTGCTGCTCGACACCCAGAGCGCCGGCACCGATCGGAGCGGCGAGGAGGTCGAGGGCCTTGCGCACGGCGTCATCCGCTTCGACAAGTCGCTGGAAGAATACGGCGGCGTTCGCCGGCGCGTCGAGGTCTCGAAGATGCGCGGCATACCCATCGCCGACGGATATCACGACATGGCCATCCGCGAGGGGCAGGGCGTCGTCGTGTTCCCGCGCATCACGCCGAGCACGGCCGCTGAAAATCCGAAACCGCAGCTGATCAAATCCGGCGTTGCCGAACTCGACGAGATGTTCGGGGGTGGCCAGGAGGCGGGAACAACGACGCTCGTCATAGGGCAGTCCGGCACCGGCAAGTCGACCATGTCGTCGCTCTACGCCACGGCGGCGCTCGAGCGCGGCGAAAGTGTCGCGCTGTTCCTGTTCGAGGAGCGGCTCGAGACATTCTTCCGGCGCTCCGCAGGTCTCGGCATGGAACTGAGGCAGTTTCACAAGGATGGCAAGCTCATCCTGCGCGACTTCAATCCCAACGAGATTTCACCGGGCGAATTCGGCCAGATTGTTCAGGATGCGGTGACCGAGAACAAGTCACGGGTTGTCGTCATCGACAGCCTGACCGGCTATCTCAATTCTCTGCCCCATCGCGAGAAGGCGGTTCGCGATATCCAGTCGCTGCTGAAATATCTCGCCCGCTCCGGGGTGCTGACCATGCTGATCGTTGCGCAGCATGGTTTGATCGGCCAGAATGTCGGCATCGATGTCGATGTCAGCTTCCTCGGCGACACCGTCCTTCTCCTTCGGATCATGGAGCATGAGGGGCGGCTGCGCCGCAACATCACCGTCGTCAAGAAGCGCCACGGTCCGCACGATCTGAATGTGCGCGAACTGCTGATCGAAAGCGGCAGCGTCAGCGTCGTGGCCTACAATCCGCTTCCCGATCCGAAATGACGACAGCTCCGAACGAAAGCGAGCTGGACTGGGTGCTCGTCCTTGCGCCCTTTCGCAAGGACGCCGACTACATTGCCGCTTTCCTCCGGGAGCAGGAAATCGAGGTCAGGCCCGCCAAGGCCGGGGATGATCTCGCGGAGTACCTTGCCCAGTCTCCGGGCATCGTCGTCATCACCCACGAGGCCCTCAATCCGCAGGTTGTCGCGCGTATTGCCAACCATCTCGCGGAGCAGCCCGCGTGGTCGGAGGTTCCGATCGTCGTTCTCCTGGAGCGGGCGGCACCCGTCGCGCGCATTCACAACCAGTTGAAGGTCTCGTGGCCCGGGTCCCGCCTGCTGTTCCACACGCGCCCCATTGCGCCTCTGGAGCTTGTCAACGCCATCCAGTCCAACCTTCTCGTGCGGCTTCGACAGCGCCAGGTTCGCGATTCGATCGAGCGGGAACGGGAGTTGCGGCTGGAACTCAACCACCGTGTGAAAAACATTCTGGCGAGCGTCACCTCGATTTTCCAGATGACCAAACGCGGCGCAACCACGGTCGAAGAATTGGCCACGGATTTCAACGGGCGGCTGCACGCGCTTTCCAACGTGCACACCGCCGTTTTCGAGGCCGGCGGCGAGGAGGTGGCGCTTTCGGCGGTCGTCGACCTGACGGTTTCTCCCTACAACAGCGACGGTGTCAGCCGAATCTTGGTGCATGGCCCCGATACGATCGTCAGCCGCAACGCCGGAACCACGATGGCGCTGTGTTTGCACGAACTCATCACCAACGCCATCAAGTACGGCGCTCTTTCGCACCCGGATGGCCGTGTCGACATCGTCTGGGAGATCTCCGCTACGGATGAACCCGCGTTCTGTCTTGCCTGGCGGGAGGTCGGCGGCCCGCCGGTGCGCGAGCCGACGCGGCAGGGTTACGGGATCCGCTACGTGCGATCCGCGCTGGGGTCGCTGTTCGGCACCGCTCCCGACATCGTTTTTGCCCCTGCCGGTTTTCAATGCCGCGTGGAAGGTCCCCTGTCCCAGATTTCCGCGCAGCCCCAGAGCCGGCGATAGCGCTTCCTGTCGGTCGCCTGGCGATTATCCGGGATGCTGCCGCTTTCCGTCGCCCGACGGTGGCCGGGTCCACCTCACGCTGGAACTGCAAGCCCAACCGGGGCCGTATCCAGCGCTTGCAGCCCGATCTTCGGGTTGATCCGCAGCGCCCGCAGGGCGTTCAGGATCACGGCCACGTCGATGACCTCCTGCAGCACGGCGCCTTGTACGGGCGTGAGATAACCGAGTGCGGCTGCGAGCATTCCGGCAACCGACATGCCGATCCCGGCGATCACGCTTTCCACGGCGATCCGCCGCGCACCCTTGGCGATCTCTATGCCCGGCAGCAGGCGATCCAGATGATCGACAAGCAGAACGATGTCGGCGGCTTCGGCCGAGGCTGCGGCGCCGCGTGCGCCCATCGCCACGCCGATATCGGCAGCGGCAAGCGCCGGTGCATCGTTGACGCCGTCACCGACCATCATGACGGAGCCATGCTTACGCTCGCTCAGCACAAGGAGGACTTTTTGGTCGGGCGACAGATCGGCCCTGACGGCGTCGAGACCGAGGCCGCCGGTCACGGTCTCCGCGACGGCACGTCGGTCACCGGTCGCAAGCAGGATCCGGCCGATACCGACCCGGCGCAGGTTTGCGATCAGCGCGGCAGTGCCCGATCGCAAGGCATCCGCCATGGTGATGTAGCCGGCGATCCTGCCATCGACGGCAAGGGCAACGACAACCGTTCCGACATTCATGATCGGGCTCGCGCCTGTCTTGATGCCGACCTGCTGGCTGACGAAGGCGACACCGCCGACGCAGACAGCGCGCCCGGCGATCGTGCCTGCGACACCTTCGCCCGGACGCTCGAGAACGTGCTCCGGGGCGGGCAGCACGAGCCCCTGCCGCCGTGCGGCCGTCACGATGGCCTGTGCCATCGGATGCTTCGAAGCCTGCTCGAGCGCTCCGGCGAAATAGAGAACCTCGTCATTCGACAAGCCGCTGTGCGGCTCGATCGAAACGATTTGCGGGCGCCCATCCGTCAGCGTGCCGGTCTTGTCGAGAACCAATGTGGTGACCCGTGCCAGGGCCTCCAGGTGCTTTGCCCCCTTGATGAGAACGCCAAAATGCGCCGCGCGGGAGAGACCGGCCACCAGGGCGACCGGGACTGCCAGGATCAGCGGACATGGCGTCGCCACCACGAGCACCGCGACGGCCCGGATGGGATCGCCGGTGAACCACCAGGCAGCCGTCGACATGGCTATCGTGATGCCGAGAAACCCGAGCGAATAGCGGTCGGCGAGCCTGGCCATCGGTGCCTTGGATGCCTGTGCCGCCTCGACCAGCCGCACGATGCCGGCATAGGTGCTGTCGGCGGCGCGATGCCTGACACGCAGGTCGAAGGTCTCCCCGGCATTGGTCGATCCGCTCATCGCTTCCTGCCCGCGGTCCACCCGGACAGGCATGGATTCGCCGGTGAGAGCCGATTTGTCGAGGATAGCCTGCGCACTCTCGATGTCGCCGTCAGCGGGCACGATCCCGCCCTGATGGATGAGAAGCAGGTCTCCCGGCACGATGGTGTCCAGCGACACGTCTTCCAGACCGCCATTCGCATACCGTGTCGCGGTTCTCGGCACGCGCGACAGCAGGGCACTCATTTCCCGTCTTGCCCGTCCTTCGGCGAAGCTTTCGAGAACCGTGCCGCCCGAATACATCACCGCAACCACCGATGCAGCCAGGGTTTCGCCGAAAAGGAGTGCTGCCGTCATGGACAGGGCCGCCACGATGTCGAGCCCCACTTCGCCCTTCCGGATACTGCCGATGATCTCGAGGAGGAGGGCGGCCAGAACCGGGATGACGCCGACCCGCCAGGCAAGTGTGGCAGCGCCCGGCTGATCCATGCCGTGGAGAACGAGCCCGAGCGCCAGGGCGAAAATGGCGAGGAAAAGCAAGGTGAACTTCAGGCGGTCTGCGTTTTCATGGGCCATGGCTTTCTTTCTCTCGCAATGAAGCTTCGACCGCCGACCGGACCTCTTCCGGTCCCGCACGTGCTACCATGGCAACGCGCCCGACCTTCGGCAGAGCTCGATGGGCAAGGGATCCGTCAGTTCGAGCGTATCACGGGCGCGCTGGTCCGATTTGACCGATATCAATTGAGGAGGGTGATCGGCCTCTCCAAGGACGGGCGTGGGGACGGATCGATGGCTCTTACGGTCGAGCCTTCGGGGCTTTGGGACGGCAAGCTGCTTTCGCTTTCCGTGGGGCAGCGCCGTCCGAAACATCCGTCATGCTGCAACGTTACAGTTTTGCCATCTGGAGACTGTACAACCGACCTGCCGTCGGTCTAAATCGCCGGCAACAGCCTTCACCGAAACGGAAAATATCCATGATCGATCCCAAAATCCTGGCCGCGCGGTTCCCCGGCGATTTCACCTTCGGCGTCGCCACCGCCGCCTTCCAGATCGAGGGCGCCACCAAGACGGATGGACGCAAGGCGTCGATCTGGGATGCGTTTTGCAACATGCCGGGCCGGGTCTTCCAGCGCGACAACGGCGACGTCGCCTGCGACCACTACAACCGCCTGGAGCAGGATCTCGATCTGATCAAGGAGATGGGCGTCGAGGCCTATCGTTTCTCGATCGCCTGGCCGCGCATCGTGCCGGAAGGGGTCGGGCCAATCAACGAGAAGGGGCTGGATTTCTATGACCGGCTGGTCGACGGCTGCAAGGCGCGCGGCATCAAGACCTTCGCGACGCTCTATCACTGGGATCTGCCGTTGTCGCTGATGGGCGACGGTGGCTGGACGGCGCGCTCGACGGCCTACGCCTATCAGCGCTACGCGAAGACGGTCATGGCGCGGCTCGGAGACCGGCTGGATTCCGTGGCGACGTTCAACGAGCCCTGGTGCATCGTCTGGCTCAGCCATCTCTACGGCGTCCACGCGCCGGGCGAACGCAACATGGAGGCGGCGCTGGCCGCCATGCATCACATCAATCTAGCCCACGGCCTCGGCGTAGAAGCGATCCGCTCTGAGGCGCCGAAGGTGCCGGTCGGGCTGGTGCTCAACGCCGCTTCGATCATCGCGGGTTCGGATGCTGCTGCCGATAAGGCCGCCGTCGAGCGGGCGCATGACTTCCACAACGGTGCCTTCTTCAATCCGGTCTTCAAGGGCGCGTATCCCGAGGCCTTCCTTTCGGCGCTCGGCGACCGCATGCCTGACGTTGCCGATGGCGATATGGCGCTGATCAGCCAGAAGCTCGATTGGGTCGGCATCAACTATTACAAGCCGGATCGCGTCTTCGACGACGAGGCAAAGACCGGCGATTTCCCCTGGACGAAGGAAGCGCCGCCTGTCAGCGACGTCAAGACGGACATCGGCTGGGAAGTGTATGCGCCCGGGCTCAAGCTTTTGATCGAGGATCTCTACCGCCGCTACGAACTGCCGGAGTGCTACATCACCGAGAATGGCGCCGCCTACAACATGGGTGTCGTCGACGGCGTGGTCGACGACCAGCCGAGGCTCGATTACTATATCGATCATCTCAACGTCGTCGCCGACCTCATCAAGGACGGCTACCCGATGCGCGGCTACTTCGCCTGGAGCCTGATGGACAATTTCGAGTGGGCGGAGGGCTATCGCATGCGGTTCGGCCTGGTCCATGTCGACTACGAGACGCAGGTGCGCACCGTCAAGAACAGCGGCAAGTGGTATTCGGAACTGGCGGAGCTGTTTCCGAAGGGCAATCACACGTCGGCTTGATACGCCTTTCGCCGATGGGCGCGCTCCGCGCTTCATCGGTGTCCTGATCGGGATTTTCGCATGGCGGATGGCCTGTTTCTCTACGCCCTCTGTGGCAGCCAGCGGCGCGCTTCCAGCAACCGGCTGCTGCTGGAGGCGTTGCGGAATAATGCGCCGGACGGGGTCGTCATCGAGATCTCGGAGGCGATCGGCGACCTGCCAATCTTCAATCCGGATCGCGAGGGAAGGGCGACGCCCGACGGCGTCGTCGCCCTTGCGGAAAAGGTCGGCGCGGCGGATGGGTTGATCGTCGCCTGCCCGGAATATGCCCATGGCATTCCCGGCGGCCTGAAAAACGCGCTGGACTGGCTGGTGTCGCGCGAAGAGGTGCCCGGCAAGCCCGTCATGATCGCCCATGCGTCGCATCGCGGCGACCACGTGCTGGCGCAGCTGGACGAGGTCCTCAGGACGATGTCGTGCCGGATGGTGGCGGAAGCGTTCCTCCGGGTTCCGCTGCTCGGCAAGACGGCGGCGGAACAGCGTCTGGTGCTCGAGGACGCCACGCAGAGAGCGAGCCTTTCGGCTGCCCTGACTGCGTTCGCACAGGCGATCTGCAGCCACGCATCCCCACCGGCTCTGGCAGAGCGGCGTTGAGTGGCACGTCGAAATAATCAGCAAAAGGTTGTGAAAAAGTGGACGCTCGACTGCTGATTTAGATGCCCTTAACGGTTCTTGAAGACCTCTTCTGCTATTCCGCGCCCAAGGAGTGCCGTATGGGCGCGTTTTCGAAACTATTTCATCGGGATATTGGGCTCGGCCGTCATTCGATCGTGATGGCCGTGCTGTTTTCGTTTGCCCTGATCGTTGCCGTCGTCACGCTGATGGTGCTTACGGCCGTGGCCAGGGTCGCCGACTATTCCAACCGGCTCGACGAGGAACGCTCCTTCGAGACGACGACCGGTGCGCTGAAGACATTCCAGAGCCAGCTGAAGGCAACGCTGAACGACTATGCCGCGTGGGACGACGCTGCGAAATACGTCTACGCGGCCGATGGCATGAACTGGGTGGTCAGCAACTACGGCGAGATGTCGGCTAACTCCGCGCTTTTCGACATGGCTGTTGTCGTCGACGACAGCGGCAAGACCATCATCGCCTACCAGGACGGCAAGCCGCTCGTTGAACCCGTGAACAAACTGCTGGATCCCGCAGTGTGGTCGTTGCTCGATACCGCGCGGGTCGCGCCGGCAGGGGAACTGCCGGAAGCTGCCGGCTTCATCGACACCAGCAACGGCCCGGCGGTGGCCGGCGTGGCGCTGGTGCGGCAGAAGTCCGGGGCCGTGACCGCGTCGCCAGGCCAGCGCCGCTATCTCATTTTCGTTCGCCACCTCGACGCCGGCAAGATCAGGACGATGGCGGCAAACTATGTCGTCAACGGCCTGCGCTTCGTCGCGCCGGGGGTGGCAGCCGACTTTTCCGTGCCCGTCGTCGATCCGCTCGGCCGGACGCTCGGCAAGATGGTCTGGCAGTCCAGCATTCCCGGCGACATGAGCTATCAGCAGGCACGGCCGCTGGTGGCAGGCGCGCTGGGGCTGGTGGGCCTGTTTTTCGTGGTGCTGCTGATCCTCGGGTCGCTCGCCAACAAGCGGCTGCGGGCCGAGGAAGCGGCAGCGCGCGATGCGGCGCTTCACGACCGTCTTTCGGGGCTCCTCAACCGGGAAGGCATGCGGCTGCGTGTCGACCAGCTGATCGAACAGGCGTCTGTCGTGCGCAGCAACGTGCTGCTTCTCTATATCGATCTCGACGGCTTCAAGGAGATCAACGATTCCTACGGTCATGGGACGGGCGACCAGCTGATCCGCGCAGTTGCCGCAGGTCTCCGGGTGCTCGTTCCGGAAAATGCCATTCTCGCGCGGCTTGGCGGCGACGAGTTTGCCGTCGCTTTCCCCGGAGAGGACCTGAATGACGGACCGGCCCTCGGCCTTGCCGAACAGGTGCTCGATTTCCTGTCGGAGCCGCTGGAAATCGGCCGCCGCGTCATCGTGGTCGGTGCCAGCATCGGCATCGCCATGTCTCCGGAGGGACGTGTCGGCCGCGAGGAAATGGTGCGACGCGCCGACCTTGCGATGTACAAGGCCAAGGAAGCCGGCCGCTCGCGCATGATGTGCTACGACAGCGACATGGATACCGACCGTGAAGGCCGCAATGCGATGGAACTCGATCTCCGCGCCGCGATCGAGGGGGAAACGCTTGGCGTCGTGTACCAGCCGCTTGTCGATGCGACGACCCATGCGATGATTGGCGTCGAAGCGCTCGTGCGCTGGGAGCGTCCCGGCTACGGGCCGATCTCCCCGGAAGTCTTCATTCCGGTCGCCGAAACGTCAGGCCTGATCGAGGGGCTGGGACTGCTGGTCCTCCGGCGTGCCTGCGAGGCTGCGATCGGCTGGCCCGGCTTGCGTGTCGCGGTCAACGTCTCGCCGAGCCAGTTCCGCAATCCTGCGTTTTCCGACTACGTCCGCTATGTGCTGAAGCAGACGGAGATCGAGCCGGAGCGCGTCACGCTTGAGATCACCGAAGGCTACATCATCCAGAACCCGAAACGGATACGCGTGGCGATCGAGCGGCTGAAGGCGCTTGGCGTCAAGGTGGCGCTCGACGACTTCGGATCCGGCTTCTCTTCGATCGGCTATCTCCGCCAGTTCGGCTTCGACCGCATCAAGATCGACAAGTCGCTGACAATGGGCGTGCTGGAAAGCAAGAGTGCCCGCGACATGCTGCAAGCAACCGTGGCGCTTGCCCGCTCGCTGGATATCCCGGTGACGGCCGAGGGCATCGAGACCGAGGAGCAGGGGATTGCCGTGCGCCTGTTCGGCTGCGACGAGTTGCAGGGCTACTTCCATGGCAAGCCGATGAATGCCGTGGAGATCAGCAAACGCTATCGGGACGAGCTTCTCCATTCAAAAGACGGTGGGGAACGGATCGCCTCCTAGCAAGCCTCTGCCTAGCCTCGATGGGCGCGGCCGGTCTTGCGGGCGAGTTCGATCTGGCGCTGGCGCTCGCGGAACCGCTCGCGGTCGCTTTCCGTCCTTGCATCGTAGCACTGGCTGCAGGAGACGCCGGCCTCGTAGAAGGGTGAGGCAATTTCCTCCGCCGTGATCGGCGTGCGGCAGGCGTGGCAGAGCTTGTGGTCGCCCTCCCTGAGGCCGTGTTCGACCGAGACGCGCTCGTCGAAGACGAAGCAGGCACCTTCCCAGAGACTTTCTTCCTCGGGTACTTCCTCGAGATATTTGAGGATGCCGCCCTTCAGATGATACACCTCGTCGAAGCCCTGTTGCTTCATGAAGGCCGTCGCCTTTTCGCAGCGGATGCCGCCGGTGCAGTACATGGCGATCTTCGGCTTGTTGTGAAGCCCGGCGTTCTGGCGCACCCATTCGGGAAACTCGCGAAACGTCTTGGTCTTCGGATCGACGGCGCCCTTGAACACGCCGATCGCCGTCTCGTAGTCGTTGCGGGTATCGATGAGGATGGTGTCGGGATCGGAAATCAGGCTGTTCCAGTCCTGTGGCGCGACATAGGTGCCGACGATGGTGTTGGGGTCGATATCCTCGACGCCCATCGTGACGATTTCCTTCTTCAGCTTCACCTTCATGCGCACGAAGGGCATCTTCGAAGCACGGCTCTCCTTGTGCTCCAACCGGCTGAATTCCGGCATGGCGCGCAGGAAGGCAAGCACGGTCGAAACGCCGGCGTCCGTGCCGGCGATGGTGCCGTTGATGCCTTCGTGGGCGAGCAACAGCGTGCCCTTGACGCCCTGGTCCTCGCACAGCGTCTGCAGCGGTTCGCGCAGGGACGCAAAGCGCGAAAAATCGGCGAAATGGTAGAGCGCGGCCACCAGAAAGGGGCTGGCGCCCAGGGGCGTGGTTGAGGCGATGTCGGTCATCGGGTCGAAATACAGCCTCCGGCCGTTTCGTGCAATCTCGATTTGCGACGGCAATGCCGACGTCCGGACCGATTGCGGTTAGAGAGCTGGCTCGGCCTCTTCGAAGCGCATGGCGAGCGCCTGGTTGGAATAGCGGTGCTGGCCGGTCACCTCTTCGCCCAGCCAATCCGGCAGATCCGGATTATCGTCCTCGCGCCGCATCTCCACCTCGGCAATCGTCAATCCCTCGTGCAGGCCGTCGAAGACGTCGACCTCCCAGACGAAGCCGTTATAGGGGATCTTGTGGCGCGTCTTGACGATGGACACACCGACGGCGGTCGCCATGAGTTCCTCGGCGTCGGCGACCGGGATGGCGTATTCGAATTCGTCCCGCATCAGGTGCTTGCCGATCTTCACCGTCAGCGTCGCTGTGGTGTCGTTGGCCAGCCTGACGCGAACGGAGCGGTCTTCCATCGACGCAATATAGGCCTGTCGCAGCCTGATCGTTTCCACCACGGTACCCCGCCAACCGTCATGCCGGACCAGGAATTTCCGTTCAATTTCTTTGGCCATGCAATTCTATTTCCCCGGCTCCGCGCGATGGCGGGCAGCTTAGCCGATGTGCACGGCATTTCCTATCCGGGCCTGCGACTTGCCCGCTTTTGTCTCGACAAGGCCGGTGAGGAAGGTTATCGAAGTTGCAAATTCAATCGTTTTCAGGAGTGCCGGCGATGGGTGAAAAAACCGAAAAGCTTCTTACCATCCTGCGGTTCGCGCCGGTCGTTCCGGTGCTGATCGTCGACGACGTCAAGTCGGCGGTGCTGCTTGCCCGGGCGCTCGTGGCCGGCGGCCTGAAGGCCATCGAGATCACCATGCGCACGGCCGCAGCCCTCGACGCCGTACGCGCCGTGGCCGACGAAGTCGAAGGTGCCGAAGTCGGTGCGGGCACGATCCTCAACGTCGCCCATTGGGAAGCCGCTGTCGAAGCCGGCTCGAAATTCATCGTCAGCCCCGGCACGACGCAGGAACTGCTCGATGTCGCCCGCCAGTCGAGCGTGCCGCTCCTGCCGGGCGCGGCAACGGCCAGCGAGGTCATGGCGCTGCGCGAGGAAGGCTACCAGGTGCTGAAGTTCTTCCCGGCCGAGCAGGCCGGGGGCGCCGGATACCTGAAGGCGCTGTCGTCGCCGCTGGCAGGCACGATGTTCTGCCCGACGGGCGGCGTATCGCTGAAGAATGCCCGCGACTATCTGTCGTCGCCGAACGTCATCTGCGTCGGCGGCTCCTGGGTGGCGCCGAAGGAACTGGTCGCCGCCGGCGACTGGGCGGGCATCACCAAGCTGGCTGCGGAAGCCGCTGCGCTCAAGGCCTGACACCCGTCGGCTGACAAGGCCGGATCGCCCGTGAGGGCGGTCGGCCATCGCAAGGCTCCCGAGGCGTCGCGGCACCCCAGCGCCTGCAAAGGATACCCCGATTGACCGATAAAAAGTCGGAAAGCCGATCGTCAGCCATCGCCGCAGCCATCATTCTGCTGGGCGCGGGCACGGTGCTCTATCTGATGCCAGATGCGGTGCTGTGGCTGGGCAATTTCTCGCCCTGGCTGGCGACCGCTTTCGGTGCCGCCGTCATCCTCTGCTTTTTCCTGATCTTCTGGCTGCGCGCCCGATACCAGCGACGCCACCGTCCCTGACGGCGTCAGGTTTGCAGCGAAGCGCCGAGCAGGACAATCCCCGCGAGGATGACAAGAACGGCGCCCGATATCTCTATGCCGTTGCCGGTCCAGGCGGCCTTGGTCGAGCCGGGGCCTGCAAGGCGCATGGCGAGGCCCTTGGCACCGACCGCCATGATGGCCAGCACCGATACGGTGATGGCCGTGCCGAGCGACATGGCGGCCACCGATAGCACGCCGCCGAGCAGAAGCCCGTTGAGCATCGCGAAGGTCATCACCAGCAGTGCGCCGGAGCAGGGGCGAAGGCCGACGGCTGCGATGGCCGACCAGGCCTCGCGGACATTGAAATTCTCGCCTGCCAGCAGCGACGGATCCGGTAGGTGGGAGCGACCGCAGTCGTCGCAGACCAGTCCGGCCGTGCCATCGACGGGAGCATCGCAGCTGAACGTGCCGGCCGACGACGCCGCAGCATCGTTCCGCGCAAAGGTGCCGCTGTCGAACAGGGCGACGCTGATCGGGCCCGCCGGCGTTGCAACCGCCATGCGGCGCGCCGGCATGGCGCGGATCATCGAGCGCAGCTTGCGGAACAGCAGCCAGGTACCGAAGAGGATGACCATCACGAAGGAGGTGATCTCCATCGTATTGGTCGCCTGCGTCATGGTGATGCCGCTGCCGCGCAGCACGAAATAGGCGGTGGCGACGACGAGGATGGCGACGATGCCCTGAACGAAGGCGGAGATGAAGGAGATGGCGATGCCGCGCTTCAATTCGATCTCGTTGGCGACCATGTAGGACGAGATCACGGCCTTGCCATGCCCGGGCCCGGCGGCGTGGAAGACGCCGTAGGCAAAGGACAGGGCAACCAGCGTCCACAGCTGAAGCGGGTCCTTGCGCATGGCGGAGATCGATTGCGTCAGCGCCCGGTAGAACGCCTGCTGCTCGTAGTTCACATATAGAAAAATCGGGGCGAGGGGGCCGCCGATGGGCTGGAAGCTCGGTTCGGCGGTGCCAATACCAAGCGGCGAACCGGTGGCGTGCGCAAAGCCCGTGGCAGAGATCAGGGCAACGGCTGCAAGCGCGGTCAGTGCCAGGCGACGGCGGCTCAGCATTGGGCGTCGATCCGCGTCGCAAACAGCTTCGACATCGTCGTGCCCGTCGGGTCGTTGAAGAAGGCGTCGGTGAGCGAGGTCTTGTTCTCGGCGATGACTTCGTCCGGGTCCGGACGCACCACCTTGGTGGTGCAGGACTGGAAGGCTGTGCCCATCGTCACGAGATCCTTGTCGGTCGGGAAGTCGATCGACGTATAGAGCGTCGGGTCGTAGATGCCGAAGGACAGGCGGTTGCCTTTCATCGGCATGGGTTCGGCCGGCGAAACCTTGAAGAACATCAGGAGCTGACCGTCCTTGTAATCGACGTGAATGACATCAGGCTTGTTCACCTTGATCACCTTTCCGTTCAACGACATGTTCACGTAGTAATCGTAGTCGGCCAGCGAATCGCGGACCGTGTTTCCGACAGCCGTCAGTTCGTCGGGGTCCAGCTTCAGGTTCGTGTTCTTGTCGAAGTCCATCAGCACCGACGAGGAGAAAACCTCGTCGAAACGCCAGACATTCTGCAGCTCCTTGACGTTTCCGTCGTCGCCAGCCACCACCTCCAACCGCGCCTCGACAAAGATGTGAGGATGGGCGAATGCAGCCGCGGGTGCCAGAGACAGCGCCGTGCCGAGCAGGAGGGAAGTTTTTCTCATGAGCCCTCGGCACATCGCTTGTCATCGTTCATGGCTTAACTTCGGGAAGAAATGAGACAGAATTGGGACCGGCTCGTCTTGCGCCCGGACGCTATCCGTTGATTTTGAACCAGTTGTGGAGGTAATCGACGAAGATGCGGACCTTCGCCGGAAGGTAGCGGCGATGCGGGTAGACGGCGTAGATGCCGCGATCCGTGGGTACGTAGTCGTTGAAAAGGGTGACCAACGCGCCGCTCTCGATGCTTTTGCGGGCGATGAAGTCGGGAACGATGGCAAAGCCGATGCCGGCGAGGGCCGCGCGCAGCGTCGCATGCGGGCTGTTGACCTCCATCGGTCCCGTCACGGGAACGTTGAACCACGTGCTGTCGGCATTGCAGAAGCGGATACTGCCCTGGGCGCGGTTGTTGGTGTCGATGATGAAGGGGAGCCGGGACAGATCGCTCGGATGCTCCAGCGGTTCGTGCCGATCGAGAAACTCCTGGGTCGCGCAGATGTGAACACGAAAATTCGAGATCTTCCTGGCGATCATGCCGGAATCCTCGAGCTTGGTGACGCGCACGGCAACGTCGAAGCCTTCTTCGATCAGGTCGACGAAGCGATCCTCCGCAGCGATTTCCAACGAGAGATCCGGGTTCTCCTTGGCGAAGTCGATCAGCGACTGCCCGACCTCGGCATCCATGAACGTCCGTGGCACCGAGACCTTCAGGCGGCCCTTCAGCTGCACGTTGTTTTCCCGCACGAGGTCGGCGAGATTGTCGATTTCCTTGAGGATATCGGAAGCGGTGCGGAAATAGGTATGGCCGGCCTCGGTCATGGAGAACTGGCGGGTGGTGCGATTGAGCAACAGCGCGCCGAGTTCGTCCTCGAGTTCCCGCACATATTTCGACAGCAGCGCCTTGGAACGTCCGGTCTTGCGGGCGGCGGCCGAAAAACCCTCGGCTTCGACGACGTCGATGAAGGCGCGTATGCGGGTGAGGGTGTCCAT